>SCTG01000211.1 GCA_004298335.1 Nitrospirota bacterium
AACTCTATACTGGTGATGTTAAAACAGTTTATTACTCATTATGGATTCAGCTACGGATATTCTGATCTGGAACTTTCACAAAAAACAAAAGAAAACATCGTCGTAGGAATTCATGAAACATATGATAAAGTTTATGATCTAATATCTCAAGCAAAAAAAGGAACATTACAGCTTAGCAGGGGACTCTCTGCAGAAGAGGCATTAGAGGCATATATCGTAAATGAGCTCTCAAAAGCAAGAGACAAGGCTGGTAGTACTGCTGATAAATCATTTGATGAAACAAATTCGGGCAGAATAATGGCAACTACTGGTGCTAGAGGTTCATCATTAAACATAGGACAAATGGCAGGAGCGTTAGGTCAACAATCAATTCGTGGAAAAAGAATTCATAAAGGATACAATAACAGAGCTCTGCCACACTACAAAGAAAATGATACAAATCCTGATGCTAGAGGATTTGTAAAATCAAACTACCGAGAAGGCCTCTCCACCTTGGAATTTTTCTTTCATGCAATGGGAGGACGTGAAGGACTTGTAGATACTGCAGTAAGAACACAACAAAGTGGCTACATGCAGAGAAGATTGATTAACGCACTTGAACACCTTAAGCTAGAATATGATGGAACCGTCAGAGATCCACATGGTCACATAATACAATTCTTGTACGGGGAAGATGGAACTGATGTTGCAAAAAGTGATCATGGCGAAGCATTTAGAATTGAAAGATTGATAGAATCTGAAACAATAGTTGATTCTGGTAAAAAAGCAACAAAAGAAGACATTTCTGAGTTTGCTAAAAAATACACGAAGACATTCAATCCAAGACTTACAAAAATGGTTCAAGATGCATTACTTGAAGCAAAATTAAGTAAAGAAGGAATAGAAAAAGTGTGTAAGAAAGCGCTTGAATTGTATGAAAAGGCTAAGGTAGAACCTGGTCAAGCTGTAGGTATTGTTACAGCACAGTCAATAGGGGAACCAGGTACACAAATGACGCTTAGAACATTCCATTTTGCAGGAATTAGAGAAAGAAACGTAACTTTGGGTCTTCCAAGACTAATTGAGCTAGTTGATGCACGTAAAAAACCACTAACCCCTACAATGGACATTTATCTTGAGCCAAAATTCAAAAAATCAAAGGAAAAAGCAATACAAGTAGCTCGTGAGATTTTACATACAAAAATTATTGCATTAATATCTAGTACAGAGACTGATTATTCAACAAAGATAAAACTAAATCTGAATTCAGATAAATTGAAAGAGAGAGCATGTACCATTGATGATGTAGAAGAAGCATTACAGTCATCAAAAAAGAAATTTGAAATAGAAAGAAGTGGTAATTCTATCACATTAACACTTGCTGAAGAATCTGATGCCCAAACGATACTTGCTCTTAGAAACAAAATTCTTGGAACAAAAGTAAAAGGTGTAGCTGATGTAGAGAGAGTTACAATTGTACAACAGGATGATGAATGGGTTATACAAACATCTGGTTCTAACATTGCTAAAGTGTTCGAAATTGAGGGTATAGATAAAAAAGACATACGCACAAACAACGTCTTTGAAATTGCAAATACTCTTGGAATTGAAGCTGCTCGTAATGCGTTAATAAACGAACTTAGTACAACACTTGAAGATCAAGGTCTTGAAGTCGATATTAGATATATTATGCTTGTAGCAGATTTGATGTGTTCTAGAGGATACATGCAACAAATTGGTAGACATGGAATTGCTGGAACAAAGACTAGCGTACTTG
>SCTG01000115.1 GCA_004298335.1 Nitrospirota bacterium
GGCTGCTTCTCGCCGACGGGATAGATCAGCGAGCGACCGACCACGTCGTCCACCTTGTCAAAGGTGCTCTCGGTGGGCAGGCTAGCCGGCCAGTCGATGAGGACGACGGAATCCGCCGCCAGCACCGACCCCGCATCCATGGGCTTGACGGCGGCCACAATCTTCTTCAGCGTCGGCTGGGATGCCCGCTGGGCGATGACCCCTCGATACAAGAAGAAAGTGGCGCCGATGGCGAGCAGAAGAGCAACGCCGAGGGCAAGGACGATACGTCTGGTTTCCATAGGTCACCTGGCAAGCAAAGCGTCGAGCAGCGCGTACCCGCTCCCCGCAGCAATGGCAACCGCATAGGGTAGCCGGATAGCCTGCGGGTTGTCTATGTTGAGTGTGGGATGAACCTGTGGACCATGGGCGGCATGGAAGCGCAGCAACTCCCAGACATTGCGCAAGGTCCGCGTTGCGCTACTGCGATAGAGCATGATCGCCACAGCAATTATGCCACCCGCGAGGGCGCAGGCGAGCATTATCCGGAAAATCTCCGGGATCCCGGTGATGCAACCGACCGCGGTCATCAGCTTGACGTCGCCGGCGCCCATGCCGCGAACCAGGTACAGGAGAAAAAAAATCCCGCCTGCAAACAGTCCGCCCGCGAGAGCGGTCCCCAGACCGCGCCACCCCAGGAGACTCGTCCGCAGCAGGATTCCCACCAGGATCCCGCTGTAGGAAAGCGGGTTGGGAATCCGCCGTGATGCGATGTCCCAAGCTGCGCCGGTCACAGCCCACGCTGAAGCCGCCGATAGAAAGAAAATCTCCATCAGCCCTTCATCTTACACACCCCAAAGCGCGCGTGGAACCGCGCCGAGCTGGATCCTCAAACCATCGAGGGGGAGGGGACCCCCTCCGGGAGACGGTTTGTCTGGAAGCTGCTCCGACCGCTCAGCCGTGACTATGTGATGTAGGTTCCCAGGATGCTGCCCAGCTTGCTGAACGCAGAGTTGATGCCGTTGGCCAGAGTGCTCATGCCGGCGACGGCTGCCAGGGCGATCAGGGCAACCACCAACGCGTACTCAATGAGGTCTTGGCCGCTTTCTTCCTTGTGCAGGTTTGCCAGGGCCCGCCGCAATATCTGCTTCATTTTGTTGCCTCCTCAGTCTTTGACTTCTCTGTCTCCCTCGGCACCACGGGGGCTGGGCGGGGGTACGGAGTCATGATAGCGACTTGAGCAGGAGAGTCAAGGCTTCGGGACTGCCTTATCGGGTGCCGGGGGGTACGGACGTAACACCTAAAGGTAACCGCTGCAAGAGGCTGGAAGCGCACCTCGAAGAGCCACTGCCGCGCCGTTCTCCCTCGCGCCGGGCGGATATAATCGCGCCGCGAGAGTTTCCGCCTCATGTCTTCCCTGCTGGATCGAAGCTCGTCCGAGACCGCTGCCCAGCCCGAGACGGCAGTCTTTCCCCGCGCCAGCCGCTGGCCCGACGCGCTTGTGGCCGCTGGTCTGGCGGTCATCGCGCTCCTCTACCTGTGGCCCCTGCGGGGCGCGCTGCGGTTGGATCCGGACGAGGGTATCCTCCTCCAGGGGGCAGCCCGGATTCTGCAGGGCCAACTCCCA
>SCTG01000116.1 GCA_004298335.1 Nitrospirota bacterium
ACCCGCAGGCGGTCCGTCATTGCCTTTTTCAGGACGGCCCGGACGGAGGACGCGTCCGCCTCCCCCGACTGCCGGACCAGATCGCGCACCGCCTCCATCAGCACGGACACGGAAGCGGCGCCTACGTCGGCGGCCAGCAGCGCGGCCTCCAACTCCCCACACAGCTCGGGCGTGATCGTGCGACTGCCGGGAAGGAGACGCCGTATGGACCCGAGCAGGCCCTCGCGGGTCTTCGCCAGCCCGAGCCCCAATTGACTCAAGACGCCCATTCGGTGCCCTTCATCGAATCTTACGGAGAATCGCGCGCTCCTTGCGGGCCATCACGGAGGCATCGCGGGCGCTCCGTTCGTGATCGTAACCGAGCAGGTGCAGGACGCCGTGGACGAGCAGCCGTGTGATTTCAGCGCGCAGGCCGTGCCCCAACGCCGCCGCCTGCCGTTTCGCAGTGGGCATGGAAATCACCACGTCGCCGAGAAGAACAGGGGACAGATTTATTTTCCGCGGCGAAAAATAAATCTGTCCCCTTTCCGCATGCATTGGAAACGCCAGCACATCCGTCGAGCGATCCTTGTTCCGGTAACGTTGATTGAGGGCACGCATGCGGCGATCGGAGACCAGCACCAGGCTCAGCTCCGCCGCCTCGGCGCGGGCGGCCGCCAGGACGGCCCCGGCCGTCCGGCCCAGCCAGGCGCGATCGACGGCCACGGCGCGTTGACGGTTCTGCAGGAGGACGGGCACCGAGTCAATCTGTGCGTTTGGAGGCTTTACGGTGAGCGTGCTTCTCGCTGTGCCGCTGGTAGGCCTTGATGATCTCCTGAACCAGCCGGTGGCGCACCACGTCCTTCTCGGAGAAATAGACGAACGCGATCCCGGGGATCTCCGCCAGGATGTCCCGCACCTCGATCAGGCCGGAGACCCGGCCCTGCGGCAGGTCCACCTGCGTGATGTCGCCCGTCACGACCGCCTTCGAGTTGAACCCCAGACGCGTGAGAAACATCATCATCTGCTCGGAGGTGGCGTTCTGGGCCTCGTCCAGGATCACGAACGAGTCGTTGAGCGTCCGGCCGCGCATGAACGCCAGCGGGGCGATCTCGATCTCGCCGCGCTCGATCAGCCGGTTGGCCCGCTCGAGGTCCAGCATGTCGTAGAGCGCGTCGTAGAGCGGCCGCAGGTAGGGATTGACCTTCGCGATCATGTCGCCCGGCAGGTAGCCGAGCTTCTCGCCGGCCTCCACGGCCGGCCGCGCCAGGATGATCCGGCTCACCTCGCGCCGGCAGAGGCTGGCGACCGCCGTCGCCATCGCCAGATAGGTCTTGCCGGTGCCGGCCGGCCCGATGCCCAGGACCAGATCGTGCGCGCGGATGGCCTCGAGATAGCGCTTCTGCGTGGGGGACTTGGGAACGATCAGCCGCTTGGCGGTGCTGATCTCGAGATTGCCGCGGCCGGTTTCTTTCAACGCGGCGGAATCTTCCCCGCCCTGGACCGTGCGGATGGCATACTCCACGTCGTCCGGGCGCAGGGCCAGCCCCTCGCCCATCATCGCCGTGAGCCCCCCGATCAGACGCTCTCCACCCCGCACGGCCTCCGCCGGCCCTTCGAGCAGGACTTCCTCGCCCCGGGCGGACACCCGGATGCCGAAGGCTTCCTCGATCATTTTGAGATGCACGTCGCGGCTGCCGAAAAGGCTGGCGGTGTCGATGCCTTCTCTGAGTTTGACCTTGAGGAGGGCTACCTTGGACAAGCGCGCCGACAGACTCCTTCCTGGGAAGCGCCGATGTGTCGCAAGGTCATTGTATCAAGCGAAGAGGCGGCAGACAAGCTACTGACCGGCGGCAGGCTGGGCCAGGGGGATGTCCAGGTCGAAATCCTGCTGGTTCACGCCGCCGTCGTTGTCCTTCGCGGCAATCACCACGTGATGCTTGCCCGCGCTCTCCAGCGTCACTTTCCAGGTGATCTTTCCCGTCGCCGCGTCAATCGTCATGCCGGGGGGGCCCTGCTTGAGCTCGAACGTGACGGGGTCCTCGTCCGGATCCATCGCCGTGACCGCGTATTCGTACATGCCTTCCCTGGCCGGCCCGTCTTTGGCGGGCGCCAGGGTGATCCCGGAGGGCGGGGTCGAGGTGAAGCGCGGCGGCGAGTTCACGATCGTCACCGGCAGGCCGGCCCTGCCTTCCCTGGTCGCCTTCCCGTCGGATGCCGTGACGAGGACCGCCAGCACGTCCTTCTTGCGGAAATCCTTGGTGTCGAGCGTGTCGGACTTCGCATCCGGGATTTCCTTGTCGTTGCGGAGCCACTTGTACGAGAGCGTGACCGGATCGCCGTCGGGATCGCCCGCAATGACCTTGGCCTTCAGCGGCTCGCCCCGGCGGACCGGCGCGGGCTCCAGATGGATCTCCGCGATGTCGGGAGCCGTGTTGCCCACCGTCACGGGATTGCTCACGTAGGCCGCGCCGTCAACCTTGCCGTCGTTCGGCGTCAGCTCAACCGTGATGCGGTCCCCGTTTTTCAGCCCGTCGGTTTTGAACTGGGGGGAGGTCTCCCCGGGAACCGGCGAGCCATTCACGAGCCATTTGTAGCGGGACGTGACGGGATCGCCGTCCATGTCCTCGATTTGGGATTCGACGCGGAGCTCCGTCTCAATGGTGATGGAGGCGGGAAAGATGACGGCGCTCCGGATGACGGGCGGGCGGTTGCCTGTGGGGCCGCTCCCCCCGGCGGCGGGAGCGCCGCCGCCCGCAGGAGAGGGCGCCTGCGGGGTGGGGTCCCGCGAGCACCCCCACAGAAACGAAACCACGATGACGGCCGCCGCCAGCGCGATGAACGGCCGGCCTGCTCCCACACGCATCATGTCCGCTTACAAGTCACGCCAGGACAGCATCCGGCTCCAGGACGAAAGCGCCGGCTTGCCGCAGACCGAGCCCAGCACGCCGGTGCTGGCCTGGATGAACCCGGTCACGCGCCCCGCGCATCCCGATCCGGAGCCGCTCGAGCCGGACGAGCCGGACCCTTCCGCGCCGATCTGGACCGCCATCTGGGACGGCAACCCGGTCCCCAGCCCGATGGACCGCTTGATCGTCGTGGTCCCGCCGGACGTCGTCGTGCCGATGACCGACTCCTTGTACGCGGTGCCCGTCAGGTAATAGAGGGCGTACAGGTTCCCGCTGCCCGCCGCGACGCAGATATCGGTCGTCGGGATGAAGGTGGTGAAGAACACTGTCCCTCCCAGGATCGTCGGCGTGCTGAGCGAGCGCTCGCCGGAGTTCGGCAAGAGCATGAACCACCCGTCGATGTTTTGGACCGAGCTTTGGACCTGGCCCAGATCGCCGTTGGTCCCTCCCACACCCGTCACCTCATTCGTCCCCGTGGCGCAGGGGTTGCAGACCACGGCATTCGACACGTCCAACAAATTGTTGGACTGTGAAGTCGTGGTCTGCGTGCACGCCGAGCTCGTCGCGCAGGGGTCCTTGACCCCGTAGAAGTACTGTTGGTCGGTATTGCTCTTGTCGGCGTTGCTGAGGAAGCGGCCGCTCCCGAAGAACACCCAGATGTTATTGGAGGTGTCCGCGCTCACGGTTGAGGCGGCCGTGATCGGCCCGACTTTGCAGACCGAGCTGGCGCAGGTCGAGGTCGAACTGTTCGACGTGGTCGTGATCAGCAGCCTCGTCGGCACCTGGGCGCCGGACGACGTGATGCCCCAGCTCCCCACGGTCGTGGGAGTCCCGGCGGCCGTGTCCAGGGCGGTGGTCGTCAACCGGTACATTTTGCCGATATAGGTGGGCGTCGTGCCGGTGATGACATTGCCCGCATAGATGACGTCCACCCTGAAATCCAGGTTCGAGTCCAGCGTGATGAGGTCCCCCATGAAGGAATTGGTGTCCCCGGTTGAAAACGCGCGGACGTTTTCGCCGCCGGCACTGCCGGCGCTCGTACTCACGACGACACAGGGAGTCGAAGTCGAGCAGGAGGTTTGGCCGACGCTGCCCGTCGTCACATCAGAGCTGTAGGTCGGCCCCTTCGCGATGTCCACCACGAAGAACTGCGAGGTCTGGGTGCTGATGCCCGTGTAGCCGGTCGCGCCGGTGCCGAACACCACCAGCCACCGGGCGTTCGCCGGATCGGTCTTGACGTCCGCCGGCGGGCTGACCCGCAGCACGGCCGGGTAGCTCATGGTCAAACCCATCCTCGCGTCGGTGAACGACCACAGCAGGACGGGGTCCTGCTCCGGATCGGTGATGTCCAGGACGAAGTACACGGCGTAGAAGGTGCGCGTGCTGGTCGTCCCGCTCACAAACTCCGCCGTCACGGTCATCGGCGGCCCGCCGTTGTTGGCGCCGCTCGTGCAGGCGCCGCAGCTCCCGCCGAACCGCATGCCGCCGATCAGGATCGTGCCCCATCCGCCCGGGTGCGTACCCGTCCCCGACTGGCCGGTGATGCAGGTGGACGGCGACCCGTTGGGCGCCGCCGCGGTGTCGCCGCAGAAGATCCGCACGTCCGTGATCTTGGGTTTCAGGTCCACGTAGGCGACGTGCGTGTAGTTGTTGTCCGCGTACCACTTGAGGTGCGGCAGGAGCGCCTGCGGGATGTAGGCCCAGAGCTCCGCCCCGAGCTTGGGGTTGCTGGTCCGCGCCGTGGTGGCATACGAGCACTGCGACACCGTATGCGGGTTATTGGCGAACGGTTGCACGGTGAAGTACCCGTGCTCGACGGGGGTCGTGCAGGGGTCGTCGCCCGAGTTGAAGAAACCGGCATTGATGGCGTGCATCATGCCGTCGTTCGCGCCGACATAGGCGACCTGCCGGCGGTTCTTGTACTGCGTGAAGAACGTGGTGTACGTAGTGTCCCCATAGATCACGTCGTACCGCTCTTTCGGAGCCGCCACCACCGTCGGGGTCGCGTCCACCACGTCCCCAAGCTTCCAGACCTTCTGCGCGCCCACCGAGTCGGCGAGATTATCCGGGTCAAAGACCTTGCTCGAACGGTCCCGCAACCCCAGCGGCACCCCGTCGGCGCCCCGGTGGAAGTTGATGAGGTTGGTCGCCTCGGTCTGGCCCGCGCTGCTCGACGTCGAGCAGGTGGCCACGCTGGTGCCCCCCAGATAGGGGCAGATCGACGCCATGTTGCCCACCGTAAACTCTTTCACCTCTCCCGAATCCACCAGCTTGTTGTTGTTCGCATCAAGCCACGTGAGGATCCGGCGGCAGGAGGCGCCGGCATTGGCGATCGTGCAGCTCGTCCCGGGGTCGAGATAGGCCAGCCGCTTGCCGGCTTCCCAGATGGGCTGGATGTCGCTCAACAAGACGTTCGAGCAGGGAGGGACCGCCGTGCTGTCCGCCTTGCCGTCGCCGTCCGCGTCCGGACAGCGCAGCACCGCCACGGTATTCGTGGTGGTGTCGAACGACAGCGTGATGATCTTGTCATTGGTGAGCACCAGTCGGCCGTCCCGGTCGCTGTCCTCGCGGATGTTCCCGAAGGTGTCGATGAACAGCCCCTGGGTGAACCCGAGCCACTTGATCAAATCAGTCGTGCCGTCCCCCTTGGTGGTCTCCGGCAGGAAGTAGGCCTGGTAGATCGCGCCTTCACCCGTGGACGACGTGGCCAGCACCGACACCGACGTGCCGGACGAGGCCCGCTTCAGGATGGCCGCGATGGCGTCGTTGATCTTGCCCTGCAAATCACCGCCCTCCGAGGCGTCGAAGTAGGTGTCCGGCGTGCAATCCTTATTGGTGTCCCATTCCGGGCTGCTGACGCCGGTCCCGCTCCCCAGATTCGAGCCGGTCGGATAGGTGCAGGTTTGAGTGCCCGCGTCCGGAAGTCCGTCCGCGTTCTGGTCGGTGAATCCGCCGTATTTGGACGCCGAGGCCAACAGCGTGGCTCCTGTCTGACCACCCATCGCGTTCACGGAATAGAAGACCACGTTCTGGGTGTTGGGCACGTCTCCAAAGACGCCCGTGCCCTGGTTCCGGACATCGTGGGTATTGCCGTAATAGGCGACGTTGTCGAGCCACCCGTTGACCGTATCCGACACCCCGAGCGTGTCCGTTCCCGTGAACATGCCGGAAAAGGGCGTCGCCCGGTCCGGCGCGTTGCCATCGCCGGAGGGAATCCCGGCGCTGATCATCAGGATGAAGCTCTTGCAGCAGGAGACGGTCTGGTTGCTGCTGACGAAGAAGTAGGGATCCCCTGACGCGCCCACGCTGGCCGTCCAATCTGCAGGGCTGTTGTTGTAGCAGGCGCCTTGCGAATTGCGGTAGTAACACAGCCCTTCGTATGTGGACTCAGCCAGAGCCGCAAACGTGGAAATGTGCTGATTCCGGATGTTAGTGATGTCCGACGAATTGAAGTTGCCGTCGAAGTACTGCACGATGGAGCCGGCCTTCCCGTTGCTGGCATTGGTGAACATCACCGCCGCCCGCATGCCGTCCGTCCGGAAGGTCTGGATGAAGCCCAGGGACTGCGTCTTCTGGTACGCGCTCGTCTGGTTGGCGTCGCCGGAGACAGGACTCACGTCCACCTGCACTTGGTATTGCCGCGCCGCAGCGGCATCGAATGGGACGGGCGTCGCATCGCCGTTGACATAGATGGTGCCTTCCCCCGAGCCGAAATAGATCCCGTTGGGCCCGAAGTAGGCCGCTCCGGCGTTGGCGGCGGTGATGGCGGTCGTCGTGGTCAAAACCGTATCACTCGTGATGGTGGCGATGATTTTTGTTTCCGTTCCGATTTTAATGGATTCGCCGACCCGCAACCGGGAGGTGAAGTTCGTCCCCGTCCCGGTGACGGTGGTTGAACCCGCGGTGTTGGTCACCGTGCCCGGCGCCGACAGGCTGTTCCCGACATTGGAATAGGACGAGGGCGTGGTGATGTCCGGAGCATACGCGGTGCCGACCGTCAGGGTGAAGTTGTCCGTGATCGCCGTGATGGTTCTCGTCTGGGCGCCGATCTGGATCTGGTCGCCGACGGCGAACGTCGATAGGAAGGTCGTCGGCGTCGAGGCCGAACTGCCGACGGCGGTCGTGCTGGCGGTCGTGACGGTTCCCGGCTGCACCGCCGAGTCGGAGGAGAACGCCGTATAGGCCGACCCCGTCGCGGATGTGGCGACGGCCGAGTCCACCGTCATGTTGGTGTTGTCCGTGATCACCGTGATGATCTTGGGCTCGGACGAGGCGGTGATCTTGATGATGTCGCCGACGGCGAACGTCGTCGTGAACGTCGTCGAGGTGACGGTCGCCACGCCCGTCACCGCCGTGCCGGAGGCCGTGACGCTCGCCGGTCCCGTCCCCGCGCCCGACACGCCGGAGGAGACGAGCTTCGCATACGAGGCGTTGGCGTTGGCAACGCCGAAGGCGTTGTACGTGGTCAGGCTTGTGTCGCTTATAACAGTATTGACGATCTGGACTTCGGTCCCGACTTTGATGGCGTCGCCGGTGGCAAACGTGGTCGTAAACGAGGTGGACACCGTGCCTGTGCTGCCGGACACGCTGGTGCTCGCGCTCGAGACCGTCCCCGGTCCCGTCGTAGTACTGGTCTGGGTAAACGGCGTGTAATGCTGGCTGCTGACCGACGTCGCGAAATTGGTCGTGGTGGTCAGGCTGGTGTTGCTGGCGATCTTGCTCACGGTGGCCGCTTGCCCGCCGACCACGCCGCTGACCCAGATCATGTCGCCCACCGTCAGCGTCGTCGTGAAGCTGGTCCCGGTGCCGGTCACGGTGTTGCTGCCGGCCGTCACCGCGACGGTCCCCGCCGCATAGTAGTACGAATAGTTCGTGCTGGAGGTGGTCGGGAAATCGGTGTCGGTTTTCATCGACGTCGCGGAGGTGAGGGTACTGATCGTCTGCACCTGCGAGCCGATCTTGACGAGGTCGCCCAGCTGGAACGTGGTCGTGAAGGCCGTGCCGCTGCCGGTGATGGTACCGCTGGCCGCCACGGACGCTGTCCCCGACCCCGTCGTCGCCGACGGCGCCTTATAGACGGTATAGGAGCTCGTCAGGTTCGCACCCGCCTTCTTCGTGATAGTCAGGGCGGTGGCGCTCGACGGCGTGGCCGAGACAATCGCGCTGGCCGTGCCGATTCGGATCAAGTCTCCCAGGACGAAGGACGTGTTGAACGTCGTCGCTCCCGTGCCGGACACGGATATCGAGTTGTTGCTGAACGACGCCGACGTCCCGGGGCCGTGCGCTTTCAACGAGTAGGTGGTATTGAGGGGGACGTTCGATGAAAACGCCAGGCTGGTGGTGAGACCAGTCGTGCTCCCGATGGCGGAGACGTTCTGCGCCTCCGCACCGGTGCCCGGGTTCGCGATGATCGCATCGCCCGTCACGAACGTGTTGCTGAAGTTCGTCGAGGACGTCACCCCCGTGCCGGTCACGGCGGTGCCGAGCGTCGAGACGGTCCCCGGCGCCGATGCCCCGGAGGGCTTGAAGATCGTGTAGGGCGTGGCCGTGGCGATCGTCCCGAAGGTGACGCCCGCGGTCAGGTGCGTGGCGTCCGTGATGGTGCTGACGAGCTGAATGGGGTCGCTGTTGGTATTGGCGGACCTGATCTGGATGGCGTCCGCTGACCCGGTGGAAAACGAGGACGTGAAGGTCGTCGGCGTCGAGGACGAGGAGCCGGTGACGGCGGTCGAGCCGGAGGTCACGCTGACCGAGCCGGGATAGGTCACGCCGGTCTTGGGGAAGTACCGCGTGTAGGTCGTGGCGTTGGTGATGTCGGGCGAGAACGCCGAGGGCGAAAAGGTCAGGTGCTGGGCGTCCGTGACCGCGGTCACGTTCTTCGGCACGTTCGTGCCGATCTTGATGATGTCGCCGGCGGCGAACGTCGTCGTGAAGGTGGTCGGGCCGGCGCCCAGGTACGCCGTGACGGTCGACCCGGAGGCCGTCACCTGCCCCGGTCCCGACGGCGCCGTCGAGCCGGACGTCCAGGCCGTGTCCGCCGTCTCCAGAGTCGTATCGATCCGCCCCTGCAACAGATCGTGGCGGACGAACTTGACATAGCGCCAGCACTGGTCGCTGGTGCTGTTGCAGGTGTTCGTGCTGCCGTTCAGGCCGGTCTTTTGCTCACCGAGCAGTTTGTCGGCGGTCCCGTCCGTGTTGGAGGCGGAGAGGGACTGCCCGCCGATGAGGGCCTTCTTCGCCACGTCAACCTTCCGCATCGAGAGCCAGTTCAAAAAGTTCCCGTCCCAGGGGGAAGTGGAGGCGCAGGTCGAATTGATCGTCGTTTTCAGCACCGCCCCCGTGGACGGGGGGCCGAAGCCCTTCGGGCTCGCCGGCACGTAGCAGCGCAGCGGATCGAAGAGGCCGTAATAGTTGTGGGTCGGGTCGAAGGTGTCGGAGACGGTGCCGGTGAGCCCGGTCCCCGAGTAGTTGCTCGAGTAGCTGGAGGCGTTGTTGTACGACAGCGGGTAGTTGCCGTAGGCGGCCGGCAGCATCCCGTCCGAGTAGTCCACGATGAAGAGGATGTTCGGCGGCACGTTGTTCTGCATGAACAGCGGGGTCCAGGTGTAATCCGCCATGGATACGGCCCGCGCGAGCGGCAGCATGAACACCACCGTCGCCAGAAAGCCCAGCGACGCCAGCACAACCTTTGTCTTCCACGACCGTTTCATGACCGCTCCCTCCCCTGTCCTTATATCTGCCGCTGGCATGTCTCCCCCGTCGCCACGCAGGCATACACGCCGGTGATGCGGCCGGCCGTGGCCGCCCCCGACGTAGTCCGCGCGTAGCAATCGATCCGGTACAGAATCTCGACCCCGCCGCCCGAGGCGCCGCCCGCCGTGCCCTCGTAGCCGCCCGCAAACTGCAGGGACCCGCCGGCCTTGGGCCGCGCGTACAGGCGGTCGATGTCCATGCTCACGGTATAGGGCGAGATGGTGAGCACGGCATTCGGCGCGTTGCCCGAGACGTTGGGATCGGCGCTGTCCGTGTTGCCGTCGGACGATCCCATGATCTCCGCCTGCAGAGGATTCACCGTGATGACGGGGTTGGCGCCGGCGCCCGTCAGCGTGGACGGAATGGCCGAGTTCTGCAGCGTCTGTTGGATGATCTGCACCGCGCTGCTCATGCAGCCCTCGGCGGCGCCCACGCTGCTCTCCCGCAGGCGTTCGCCGCCCGCCATCCTGATGTCGAGCGAGGTGGTCGTGATCGCCGCGATCCCGATGACGGTCAGGATGACCGTCAGCATCAGGACCGTCAGCATCGCGACGCCGTCCTGCCGGCCCCGCACTATTCTCTGCTCGGGAAGCCCCGGTATCTGCACGATGTTCGCCTCTCGTTGCATGTGAATCCTACTGTGTATACGCGTCGCGAAGGCTGACGATCCGGCTCAGGGCCCGCCGCCGGATGCCCACCGTGGACGCGATGGACAGATCCTCCGCCGCGACGGCCGAACTGCTTTTGAAAGCCGAATCGTTCCACGTGTTGTTCGCCGTATTGGCGGCGGCCGGCGGAATCGCCCGCCCCACCACCGTGACCCGGACCTGCCGGACGGACGTGGGCGTGGCGTTCACGGAGGTGGGAATCGTCGACACGCCGCCCGTCACGTTGCAGGCGCTGTTGGTCGCGGGGGACGCCATGTTGTTGGGCAGGAAGTCCCCGCAGTCCACCGCGCCGCTGGCGTTCTTGTCGTCGATCTTCCCGTCCTTGTCCTCATCCACCGCATAGGCCAGCTGCAGGGATTCGATGCCGTCCACGATGGGCACCGCGTTGTTGGCGCTCGAGGTCGTATTCCGCAGGAGCTGGTAGGGCGTAAAGGTCACCGACGGCGAACTGCCGGGCACCACTCCGTTCGCGCCGCTCACCGTGTAGGTCACGCACGACAGGCGGATCACCTGGGCCCCGGACGGGATCGTCTGGGGGCTCTTGATGGCCGTGCCCAGCGTCAACACGCCGGTGCCGTTGTTCGCCGCCGTGACCGTGGAGGTGAAGATCCCCTCCAGGGTGATCAAGACCGTCTTCCCGGCGGCAAGATCGGTGGCAACGTCGGAGGAGAGGCCGGTGACCGTGATGAGGTTGCCGCTCGCGTACGTGGACGCCAGGGTCCCGACCGGCTGGTCGATCGTCATCATGCTGATCGAGTCGGACCCGGAGGAGCTGTTCGTCGGGTTCAGGTGGTTCGTGCACCCCGCCAGTGCGCCGGCCGTCGGATTGCCGTACCCCGTCATGCGGAGGTCCCGCGCGACCAGATCCATGGCCAGGCGGATGTTCCGCTGGAGCCCCACGGTCTGGTCGTTCATGACGGCGGTGCGCTGGCTGCTGCTGAGCACGGAGAACGCGGCCAGCGAGACCGCCGCGAAGATGCCCACGGAGACCATCAATTCGATCAGGGTGAACCCGGGCTCCGTTCGAAACCGCGGCGCACCCGCCCGCCCGTTCGCACGATCCCGGTTCATAGCGGCGCCACCATCGTGGTCAGGGTAATCGTCGGCGTGCGGAGGCCCGACGTCCATTGGACGCTGACGGTGACCAGCACCTGTCCCAGATCCGAGGTTCCGGTGGCCACGGACGTGACCGTCCCCATGGCGCTCGGCAGGACCATCTGGCCGGACGGATCGGAGACCGCAAGACGTGTCTTCCATTGGTTGTAATCGCCCGTCGCGGTCGCGTCGGCCGTCGTATTCCCGGCCGACGACCCGCCCGAGCAGGCGTAATTGCAGGCCCTGATGTTGTGATAGGGGTAGCCGACCCCGGTATACGACTTGGAGTTGTTCGGCGAATTGTACCGGACGCGTTCGAGCATCTCGACGGCAAGATTCGTGGCGACGGTGATCCGCTTGGCGTCCTGATTGCGGGAGAGCGCGATGTCCTCCATGGCCGCGATGCCCAGGAGGCCGACCGCCAGATAGACCGCGGCGAACATGACCTCGATCAGGGTGAAGCCCCGCTCGCCCGGTCCCCCGCCGCTTCCCTTTTCAGTCAACCCCGTCATGCCGGCCCCCATCATCATCCTTATTGCGCGCAACTGTTCGTGTAGCACCACGACGCCTTCCCGGTCGACGTGACGACGACCCGAAAGTTCTGGCCGAGGCTGTTCTTAAAGTTGAGCGCCTGGTTGGTCGAGCTGCTGCAGGTCGCGACGGCCCCCGAGTTCGAAATGCACACGTTGCCGCTGCTCCCCGAATTGACCCGCAGTCCCATGGCGTTGAATTGGACGCTTTGCGGGGAGGTCACGCCCGCGCCCACCGACTGGCCTGACGCATTGCTCAGGGACACTTCGGGATCCAGGGTGATCGTCGGCATCCCGCTGATGCCCGTAAAATCCACGGTGACCCGGGAGGTGGGGCTCGCCTGCGTCACCGTGACGGTGGCCGTGGCGTTCTGATTGATGGCGGTCAACCGCGCGATCCCCATGTACGAATGCACTTGGCCCACCGCGTCCTTGAGCTTGTATTTACGGTTCCAGTCCAGAAAATTCGGGACGGCGAGCGCGGACAAGGCCCCGATAATGCCGACCACAATCATCATCTCGGTGAGCGTGAACCCTCCGATACCCAGGGGTCGGACGAACATCCATGTCTTTTTTCGCATGCTCATAGCTGTGACCCTCTCATTAAGCAAAGCCAGTGCCCATGAAATAGCATATCACGAATCTCGTAAATATTAACGTAATATCAATACGTTGGAAAGAACACCGCCATTGCGAGTGAATGCCTGAGGATGTATGGAGTCAGGGCTTTATGTAGTCTGCTCCCTATCATTAGGGAACCCGCTACCACTCGCGCCAGCTTCCCCTCAAGGGAAACACGACGGGAAGGCCTCGAACAAGACCACGCCCGAGATCATGGTCGTACCAGACTTCCAGAAGACCAGCACCTGCCAACCCTCGCTCGGCCACGACCGCGCCGAAGACCCGCGACGGGCCATCGACCCTGATGGTCCCGGAAACATGAAGCACGCCGCGGATCGCCATGCCCATGAGATTGACCGGCACGCGCGAGACGAACCCTGGCGCCGTCTCCGTCGGCGGCGACAGGGCGGGAATCGTTTCGCCCCGGCCCTCCGGCCGGAGAACCACATGCGCGTTGACGTAAAAAACGCCCTCCATATAGGCCGAGTCGAGAACCAGCGTGGCAAGGTTGGTCTCCGCCGGTGGTTGCCGGTCGAGCGTGTCTATGAACACGAGGCCGCGCTGATCGCCGGCGGCCTTCGCCCCGAAGACTTCCGCAGGCGTAAGCGCCGCGGACGGGTCCATCGTTTCATCCTTGTAAAGCCGGCCTTCACGGTCTGGAACATAGTAAGCCCCGAAGCGTCGCGCATGATCCTTGAAGGCCTGATAGTGCCACGGGCTCGGTGGAAGGCCCGGCACCTGTGCTTGGATCTCACCCCAGTACGCCAGCACCGCCGGAGCAGGGTGGCTCTCAGCATTCCCCGCACCGGCCGGAAGGACAGCATACTGGACGGCAGCGTGAAGCGGCGGAACCCTGAGCGCCCCCAGTTCGAGGACCACCGTCCGCCGGACGCCGTTCTTCGACTCCGCCGTCACCTCGACCGTGCAGAATCCGTCGGGAAGCCCCGGCTCATACAGGCGCGTCCGCACAATGCGGCCGAGGTCGGCCAACGCCCGGAACTCGGCGGCGCCCATGCCGTTCAGCGCCCGATCATCATCGGGACGGACGGCATCCAGTTCGACAGCCGGACGATCCGCGGTCCCCGCGCATCGGTCCGGTGTCGGGGCGCCCCCCGGCAAGGGCAGATCGCCGTGCGTCAACCACGCCACCACCTGCTCCACACCACTTTCGGCCAGCAACAGCCCGTTCCGCTCCTCCACGTGGCGCGCCGACGCCGCCGTTTCGTTCACCGCCAGGTTCATCGCCACCCCGCCGAGCATCGCCAGGAGCAGTCCCACCAGCAACGCCCCGATCAGCACTCCTCCGGACTCCACGCCGTGTATCTTCATATCGCCCTCACTCCTATCTCCTGCGTATGCGCTCGACGGATGCGGCCCTTGCGGCCGTCGCTCGCGCCCGTTTCAAGCCTGACGCGCACAAGACGGACTTCCTCGCCCGTCACAGCCGGCGCGCCGTTGTCCTTCAGATATGCCAGCGAAAAGCTCTCGACATGCTCGACCAGCGGATTGGTGCCGCGATCCACCTCGCGCATCAGTTTATGGTTGCGGGGATCGCTGCGGCTCAGGTAATACCGGACCCGGTTGACGACCTCGACCCGGCCTCCCACCGGAAAATCCCTCGTGAGGCGGTCCGACAGCGACAGCTTCCCGGATGTTCCATCGCGGTCCAGGAGATGTTCCTCGCATCCGGCCGGCCCGCAGAGAACGATGTGCTTGCCCTTCGTCCATCCCGCCCCGGGACGGATTGCCACCCAGTCCTGGCCGGACACGGCGGCCTCCGTCAATGCCCCGTGCACGCCGTTGACATTGGCCTGAAAGGCGATCTCCTCCGCCGCCATGACACTGACAGGAGCGCCGCCGGTCGGCACGCCCGCCCCGGCCAGCCGCAACTCGCTCTCCAGCAAGCGGACTCCCCCGCGCAGATCCTGCTGGAGTTCGGCCCTGGTCTGCTGGCCCCGAAAGTGATCGTGCTGCGTCACGAATACGTCCACGGCAGACCCGAGGACAACGGCGCCTAATGCCGCGGACACCATCGCCTCCGCCAGGGAGAAGCCGGCGGCGTTCATGATGCCGCTCCGCTGAACACCGGGTTGGCCTTCCTCAGACCGAGCCGGACCTTCCGCGGTTGTCCCCCGCGGCCGGACCACTCCGCGCCCACTCTGATCAGCGCCCCCCGGGAATCCGACAAATTCGGCCGATCCGGAAATACCGACCAGGTCAGAACAATCCCGTTGACCGTCTGATTCCCGCTCGCAAGGCTGCCGTAGGGCAGCGCCCGGAGCCGCTCCATTCTCGATTCCGCCAGCGCCATGGCTTCCATGTTTTTCGCGCTCCCCGAGATGCCGTCCTGCGCCGCCGCGAACATTCCGACCGACCCGAGCAGGCTGAACGCAATCACCACCATGGCCACCAGAGGCTCCACCAGCGACACCCCGCGTTCCGAGAAAACCCGCATCCTGCTCATCACCGCCTCACCGCGCCCTGACAATGCCCGTCAGGCTGACCGTGACGACGCGCTGGTCGCCCCGCCGGCCTTCCAGGATCAAGGTCGTCGGCGTGGCGCTCGTGCCGCGCGGATGGAACGACAACAGCCGCCCGCCGCTGGAACGAATCATGCGCACGCCCCTGTCCTTCAGATTGCGGGTCGGCGCCACCGGCCGCGCCGGGTCGCTCGACCGGAACAGCGTCACGCCCGGCTGGTCGGCCTCGACCGCGACCTGGACCGGCTGCCCTTCACGCATCGCCATGTTCCGCGCATACCGGAGATCGCCGACCACTTCGGCCACCGCCGCATCCAGATAGACGCGGTCTGCCATCGCCTGCAGTTCCGTGCCCATGAACAGGGACAACACGCCGGTGATCGCGAGAACAATCGCCAACTCCGCCACTGTCATTCCCCGCTCGCTCCCGATTCGCCAGTGATTCGCCCGTATCCGCATGGCCGTTTCCTCCTTCCGTCCGGCGATCAGGCCCGTGACCAGTTGATCGTGATCACGTTGTTGCCGGAGAACACAATCTCCACAATCCAGTGATCGGATGACGCATAGATCCAGCGCTGGGTGCCCCTGTCTTTGAAGCTGTGCCGCGGGGCGCCGGCCTTGCTCAGCACCTCCGCCTTGGTCATGCCCGTGGAGAGCATCCGCAGCGTTTCGAACGAGACCGCGCCGGCAGCGCGTCCTTTCACGGACGTCTCAAACCTTTCCTGCACACGCGGATAAGAAGGGTGATGGCCGTGCCGCCAGGACTCGGCGTGGGCGGTCCCGACCGCAAGGATCCAGAGACCGCCGCCCACAAGGAACATGATTCCAATTCGCTTCATAAGGCACCTCGCTTGATGGTTGATGCTGTTCCGACCGCGTGAACTCATGGCAGAGGGAGATAGCAGAAAGAATGCCAGCGGCCGTTCAGCCGGATTCCGTTGTCAGAAAATCAGCCGGCAGCCAATATTGACGCGGGTAATATGGACGGAGCAGAGCACACCGATGGCCGGATCGAGGGACCGCAGGCGGGACCGACCCATGAACACCCGTTCACGGCGATGACACAACCGTTCAGGGGCGGAGAAGACTCTCCATGGAGCGGAAGCCGACGCCCAGATACTTGAGAATAAGATACTGCCTGTCGAAGCGATTGTCGGCGTGGATGATGTCTCCCAGACTCCCCACAC
>SCTG01000117.1 GCA_004298335.1 Nitrospirota bacterium
GGGGTTGCCCACCTCGATGACCGGCTGCAGGGCGGTCAGGGCAAACGCCTTGTCCGCGATCGCCAGCGCCGCGATCGTCCCCGCGCTCGTCTTCAAAAATTGCCGTCTTGTTAAATGCATTGATGGCCTCCTCGTTGAAAAATCGTCCTCGCTTGCCTGCTCCAATCCTCACCACCTACGAAAAACCTCCCACCCCCCTTCTGTTCGAAAGTGTTTGCATCCGTCATAGGCACGTGCGATCCAAGGCAGAGTTGCGTCATTTGTCTATTGGGATATATCAATTCGTGTGCCCTATACATCTAAATGGCTAACCCGAACAGGTGTGAAGCGTAACTTATTGATACAAAATTGAAATTTAGACTATTCGGATGCGTATCCAGGCATTTTCGGCGGTGAAGAAATTACGCTAGTGCAAGTTTTAACTTGCATCGCTCGCAGCGAATTCAAATTAAGTTATTGAAAACACTAATTAAAAGTCATAAAAAAATGTGCTTGCATGGGCTCTGTAAGGGGGTTTTCAGAGAGTGCGGATTGCGACCGGCAGTTGGCGACAAAGAAGTTGTTACGCTGGCAGGACAGTCTTACCGCGTTCAATCTCACGCGTAAGCCGCCAAGCCTGATTGCGGCCGGCCGGCCGACGAAGCGCTCCGTCGACGGAACAGGTCGAACTACCTAAGCGATAGGGTTGAGTTACGCGTCGTCTTTCAGATAGCGCTTCATGATCTGCTGGAAGTGCTGGCGTGGGACCCCGCTGTCCTGGGCGGCACGGGTCACATTCCCGCCGTGCGCCGCCAGCTTCCCCTTGATGTAGCACAGCGTGAAGGCTTCGAGTGCTTTTTCCTTGGCCTCGGAATACGGGAGGCGCAGATACTCGTCGCCGGCCAGCCCGACCGCCGCGCCCGCTCCCTCGGCGGTGAAAGGCAGCAATGCGGTCAATGCCGCCGACGTGAGGCGATCGCCCGAGCAGAGCATGACGGCGCGCTCGATGACGTTGCGCAGCTCCCGGATATTCCCCGGCCACGCGTACGCCACGAGATCGGTCACGGCCGAGGGGTGGAGATCGGTGACGGCCTTCCCGAACTCGCGTGCGAACTGAACCAGGAAATGGCGGGCCAGCAACGGAATGTCTTCGACGCGGTCCCGCAAGGGCGGCGCCCGCAAGGTGACCACGTTGAGCCGGTAGAACAGGTCCTTGCGGAACTCTCCGCGCTCCACGCGGCTCCCCATATCCTGGTTGGTCGCCGCGATGAATCGCACGTCGATCTTCTTGGACCTGGTCCCTCCCACCGGCCGCACCTCGCCTTCTTCGATCACGCGCAACAGCTTGGCCTGCAGGGCAAGCGGCAAGTCGGCGATCTCGTCCAGGAACACGCTGCCGCCGTCGGCCAGTTCCAGCAAACCCATCTTGTCCACCACGGCGCCGGTGAAAGCGCCCTTGACGTGCCCGAAGAGCTCGCTCTCGATCATCCCTTCAGGAAAGCGGGTGCAGTCCACCACTTGATAGGGCCGGTCATGGTCGGGGCTCAGATTATGGATGGCCCGCGCGAGCAATTCCTTCCCGGTCCCCGTCTCGCCCACAATCAGCACCGTCGAGCGCACGGGAGCGACCTCTTTCACCATCCGCAGCAGGTCTTGAAACGCCGGGCTCACGCCGATGAGGGTCTCGAACCCTTCCGGGGAAATGGCCATGCGCCGGAGGGCCCAGTTCTGGTGCAGGATCTCGGACATGCGCATCGCCCGATGGATTCGGGCGGTCAGGACCTGCGGATTGATGGGTTTCGCAATGTAGTCGAAGGCGCCGTGCCGGATTGCCTCCACGGCCGTGTCGATCGAATTCAGCCCGCTGATCACGATGACCGGAATGGACAGGCTCATGGCCTGGAGGCGCTTCAGGAACTCGATGCCGCCCATGCCCGGCATCCGCACATCGGCCAGGATCAGGTGGATCTCCTCCTGTTCGATGGCCTTGAGCGCGCCCTCGGCCCGGGCGACCACGGTGAACGCCACATTCCGGCTCTCGTCGGCGGCAAACTCCTGTTCGAGCGAGCGGAGCAGGATTTCCGCATCGGCCGCTTCATCGTCCACCAGAAGGATTCGGAACAGGTGATGCTCGTCTTTGGTCACGATCGCGCTCCTTCTTGGATCGGCTCAGCCGCCGAGAGCTCACCGAACAACGGCAGGGTGAACAAGACGGTGGTGCCCTGGCCCGGTTCCGACTCCACCCACACCCGCCCCCGGTACAGCTCGATGATCTTCTTGACGATGGCGAGCCCGATCCCCATGCCCGGCGCCTGCTGATGGCCGAGACGCTCGAACGGCTCAAAGATCCGTTCCCGGTCGGCAGAGGGAATGCCGATCCCGTTGTCTCGCACGAGGATTGCGGTCTCCTGCCCCATCCCGCGGACGCCGATCTCCAGTTCAAGAGAACGCCCCTCGACAGAGAATTTGATCGCGTTGCGGACCACGTTATCCAGCACTTGAAACAGGTGCACGCGGTTGCAGGCCAGCCGCGGAAAGCGGTCGGCCACCTGTACGCGAACGCCCTGCCGTTCGAGGTGCTCCGCGCAGCCCTTGAGGACGTCCCGCGCCACCTCCGCGGGATCCACCGGCTCCACGGTTTCCCGCACGATGCCGATGCGGGCCAGCCGGAGGACCTCTTCAATCCGGTCCATCATTTGCTGGCCGTTTTCACGAATCCATGTCAGGTACCGGTCGGCCCGCTCATCAAACCGTCCCTTGTAATCGCTCTGCAGGAGTGAGGCCAGCTCAGCCATCCGGCGGGCGGGCCCCTTGAGATCATGCGCCATGTCGGCGGCATAGCGCTCCAATTCCTGGAGGCGGATCTGCAGGCCTTCGCCGCGCTGCTGGACGGTCTCATAGAGGCGCGCGTTGAGAATGGCGATCGCGGCCAGGTCGGCGAACTGCTGCGTCAGGCGAACGTCCAGGTCCGTAAAGGCCCTCTTCTCTCGCGTCGGCGCAACGGCCAGGACGCCGAAGGGTTCTTCCGGGCCGCGAAGCGGCACGGCCAGCAAGCTCTTGGCGCCGAAGCGATCCCGTATGTGAATCACGGTTTCAGGCCTGGCGGCCAGGTCTTCCACCATCTGCGGCGCGCCATCGGCGAAGGCCTGGAAAGATATCGGCGTTTCCTCCCGGATCATGACCGACCCACGAAGCCTCTCATGCCAGACGCCGGAAGCCGCGCCGACATTCCAGCAGCCGATCTTCTTGTTCCATAGCAGCACGAGGCATAGATCCGCATTGAGGACGCTTCCCGCCCGCTCCGCGATGCGCTTGAGCACCCCTTCGAGGCCATCCGGTCCGATCATGCTGATGTCGTTTCCGATCTCGTGGAGGGCCGTCATCTGGAGGAGGTGCCGCTCGATCCGGCCCTGCATTTCCTCCATTGTGCGGGCGAGACGGCCCAGTTCGTCCGTCGAGTGGATGGGGATGGGCTGGGAGAACTTGCCTCGGCCGAACTCATGCGCCGCGTCCGTCAGCGTGGCGATCGGCCGGGTGATGTTCCGCGCCAGCAAGCGGCTTCCGAGCCACCAGAGGAGCAGCGTCCCAACGACGACGGTCGCCAGTCCGTGCTGCGTCAGCGCAGCCCATTGGGCCGCGCGGTCCTGCTGATCGTCCAGGATTTTTTTCAAGAGGTCCTCGAACGCACGGATGTCGGTCCTGATTTGGGAGAGCAACGCCTCACCTGCCCCTGATTCGATGTACTCCCGGACGGGTTTCGTCTGGCCCACCCTGACCGCGTCAATGAGCTGTCGCTTTTTCTTCAACAGCGCGCGCGCCCCGATCTCGATTTCCGTGGCCTTCTGAAGCTGCGCGGGATCATTCTGCACCATCTGTTTCAGCTGATGAATGGCCGGGTCCAACCTCTCCTCCGCCGCATAGAGAGGGTCCAGGAACTTCTCGTTGCGCGTGAGGACGAAGCCGCGGAAGCCCCGTTGGACATCGACGACAAGGGTCATGATCTCCTGGGTATGGACCTGGACTTCCAGGAGGTGATCCACATCATGTTCGGTCTTTGCAAACTGTTGCATGGTGAACAGATAGAGGACGATCAGCCCGATGACCGGCACCATCATGACGCCGAGGATCAGCATCATCTTGCGATGAACCGAAAAGCGGCTGAACATGGTCGCTTATCTCCCCTCCGGCGCCCGGTTGATCCGGCACCAGTAACCGCCGATCGCGCGGGCGATCTCCACCAACTGCTCGAAGTCGCCCGGCTTCGTGATGCAGCTGTTGGCCCCGAGCGCGTAGCTCTGGCCGAGATCACCGTTATATTCCGAAGTCGTCAGGACCACAACTGGGATGGCGGCCAATCCCGGCTGCGCCCTGATCAGACTGAGGAATTCGAACCCGTTCATCAGGGGCATGTCGAGATCCAGCACGATCAGCGCCGGCGCATCCGGACCGCGCCGATCGCCAAACCGCCCTTTCCTGCCCAGGTAATCCAACGCCTCCTGGCCATCCGAAACGGTCACGACGGGATTTTCGACGGCCGCCCGCTTGAAAGCCAGCTCAATCATCTCGCGGTCGACCGGGTCGTCCTCAATGACCAGAATCGGTCTGGGCTGCGCCTTCATACGCTTCTATATTAAGGGGATTGCACGTCCAATGCAAAACGCAAGACGCCCTGCACCCGCCCTTGACACCCACAGCGTCATCACCTACTGTCTTCTCAGGAACTCCAACCATGCAGGCGCCGATGACAATCCTTTCGACCGTGACGCGCCGGGGCACGGTCGTTTTTCACGAAAACCAGGACGCCCTGCAGGTTCTCGCGCGCGCCGGCGCAACGCTGGTGGCCGCGACACACCCTGCCGGCACGGTCTGGCACGGTCCCGCCGCGTCCCCGGCAAGCGGTCTGCGCCTACTGGTGACCGCCACGGGCCATACGATCGTGTACGGCGAACATGGGCGGCGCGTGCTGTACCTCGACCCCGGCGGAACGCCCCTGCACGAATGTGCCTGGGAGCCGGCCGCGACTGGGCCGCCGCGCCTTGTGCGGGCCCGCCTGCAGCTTGACTGGGGACAGTGGGTGGGCCTGCAACCGGAAGGGCTGGTCAATGTGGCGAGCTTTGACATTTCAAAGAAACCCGGTTGGCAGAAGCTGACCGCCAGGGACCTCCAGGGGATGGCGGCCCAGGCGTTGGGCGTCATGCCGGACGAGATTGCCTTCTTCTATGATCAGAACAGCTTGACCCTGGACCCACAGGGCCGCGTGACGATCCGCCATCGCAAAGACGCCTTCTACATATTGGAGGACGGTACTTTCTCACAACCCCGCTTCCTGGCCTGCCTGGGGGCCATGCACTGGAGCCAGATCGATTTTCTCCCCGTCGTCGAACTGTTCCAATCGCTCCTTGCCGGGACCGGCAGCGCCGCCTTCGAGTTGATCCGCGGCCTCTACGACGACCAGACGGCAGGCGGCCCGCCGCGCCTGCTCCGATACCGGGGGATTCCCACCTATCCTTCCCCCCAGGCCTTCCAGTTGTTCTCGACCTGTTTTGTGCCCGAGGCGCCAGGCGGCGCCGATCCGCTTCCTCTCTTTATGGACCCGGCCCGATCGGCCCAAGTCACGTGGCGGCCGCGACCGGACCCTCCGCGCCGCTACTTTGATGCGGAGCGAGGGTTGTGCGTCACCGTCACGGCAGGCGCCGTCACGAAGGTCACCCGGAGGGATGACCCGGCCGCGCTCCCCTTCGGCCGTCCCAGAAAGGACGGTTTTGCTCCGGGAGGCCGGATGGTGGGGACCACCACGACGGCGCTACAGCTTCAGGACGGCGATCGCCGCGAGGAACTCTCGTTGCGGCCGGAATGGGGCGTGACGCGCGCGAACCCGCTTCCCGAAGAATCCTGTTCTTCCACCGCGACGTGGCAGGCCCTGTTCAGGGACGGCGCGCCGGCGCTCGACGCCCGCCGCGCCTACTTCGCCGTCCCCCTCTACCCTGATGACGACCGGCCGGTGGAAGACGCAATGACCCAGCCGCTCGCGCTGGAGCACGTTCTGGACTGCCTTGAACGGTTGTCCGCCGCGCCAGGCAAAGCGGAGGTTCCCGGCAGCGTGCTCATCCATGACTGGGATCTCCTCCTGTCGGAGCTCATTGACTGCGCGGACGCCAGGACCTACACCATCCTGTATACACGTCCTGAATTCGCCCAGCGCCAGGCCCAGCGTCTGTGGGACCAGGCCGCGGCGAGCGGGCAGCTTCTCAACCTCCAACGCGTGTCCTTCCTGCCGGCCGACCGCCACCAAGACGCCGCGTATGCCCACTCATACGGAATGCTCTACCGGTGGATACCGTTCGACTGGTACAAGCGACGGGCCGACTGTGAGCGGAGCCTGGAGGCTGTGGCGAAAGCGCTTGCCCGGGGCGGCCACGTCATCCTGGCCGGGCCGCCCTGGCTGGGGGAAGCCTGCGCCCGCGTCTCTCTTCGCCTGCTGGCCTCGGACCAGCTCGCCGAGACCGCCGGCGTTCGCATGCACCGGGCCATCCTACCGAAAGCGCGGATCAACCCGGAGGCCACGCTTTTCCTCATGCAGAAGGCTTGACTGCCACCAGCGGTCGCTTTACTCTCCACGCATGGCCAATCTCTGGAACGCCTGGAACCGCGAGCACTATCTCGGCCTGGTCCCCTGGTGCTGGATCGAGCTGGAAAGCGCGGAGCCCCCCGGTCCCTTTCCCTTCATCGGCGGCGTCGATCCCGAGGTGACCGCCGGCCTGCACGAAGCCCACAGCCTCATGCAAAGCGCCATCGACACCGCGATCAGCGATGTCTTCGCCCACCGGGGCCCACTGGACGATCCGGCCCGACGTGCCCGTCTGGAAGACGCCTATGCGGAAGTGGTCCGCTCACGCCCTCACTTGAGCGCGCACATCCGGTGCGGGCGAAAGTCGGACGGCACGTTTCAGTGGGACTATCCGCTTGATCCGAACAAATCGGCGACCATGCAGTACGGGGGGCTCCGTGCCTTCAACGCCGTCGCGCGCCAGGCCATGCCCTTCGGCTTCGACCGGACGCCGTCATCGGCCGTCGGGAAGTTCATCGGGCTGCTGGACGGTACTCATACAGCCGGCGAACTGCGCGCGGCGGCCGAGGCCTCCGGTTCAGCCCATGCGGGTACCCTGACCAAATTTCTGGAAATGCTGAACGGCCTGCAATGTCTGGTCGCCTCCCCGCGCGCGTCGCTGCAGGCGCACTGGCTCGCCGCCACGCAGGACCGCGACGTCATTTTTCTCGGCCATGCCGCCCTTTTGTACCGGCAGAAGGACCAGTTTTTCCTCTTCGATCCCTGGCTGATGCCCTGGCTGGCCGAATCGCCGATTCCGTCGCTCTGGGGTGGACTGCTGCCACGGCCGGCCGCCATCTTCCTGACGCACGACCATGACGATCATGTGGACCCGCGGACACTGCTCACCATGCCGAAGGACATTCCGGTCATCGTGCCGAGCCGGAAAAACCGCAAGGCGCTGTACTACGATTACCCGTCCTTGTTGCGCGACCTGGGCTTCACGCGTGTGATCGAGCTGGCGCACGGGGAGACCTTTCCCTTCGAGGGGGGTTGCGTGGCCTCGGTCCCGTTTTACGGTGAGGATCCCTGCGACATCGAAATGCCGCGGAACTGCTATCTGGTTTCCGACCGGGGCCGCAACGTGCTCGCGCACGTGGACAGCGGCCCGACCAATGCCGGCCGCTCGGCGCTGTCGGAGGGCGTTATCGAGAAACTGGTGAAGGACTACGGGCCGGTCGCTACCCTCTTTGCCTCCCAGCAACAGTTGAAGGAGCTGCGTACCTTCGCCGCGCACGCGTGCCTTTCCCCTCCGGGAACGTGGCTGGACGCGGGAGAAAACGGATATCTCACCAACAGCTATCTGGCGGAGTTGGCCACCGCTGCGAAGGCAAGACTGTTTGTGTCCTACGCCACCGGCGGCGCCGACTGGTATCCGGATCACCTGTCCTTCACATTCAGCCGGCGCAACCCTGCCCGCACCGCGCTCTTAACCGCCCACTGCGAGCCGCCGGACGCGCTCAAAGACCTGCTGGCGCCGGTGGGCTGCGGCTACCATTACGCCCACGCGCTCGACATCTTCCGCCCGACGCCGGACGGCGGTACAACGGTGGTGTCCACCGGCGAAACGCTGTTCCCGCTCACCCTCTACCGCCTCGACCACGGCGATCCGCCGTTCATGAAGAAACGGTGAACGAGTCCCTCGCCAAGGCCCTTGCGCTCTTCGAACTCACCGAGCCCTTCACGCGGGAAGACCTGGATAAGAAGAAGCAGGAGCTCCTCGTGACCTGGCACCCCCACCGCTACGCCAACCTCACCAACAATCCCCGCAAGTACATGAAGATGTACACGCAGGCCGAGGCCATGACGAAAGACATCAACGCCGCCTACGAGCTGCTGGTCGCACACTTCGGAAAAAAATAGGAAGCGGGTGGCGCCGAATGGGGCCCTGGCGGAACGGAAGGACGTGCAGGCGAGTCCGCGTGGCTGCAACGCCGAAACGGCCTGAGTACGTCAGGGTCATTCGGCGACAGGACCCGCGTGGAGGAGAAAATTATTACGGCGCGGAGTGGGAGTGCACGCGGGCCATCTGCTCGCCCGCGTTGTCGGCCTCGGCGTCGCCGCGCGCGACCGGCCAGGTC
>SCTG01000118.1 GCA_004298335.1 Nitrospirota bacterium
GCCCGCGCGAAGTTGACGATCTCGTGGTCCGACGAGACCACCGCGCAGTCCGAGCCGTACCGCGCCGCCAACCGCTTGACCACCGCGTCGGCCTGCTCGCCATGCCGGGAGAAGACGACCTCCACCCCCTCGCGCCACTCGGCCCGCTCCACCGGATGCCCCGAGCGCCAGCCGTCGAAGACGACCGTCACGGGATGGCCTTTACGCCGGCGATAGCCCCCCAGGTCGCGGATCAGCGCCTCCCGCTTGGTCTCCACGTCGCCCCGCAGACCGCCCCGCACGCCCAGAAGGTTGTAGCCGTCGATGATGAGATGGGTCGGCATGACGGGAGAATATAGCAAAAAACCTTGACAATATGCGTGTTTTCTCCTTAAATCTTAAGGACCTGTTCCCGTGCGCTGGCAACGAGTGGCAGAAAGGCAGCATGAACTACGACGGCAAACACATGGTCGACCCGCACGCACGATGCCTGCGAGGCGCCCTGTTGCTCGCACTGTCGGCGGCGCTGCTTACCGCCCTGCCGGCCTCCGCCACGATGTCGCAAGCCTCCGTCTTTCATCTGCAGTCGCCCCAGGTCGGCTTGCTCCATCTGGCCGCCGCCAGGTCCAAACAGCACTCGTCGAAAACCGCCACGGTCACGAACCTTCGCGTCTCGCAAACGGGAAAGCGCCATCGCCTGGTGCTGGACTTCGCGAAGCCGGTCGCGTTCACCCAGGAGCGCACGTCCGATCCGGCCATGCTGGTCATCAACCTGAAAAACGTCGCCCTCAGCAACCACGCCAGGCGCATAGCCGACAGCGACAAATTCCCGGCCGAGATCGCCATCACGCAGGCCTCGCCCCGGCAGGTCCGCGTCGTCCTCGACATGGAGGACATCTCCAACGTTTCGCTGACGAGGCTCAGCAAGCCGGACCGGCTGGTGGTGGACTACGTCGCCCAGGCGGCGACGCCGGTGGCCGCCGCGAAACCCCGGATCACGCTGCCGCCCGTCAGCCGCCAGATCACCTCGGCCGAACGGCAGGCCCGGCTGGACATCGAGACGATCGTGCTCGATCCCGGACACGGCGGCAAGGATCCCGGCGCCATCGGTCGCGACGGCCTGGCCGAGAAGGAGGTCGTCCTGGACGTGGCGCTGCGCCTGCGCGACCTGCTCCGCGAGCACCTGGGCAAGAAGGTCCTGATGACCCGCGACAAGGACGAGTTCATCGAGCTGGACGACCGCGCGAAGTTCGCCAACGGGCGCAAGGCCGACCTGTTCGTGTCCATCCACATCAATTCGCACCCCAAGCGCGCGACGCGGGGGGTCGAGATGTACCACTTCGGCATCGCCTCGGACCGGCGCGCGATGGAAGTGGCCGCCCGCGAGAACGGCGACACCATCGATCACGCCCAGGACTTCGTGGACCTGATCAAGGCGGACCTGGCGCTCAGCAAGCGCATCGAGGACTCGCAGAACCTGGCGTGGGAGACGAAGCTCGCGGTCGTGAACCTGGTCAGCTCGCAGTACGACACGGAAGACCACGGCGTGAAGACCGCGCCGTTCTACGTGCTGCGCTACACCGCGATGCCCAGCATCCTGGCCGAACTCGCCTTCATCAGCAACCCGGTGGAGGAGCGGCGCCTCCGGCAGTCCGCCTTCCGCCAGAAGGCCGCCGAAGGCCTCTTCGAAGGCATCCGCAACTACCTCAATTCCGCCCAAGTCGCCTTCGCCCGCTGAATACCCGCATTCCCACAAATCCCCGTTGACTCGACGAACCAGACGAAGCCAAAATGTTAAGCCGTAATGCCGACATTTAAACTCACGCTCGAATACGACGGCACCAACTATCACGGCTGGCAGGTCCAGCCCAACCTGCCGACCGTCCAGGGCACGCTCGAGACCGTCATCAGCCGGGTCGCCCAGCACAAGGCGCACGTGACCAGCGCCGGGCGGACCGATGCCGGCGTCCATGCGCTCGCGCAGGTGGCCCACTTCTCCACCACCGCCAAATTGACGGCCGAGGAATGGCTGCGCGCGCTGAACGGCCTGCTCCCGCCGGACATCGCCGTGCAGGCCCTGGAGGAAGTCCCGGACACGTTTCACGCCCGCTACTCGGCCAAGTCCAAACTCTACCGGTACCGGATCTTCGCGCGCGTACAGCGTTCGGCGCTCAGCCAGAGCAAAATTTTACATTACCCCTACCCGCTGGACCTCGAGGCCATGGAGGTCGCCTGTCGCGCGCTCGTCGGCACGCACGACTTCACGTCGTTCCAGGGGGCGCAGACGGACAATGAGAACCCCGTCTGCTCGGTGACAAGGCTGACGGTGGACCGGTTCGGGGACGAGGTGATCTTCGAGGCGGAAGCGAACCGCTTCCTGAAGCAGATGGTGAGGAATATCGTGGGGACGCTGTTGGAAGTGGGGAGGGGGAAGCTGCAGGCGGGAGAGATCGCGGGGATTCTCGCGGCGAAGGACCGCACCAAAGCCGGCCCCACCGCCCCCGCGCACGGGCTGTATCTCGTGAAGGTGGACTACTGAGCTAGTCGGTCCAGGCGGGTTTCCATTTGATGTTGCAGCCGATGCTGGGGCGCTGCGTAGAATCAACCGGCTTGCCGGCGAGCACGGCGTCGAGCGCCGCGCGCAGATCGCGCCCCGTCACCGGCTTGCCGTTGCCCGGCCGGCTGTCGTCCAGCTGCCCGCGGTAGACCAGCCGGCGCGCCTGGTCGAACACGAAGAAGTCCGGCGTGCAGACCGCGCTATAGGCCTTCGCGACCGCCTGCGACTCGTCATGGCAGTAAGGGAACGCGAACTGCAGCTCCTCCGCCATCGCCTTGAGCGACGCGGGCGCGTCCTCTGGATACCCATGGGCGTCGTTCGAGCTGATCGCCACGATCCCAAGGTCCTTGGCGGCATAGTCCCGGCCCAGCCGCGCGATCCCCACCTGCACGTGCTGCACGTACGGACAGTGCCGGCAGATGAACATGACCAGCAGGGCTTTCTTTGCGGCGAACGTCTGGAGCGAAATGGTTTCTCCAGAGACCACGTCCGGCAATTGAAAATCCGGCGCCGGCGTCCCCAGCGCCACCATCGTGGATTCAGTCAGAGCCATTGCGATTCCGTTAGGCGCCGAGCAGTCCCGCCACCGACAGGTCTTCGTCGAGGTCGTCCCAGTGGATGCCAATGCCTTTGCCGATCAGCTTCCAATGGGACCGCTGCTCCCGAGTTGCACTCCGGAGCTTGGGAAACCAGTCCAAAGGCGCGCTGATCTCGCGCCCGTCCGAAAGCTGGACGTGGAGCCGATCCACGCCGAAGCGGACATCCTTGGCAAGTGCTGATCTCATGGCAGCCCCGCGAAGGCCCGCTACTTATCCCTGTTGTCGAGTTTCTTGCGGAGTTCGATGATCTCGCGCTCGAGGGCTTCGAAGCGGTCCAGGACCGGGTCGGGGATGTTCGTGTGGTCCATCGTCGCCTCCGGCTGACGATCCGCCCCTTCCGTCTTGATGATCCGCCCCGGCACCCCCGTGACCGTGGAGTTCGAGGGCACCGACTTCAGCACCACCGAGTTGGCGCCGATCTTCACGTTGTCGCCTATTTTAATCCCGCCGAGAATCTTGGCCCCCGCGCCGACGACCACATGGTTGCCCAGCGTCGGGTGCCGCTTGCCCCGCTCCTTGCCGGTCCCCCCCAGCGTCACCCCCTGAAAGAGCGTCACGCAGTCGCCGACCTCGGCCGTCTCGCCGATCACGACCCCCATGCCGTGGTCGATGAAGAACCCCTTGCCGATCTTCGCCGCCGGATGGATCTCGATCCCCGTCAGCCAGCGCGCGACCTGCGAGATGACGCGCGGCAGGATGGGGACGCCCCACTTGTGGAAGCGGTGCGCGATCCGGTAGGCCATCAGCGCGTGGAAGCCCGCGTAGGTGAGGAACACCTCCAGCTTGCTGGTCGCCGCCGGGTCCCGCTCCTGCGCCGCCGCCAGGTCGTTTTTGATCTTCACGAACATGCCGGTATTATATCCCCTCGAGCAGGCACACCGCCCGGGCCGTCATCGCCTCTTCCCGGCCGACCGCGTCCTGCCCCTCGCCGCTCTTCACCTTCAGGTTGATGCGCGACGGCTCCACGCCCATCGTCTTGGCCAGCGCGTCCTTCATCGCGGCCAGGTGCGGACTCAGCTTGGGCGCCTGCGCGCTGATGACCGCGTCCAGGTTCACCAGCCGGAACCGCTTGCGGGCCATGATGGCCGCGACGGCGTCGAGCAGCCTGAGGCTCGCGATGTCCTTGTACCGCGGGTCCGACGCCGGGAAGTGCGTGCCGATGTCCCCCTCCCCCATCGCGCCCAGCAGCGCGTCGCAGACCGCGTGCGTCAGCGCGTCGGCGTCCGAGTGGCCCTGCAGGCCCTTCGCATGCGGGACCTCGACCCCGCCGAGGATCAGCTTGCGCCCGGCCGCCAGCGGATGGACGTCGTAGCCGATGCCGACTCTCACGCCCGGCCCTTTCGCGCCGCCAGGATCGCCTCCGCGAGAATCATGTCCTCCGGCGTCGTGATCTTGATGTTCTCCCAGCTGCCCTCGACGATGGAAACGGGATGCCCCAGGCGCTCGGCCAGGGCCGCGTCGTCGGTCGC
>SCTG01000230.1 GCA_004298335.1 Nitrospirota bacterium
GTGTGACGTGGCGAGTGAACTGACTCGCTGTGAGCGGTTGGGGTGCTTGCCGGCTTTTCAAGCCAAGCGCTCCCGTGGATGCTTCTGCTGCGGGTTCGCCGTTCCGCCGACGTACAGCGAGGAAATCAATAACGGACATTGTGTTGCTCTCTCTGGTCATGGCCTCGGCCGCGTTGGGCGGCTCTTACGCCATGATCTAAAGCAACATCTGTGCCAACCCCTGAATCATATAAACTATTGTTATAAATCAATTAGATATATGGGATTTTCTATGGCGCCCGAACAGATGAACTCGGGTCGTTCGCGCCATTTTTGCCGGGCCTGAAGGCCCAGTATGGGCAAGCTCTGCCGGTAGTGAGCCGCCCGGCGCTTATCCGATGAATTGGTGATACAGGTGCCGGTGGTCAGACGCCGTTCGTCGGATGGAGTGGGCTTTTGCGGTAGCCATAGTAGGCGTAAACGACGACGCCGATCACGGTCCAGATCAGGAAACGCAGCCACGTCATGGCTGGCAAGCTGACCATGAGATAGACGCAGGACAGAACAGCGGCGGGACCGATGACAAAGGCGGCGGGGCATCGAAACGGACGGTTCTGCTCGGGCCTCGTGCCGCGCAGGATCATCACGCCGAATGACACCAGCACGAAGGCGAACAGGGTGCCAATGTTGGAAAGCTCGGCGATCTCCTGAAGCGGGACAAATCCCGATACGGCGGCAACGACGATTCCGGTTCCCCACGTCACCACATGGGGCGTCTTGTACTTGGGATGGAGTTTGACCATCCACTGCGGCAGCAAACGGTCCCGGGCCATGACGTAAAAGATGCGCGTTTGTCCAAAGATCAGGACCAGAAGAACGGTGGTAATGCCGCAGATGGCACCGGTCGCCACCAACGCCGAACCCCAGGGATAGCCCAGGCCGCGGAGGGCGAAGGCGAGCGGCTCGGAGTTATTCAAGTCGGAATATTTGGCGACACCGGTCAAAGTGCCCGACACCAGGATATAGAGAATGGTGCAAACTAGGAGCGAGCCGATCAAACCGATGGGCACATCCCGATTTGGGTTCTTGGTTTCCTCGGCGGCGGTCGAGAC
>SCTG01000014.1 GCA_004298335.1 Nitrospirota bacterium
CGTCGGGTCCCGCCGCCCCTGCGACTCGGAGGCCTTGGCCACCTCGTCGTAGCTGATGAACTTGGCCATCCCCTTGTCCGCCGCCACCTTCGTCAACGCCGACGTCAGGGTCGTCTTGCCATGGTCCACGTGCCCGATCGTCCCCACGTTCACATGCGGCTTGCGCCGCTCATACTTCGCCTTCGCCATAAAACCCCCTACCTAATTTGTACTGCGCAAGCCCTGCATGGAGCCCACGACGCGGATTGAACGCGTGACCTCGTCCTTACCAAGGACGTGCTCTGCCAACTGAGCTACGTGGGCGCCGGACATCATCAACAAACCCACTGAGGTACTGAGCACCCAGCACACGGAATCAACACACCCGGGCAGCAACCTGCGGCGGGGTCGCCGCAGGTTCGTGTTTGGAGCGGGCGACGAGATTTGAACTCGCGACAGCCAGCTTGGAAGGCTGGAGCTCTACCACTGAGCTACGCCCGCCCTGCATGCCCCTCTTGGCGCACTCGAAGATTTCAGTCGCTTCAAACGCCCACGCCGAGTTTGGTGGGCAGGCAAGGATTCGAACCTTGGAAGCCGATGGCAACAGATTTACAGTCTGCCCCCTTTGTCCACTCGGGTACCTGCCCCAAACCATGTAACTCCTGTAGTCAGTTATCTCCATCGATAACTAAGTAAAATAACGTGTATCAGTCAGCCTGGCTCTACGACTCAAAAATCTAGCGTATCGAAGGAAAGGAAAGGACGAAACATCCCCTCCGTCGTGAAAAGACGGCACCCCTCCCCTCAATTTACACGGATCAGGTGAAGTCAAAATCTATGAAACAGCGTATTATAGAAATCAGAAACGGTTCTGTCAAGCCAAATTGAACAATTTAAACAAAAGTTTCGTGGACTTAGGCAGGAGAGGCTACGGCAAAGGTCAGCGTGGCGCTGAGGGTTCTTGATCGACCATCAATCGGTGCTTGAGGTAGAAGAACAGGCAGAGCGCAATAACGAGGCCAAGGAGGACCCATCCGGAGCGGCCGACGATTTTGACCAGGAGGGGCAGATTGACCGCAAAAGTATATGCCATCAGGGAGATAGCCGTGACCCAGGTAATCGCGCCGAGGCAGTTGAACAGCAAAAACCGCGGCCACGGCATTCGGGTCGTCCCGGCGACCAGTGCCCCGATCACCCTGACACCCGTGACCCACCGTTGAATAAAAATCGTCTTGTCCCCGTGTTTTTCAAAAAAATGCTCGACGTGCGCGAGCCGTTTGGGAGTGATCAGCACATACTTGCCGTATTGAAGGATGGCCGGACGTCCCAGCCTGCGCCCGACATGGAAGCTGATATTGTCTCCCAGAATGCATCCCGCGGTGGCCAGGAGAATGACATACGCCAAGTTCAGATCCCCGTGGTGGGAATAGAACGAGGCAATGATCAGGATGGTCTCGCCTGGAACCGGCAGGGACGCGTTTTCCGCCATCACGCCCAGGAACAAGACCAGGTACCCGTAATCGTTGACATAGGGCCGGAAGAGTTCGATCCACTCGAGCAGGTGTTCATGCATACGCAGCGCGGCGGACCGTAGCACGGCATGGCAGGCCAGTCAAGGCGCCTGCGGCTTCCGTAGCCGCGAAGTCGGGTACCCGTTGCTCAACAATTGCAACGGGTCCAGGAGCGGCGTTCGAATGACCATCTTGACAGATAGAGCTGCCGAACGTAGCATCGCCGCACGACGATGCGTGCCCCGTCTTGTATGAACGATCACGGCAGTCCTTGATGCGCAGCCTGATCCGGTTCCTCTTCGTGTGCGCGCTTCTCCCTTCTCCCCCTGCCGAAGCGCAAACCGCCTTGACGATTCTGCACACCAGCGACCATCACGGCACAATCCAGCCGATCGACCAAGGCGCCTTCGCCGGACAAGGAGGTGTTGAAAGACGCGCGTCGCTCATCAAGCAAATCCGCAAAGAAGCCGAGCATCTCCTGGTAGTCGACAGCGGGGATCTGTTTGTGGGGACCGCCATGTCTTCAGCCGATCGGGGGGAAGTTGGCATCGCCGCCATGAACTTGATGGGCTACGATGCCGTCGCCGTCGGCAATCATGACTTCGATTTCGGCATACTGCATCTCAAAGGTCTTCACAAGGCGGCCACCTTCCCTTTTCTCTGCAGCAATGTGCGGCCGCACGAGCCGGACACATGCATACGTTACGCCATCAAAACGCTCGGCACCCTCCGCATCGGACTGATCGCGCTCATCGGCGCAAGAAGCTACCCCAATGCCTTCAATCGCGCAGTCCTTCGGGAGGTGGAGTTTCATGATCCCATTGCCGCGGCGAAGAAAGCCGCCGAAGAGCTGAGGGATCGCGTCGATCTGCTGGTGGCGATCACACATCAAGACACGGAAGAAGACCTGGCCCTTGCGAAGGGAGTCCCGGCACTGGATGTCATCATCGGCGGGCACACAGAGGGCTTTGACGGCTTGGTGCCCCAGGACAAAACCGCCCCTGTTGAAGGGAGAGTCGAGCTCACCGGCGCCGGGCCGGTCTTTGTCAAAACCCACCGGCAAGGGCGGACGCTCGGCCGCTTGGACCTCCTCATCCACGATAAGACCATCATGGTCGCCGAAGCCCGCAACATTCCGGTAACAGCCACCGTGCCACCTGACCCAGAGGTCGCCAGGCTCGTCCAGGAGTACGCCCGACGACTGGACCGGAAACCCACCCCGCCCCTCGACAGGGCAAGGCAGACAGACAATCCGCCACCAGACGCACGCTGAGCGCGATGCCCTTGGGGAGACCTAGAACATCGTGGTCTGTTGAGGATGCGGCCGGCGAAACGTCGAGGGCATCGGCGGCTCCGGTTCTTCCGGAAACCCGGCCTTGCGTCGGGCCGTAAGGAATAACCGCTCCAGCATCTCGCCGTATGTGCCCTGTCCCTGATGCCGCTCAAAAAACTTGGACCCGCCCAGCATTCCACCGCGCACCTCTTGCAACCGGTGGGTGATCTTTTTGATGCGATCCGGGTACGCCTTCGCCATGCGTTCAAGAAACACGGGTTCCACATTGCCGGGCAGCCGCAGAAGGCTGTAAAAGGCGTCACGGGCACCGGCTTCGCGCGCGCGCTGGAGAATTTCGAACATATGATCGTCATTCAGTCCCGGGATGACAGGCGCAATCGAAACACCGACAGGAATGCCTGCATCGGCAAGGGCCTTCAACGCCCCCAGCCGCTTGGTGATCGAAGGCGCCTGCGGTTCCACCCTCCGGGCCATGGCATCGTCAGCGAATGGGATGCTGAAATAGACGCGGACCGCGGCCTCTTCGTGAAGGCAGCGCAACACATCCACATCCCGTAAGATCAGCGCGCCTTTGGTAATGATGCCGACAGGATTGCGGAATTCAACGCAGACCTCAAGACATGCGCGTGTCAAACCCAAGGTCGCTTCCACCGGTTGGTAGCAATCCGTGACGCCCGAGAACACCACCACCTCGCCCAGCCAGGAGGGCCTGAGGAACGCTTCGCGCAGCAAGGCCGCGGCCTGCCGCTTGATGACCAGCTTGGACTCAAAGTCGGTCCCGGCTCCGAAGCCCAGGTATTCGTGAGACGGGCGCGCATAACAATAGGCGCAGGCATGAAAGCACCCGCGGTACGGGTTGACGCTCCACCGGAAGGTGAGATCAGGGCTCTCATTTTGGCTCAGGATCGAACGCGTGTCGTCTTCATAAATCTGCACTTTGACTGAAGGCGGCGGCTCCAGATACTCCCTGAACTGGGACTCGAAGGGATTGGGGGGGTTATTGACCAGCTTCACGGCCGGTATTGTAGCAGAACCGGTCTGCGTTTTCCCTTGCCTGCCGCCCGAATTATCCGTAAGCTTCGCCTTCATGTCCTCCTTATTCGACAGGCCGGTCGTCCTCGAGACCCATTTGGAGGAGCTCCCGCTGAAAGGCAAGGGAAAGGTTCGGGACATCTACGATCTGGGCGATTCTCTGCTGATCGTCGCGACCGACCGCATCTCCGCATTCGACGTGGTGCTGCCGAACGGCATTCCCGGAAAGGGCGCTGTCCTGACACAGCTTTCCGCCTTTTGGTTTCACTGGCTGTCGGAATATGAAGACATCCTCTGGAACCATTTCATCACAGCCGATGTCGCGGACTTTCCTGAAAGCTGTCACCGGTATCGTTCGGTCCTGGAAGGCCGCAGCATGCTCGTCCGGAAAGCCACTCCCCTGCCCGTGGAATGTATCGTCCGAGGGTATCTTTCCGGCTCTGGGTGGGCGGACTACCAGCGGAACGGCGAGATCTGCGGACAAGCGCTGCCCAAAGGGCTCGTCGAATCGCAGAAACTGCCGGCGCCTCTTTTCACGCCGTCAACGAAGGCCGAACTGGGAGCGCACGACATGAACATCCCTTTTACTAAAATGGAATCGCTCATCGGCTCGGAGATGGCCAAGCTGGTCCGGGAAGTCAGCCTCAAGGTGTATCAGCGCGCGTCCGACTACGCCGAGTCCAAGGGCATCATCATCGCCGACACGAAGCTGGAATTCGGGCTCGACCCTTCCTCCGGCCAGCCCATGCTCATTGACGAAGTCCTGACGCCGGACTCCTCCCGCTTCTGGCCGCGCGCCGACTATGCCCATGGTCGCGGGCAACCGAGCTTCGACAAGCAATTCGTCAGAGATTATCTGACGTCCATCAAATGGGATAAACAGCCTCCGGCCCCCGTCCTTCCCGATGAAGTCGTTCGGCAAACCAGCGAACGCTACCGGGACGCATACCGCCTGCTGACGACCGACAAAGCCTGAGCGCATGACGGCCGCCTGGGTCTCAAGCTTCATCTTCATCGCCACACTCGTCCTCCTCCTGACAGATTGGGCGCACCGGACCATCGTCGCATGGGCCGGCGCGGCCGCCATGATCGCCGCGGGCCTCATCCTCGGCTTTTACACCCAGCACCAGGCGCTCGCCTCCATTGACTTCAATACGCTGGGCCTGCTCCTCGGCATGATGATGCTGATGGCCATGCTGGCCCAAACCGGCGCCTTCGAACACCTCGCCGTCCTCGCCGCACGCGGTTCACGTGGATCGTCCTGGCGCCTGCTCGTGCTGCTCGGCACCGTCACGACCGTCGTGTCGATGTTCCTGAACAACCTGACCGTGATCGCGCTGATCGGACCGGTCACGCTGAAGGTCGCCGAGAAACTCCGGATCAACGCCGTGCCGCTGTTGATCGCGGAAGCGGTGCTCTCGAACATCGGCGGAACGGCAACGTTGATCGGCGACCCGCCGAATACGCTGATCGGCTCGGCGGCGGGACTCACCTTCAACAGCTTTCTCTTCGTGCTGTTGCCGATCGTCGCTGTGGCGTTCTACCCGACGCTTCTGACACTGCACCACGCACTCGGCCCGCAGGTGGACGCGCCTCCGGAGAGAACGGCAACTGCGCGCGCCGTGACGCTGACCGATTCGATCAAGGACCCGGCCGCGTTGCGGAAGCTCCTGGTGGTCCTGGCCCTGACCATCACGCTGTTCGTGCTCCAAGATTTCGTACGGCTCCAAATCGGCTTCATCGCGTTTGCCGGGGCGGCACTGGCGCTCGCCCTGCTCCGCCCCGATCCGGAGATCCTGATCAAGGAGGTGGAGTGGAACACCATCCTGTTCTTCATCTGTCTGTTTATCATTGTCGGAGGGCTGGAAGCCGCCGGGGTAATGAAGGCCGTGGCCAACTTGCTCGCAGGCCTGATCGGGCCACATGTGCTGCTGAGCGCCGTGCTCTTGATCTGGGTGGCCGCCGTCCTCTCGGCCGTCGTGGACAACATTCCATTCGTGATCGCCATGATCCCGATCATCAAGCAGCTGGAAGCGGCGGGGCTGGCGGCCGAGCCGTTGTGGTGGGCCCTGGCGCTGGGCGCGGGCTTCGGCGGCAACAGCACGCCGATCGGCGCCAGCGCCAACATCCTGGCGATTTCCCTGTGCGAGCGGGCCGGCCAGAAGATCACGTTCCGGCAGTGGATGAGCTACGCGGGCCTCGCCACTGTTGTCTCCTGCGCGGTCGGCACAGTGGTCTTCCTCCTGATCTTCGGCTTGATCAAAAGTTAATCAGGATCGTAATTCAGGTTCGGGCTCAGCCAGCGTTCGAGAGTGCGAAGGTCCATTTGTTTGCGGCCGGCGTAGTCGGCAACCTGGTCCCGCCCGATCTTGCCGACGGCGAAATACTTCGCTTCGGGATGGGCGAAATACAGGCCGCTGACGGAGCTGGCCGGGAACATGGCGAAGGTTTCGGTCAGCGTGATGCCCGCCTGCTTCTCCGCTTGTAGCAGATCGAACAGGGTGCGCTTCTCGGTGTGGTCCGGGCACGCCGGATACCCCGGGGCAGGACGAATCCCGCGATAGCGTTCTTTGATCAAATCTTCACACTTGAGATTTTCCGCGCCGCCGTATCCCCAGTCTTCCCGCGCCTTCTTGTGCAGCAGTTCGGCAAAGGCCTCAGCCAGCCGGTCCGCCAGCGCCTTCGCCATGATCGAGTTATAGTCATCGTGGTCTTTTTCAAAGCGCTCGCATACTGCTTCGATGCCGATACCGGCTGTCACTGCGAAGGCCCCCAGATGATCGGCCAGGCCGGTTGATTTCGGCGCGATGAAATCGGCCAATGCCTGATTGAACTGCCCTTCCGGCTTCGGCGTCTGGTTGCGCAACGTGTGGAACGTTGTCAGAGTTTTCGTGCGTGACTCGTCCGTATAGACTTCGATATCGTCCTCGACCGTGTTGGCCGGAAAGAAGCCGTACACTCCCCGTGCCGTCAGCAGCTTCTTGCCGACGATCTCCTTCAACAGAGCCTGCGCGTCGTTGAACAGCTCCTTGGCCTTCGGGCCGACGGTCGGATCTTCGAAGATTTTGGGATAGCGTCCCCGCAGCTCCCACGTATGGAAGAACGGCGTCCAGTCTATGAACGGCACGATCTCCCCAAGCGGAAATACATCCAGCACCCGGGAGCCGGTGAAAGCCGGCTTCGGGATGTCCGTCGCACGCCAGTCGATCGCCGTTCTTCGCTGACGCGCCTCGGCCAGCGTGAGCAGTGCCTTCTCGCCGCGCTCCTGATGCGCAAGACGAACCTGTTCCTGATCCAGCCGGTTCTTTCCCGCGAACGCAGGCTTCTGCTCGGCGCTCATGAGCGCGCTCACGACACCCACCGCGCGCGACGCGTCCAGCACGTGCACCACTTCCTGCTCGTAGGCAGGCGCGATCTTCACCGCGGTGTGCGCCTTGCTGGTCGTCGCCCCGCCGATCAACAGCGGCACGGCGAAGCCCTCGCGCGCCATCTCGCGCGCAACATGCACCATTTCATCCAGCGACGGCGTGATCAGGCCGCTGAGCCCGATGATGTTGACGTTCCGCTCGCGCGCCGTCTTGAGGATCTTGTCGCAGGGCACCATGACACCCAGGTCGATCACCTCGTAGTTGTTGCAGCCAAGGACAACGCCTACGATGTTCTTGCCGATGTCATGCACGTCCCCCTTCACCGTGGCCATCAGGATCTTGCCCTGCGCTCTGGTGTCGCCGGACGCGCGCTTTTCCGCTTCCATGAAGGGCAAGAGATAGGCGACCGCTTTTTTCATGACGCGAGCGCTTTTCACGACCTGCGGCAGAAACATTTTGCCGGCACCGAAAAGGTCTCCGACGACGCTCATTCCAGCCATCAATGGGCCTTCGATTACCTCAAGTGGTTTTGGATACTTACGCCGCGCTTCTTCAACGTCAGCTTCAATATATTCCACAATGCCCTTTACCAACGCGTGCGAGAGACGCTCCTCGACCGGTGCCTGCCGCCAGGCGTCCTCCTGGATGGCCGCCTTGCCCTTCTGCTTCACGGTCTCGGCGAAGGTGACCAGGCGCTCGGTCGCATCAGGCCGGCGATTCAGCAGCACGTCCTCCACCAGTTCCAGCAGGTCCTTGGGGATCTCTTCGTACACCGCGAGCTGCCCGGCGTTCACGATGCCCATGTCGAGCCCCGCACGGATCGCGTGATAGAGGAAGGCCGAGTGCATCGCCTCGCGCACTGCGTTGTTGCCCCGGAACGAGAACGAAATGTTGCTCACGCCGCCGCTCACCTTACAGCCCGGCAACGTCGCCTTGATCCAGCGCGTCGCCTCAAGGAAGTTGACCGCGTAATTATTGTGCTCCTCAATCCCCGTCGCAACCGTCAGGATATTGGGATCGAAAATGATGTCCTGCGGCGGAAATCCGATGTCCTCCGTCAGAATCCGGTATGCCCGCGAACAGATTGCGATCTTCCGCTCCACGGTATCGGCCTGCCCCGCTTCATCAAACGCCATCACGACCACCGCCGCCCCGTACCGATTGACCAGCCGCGCGTGATGCTTGAACGCCTCCTCGCCTTCCTTCAGGCTGATCGAGTTGACGATGCCCTTGCCCTGCACGCACTTGAGCCCTTCCTCGATCACCTCCCACTTCGAACTGTCCACCATGAGCGGGACGCGGGCAATGTCGGGCTCCGAGGCGATCAGCTTGAGGAACGTGGCCATGGCCTGCTTCGAGTCCAGCATGGCTTCGTCCATGTTCACATCGACGATCTGCGCACCGCCCTCCACCTGCTGCCGAGCGACAGCCAGGGCACCTTCGTAGTCGCCGCTGAGGATCAGTTTGGAAAACGCCGGTGAACCGGTGATGTTGGTCCGCTCGCCGATGTTGACGAAATTCGTGTCGGGGCGGATCGTAAGCGGCTCCAGCCCGCTCAGGCGCGTGTACGGTTCAGGCGCAACCCGCCGGTGTGGCGCGAGCCCCCGGACTGCGTCCGCGATCGCCTTGATATGCACCGGCGTGCTGCCGCAGCAACCGCCGACGATGTTCAGCCATCCTTGCGCGGCAAAGTCCCGCAGGTCCGCCGACATGATGGCCGGCGTCTCATCGAACCCGCCGAACGCGTTGGGGAGGCCGGCGTTGGGATAGCAACTGATGTACACAGGCGCAATGCCGGCCAGTTCTTCGATGTACGGCCGCATTTGTTTCGCACCGAGGGCGCAATTGATCCCCACGCTCAAGAGCGGCATGTGGGCGATCGAGTTCCAGAACGCCTCCCCTGTCTGCCCGGACAGCGTGCGCCCGCTTCGGTCGGTAATCGTCACCGATACCATGATCGGCACGCGTCTGCCGTGCTTCTCAAAATACTGATCGATGGCGAACAGCGCCGCTTTCAGGTTCAGCGTGTCGAACACCGTCTCGCACAGCAACAGGTCCACGCCGCCGTCCATCAGCCCGCGGACCTGCTCGGTGTAGGTTTCCACCAGCTGATCGAAGGAAACAGCCCTGAACGCCGGGTTATTAACGTCGGGCGACATCGACGCCGTACGATTGGTGGGGCCGATCGCCCCCGCGACGAAGCGGTGGCGCGTCGGGTCGGCGGCCATCACCTTCTCCACGGCCCGGCGCGCGACACGGGCACCCCCAACATTCAGGTCGTACACGACATGCTCCAGCTTGTAATCCGCCATCGAGATGGCGGTGGAGTTGAACGTATTCGTTTCGATGATGTCGGCGCCCGCCTCGAGGTACTGGCGATGGAGAACCTCGATGAGGTCCGGCTGCGTGAGGCACAGCAGATCGTTGCAACCCCTGAGATCACGCGGATGGCGCGCGAACTGCGCCCCACGGAACCCCGATTCATCGAGGTTGCGCGCCTGAATCATGGTCCCCATCGCGCCATCGAGAATGGCGATGCGGTTCTGCAAGAGCTGCTCTATGCGCATAGTAGGTGACTATACTGGATAGCGCATGCCTTCGCAAGACGACTGCCTTGACAATCCCGAGACCGGCCCGTAGGATTCGCACATGCGGAGACCTCTGATGCGAACGGTCCTGCTCGTGCTCGTCGCAATCGTCGCGTGGACGCTTTCGCCTCCCCCTGCGTTCGCCAAACCGTTTTTTTCGGATGGGTATCTCGGCCTGACCCAGGAGGAACTCCGCGCCAAACTCGGACCGCCGAACAAGGTGCGGACCATGACGGCCGCCCTGCGCATCTACATCTACTATTCATTCGAGGAATGGGAACATGTCCTACGCGAGCAACTGCCGGACGCGGTCGGTGAAGACGTCTACCTCTATGTCCGGGACAAAACCAACGTGCGGTATTCGTTTCAGTACGCCGTCGAGAAAAAGCCGAATTCCGATACGCCCGCCCTCATCGTGAAGCTGGTGGAAGTCGAATTCCTGAGCCCGGACCCGCTCACCGGCTCTGTCGAAGGCCCGGTGGCCGTACCCCTGGCGGTTCCGCTGGTGAAACTGCCGACGCTCGTCCCGGAGTTCCGTCCGTCCCTGGCGGACGACGCCCCCGCCTACCGCTCGAATCTGTTCGTCATTCTCGTTCAGAACGAAGTGTCCCAAGAAGCCAGACGCCTGATCAAGGACCGCCATCGGGACGAGTATGACTGGTCGCTGTCCTATCGCCTCTACACCGCCGAGGTTCTTCCTTCACGACTCTCGCTGAACGACACCATGAACCGCCTGGAGATCGCCGTCGACAGCATGCAACTCATCAAAGACCATCACAAGCTGACCCACGAAGCGATGACCAATCCCTATTCCGCCAGGGCCGCCTCGCTTCCCCCCTCTCCCGAGCCCCCTCAAAAGATGATTCCGAAGCCGCGCTACGCACCGTAATATCACCCCTCCGGGTCGTCAGCGAACCGGACATCACGCTGGTCCGCCAGAAGAAGATAGGCTTCCCCCCATTGCCGTGCGCTTCCGAGATTCCATTCCTCATCCACTTCGAGCGGCTTCAGCCGTATCCCCCAATTCCCGCCGGACACCAGATAGACGGTGCCGGCGCCGGAATCCTCCACCGGCTGCGCCATTGCAGGGCACGCGGGCGCGGCCGGGTCTTCCCGCCAGCCGGTCACCAGGCACCATTCGCCGGTCGAAATACGGTCATAGACCCGCACCTGCGCAACCGGCCGGCCCGGCCCCAGCTCCCGGAATCGGATAAAAACGGAATTCTCGCAATTGGGATTCGCATCGACTTCAACGTACATACGCTGCCCTCGCCGTCACCGGCGCACTTGACCCTGTGGAAACCGCGCTGGTAGATTATGTTGGATGCGCGCTGTCGATACCATGACACACGAAACGCCTGCGGCCCTTCCTCCCGTTCCCTTCCTCCGCCGCCGTTCTGTCCGTCTTGCCCTGTACGGCGTGCTCGGGGCGATACTGCTCGGCATGCTGACCTGGCGCTTTCTGCCGTACTACCAGTATACGTCGCTGGACGAGGCCATCGCCAAGAAACGCGTGGTGGTCGGCATGAGCCGCGAGCAAGTCCTGAAAAGCTGGGGTTCTCCTTACAAAATCGATGTCACGTACACCGACTCAGGCACCCGCCGGGAATTGTGGGTCTTTGAGGACTGGATCGACAGCGCAACCGTCAAGCACCGGTATCTCTATTTCGAGGAGAACGCCCTGGTTGGCGGGTGGTACTGACGCATGCTCACCCCGCATGCCCGTCGCGCTCGGGCGATTCGCCCATGGCATCGAGAAAATCGCGGGCCAGCACCGAGGCGCGGTCGAGATCGGATTCGGCGACCAGGATCACCCGTTCGCTGAAGGGGAAAATATTGAGGCCCGGATACAGGCCCCCGAAAAATGCATTCTGGACGTAAAACGTGATGCCGTTGCATTCCAAAAGACTCGTCAGCACCATCAGCTCGGCTTCATCGCGGGGTGACAGGAGTTTGGCCATGTTTGATTCTAGGCTTTGAGTAGCTCAGAATACAATGTGGGGGCTATGCAACAATCAGGGCGTTTCGGTGATTTGAATGCGCCGTTCCTGGCCGGGTCCGCCGGACACCATCATGACCCGCTTCCACTCACGGATCGTGTACACCGCCCAGGCATTGGGTCTGCCCTGGTAATAGGCGTCGGGATCTTCACCGGTGGCGTTGAAATAAATGGGTTCCGTAAAGCCTTCGTCCAGGACCTTGTCCAGAAGGCTCTCGGCCGTCGCGCCTCGTCCCTTGAGAGAGACATCGGCAAGAACCTGGAATATCTCCTCGGTGCTTTGAATGGTGAGGGATTGCATGACCACGCATTCTAACGGCTCGCCCGGCGCGATGCAACGGAGAACGGTATGAAGCCTCTTTCGAACGAACAGTTGCGGGATAAAATGATGACGATCATGGACCGGAAAGACCACTGGGCTTGGCCGCACTTCTCAGGCCCCCAGATCACCAAGGCCCAGCTCGAAATCCACTTCCGGCAGGAATACGCCGTCTACGTGCGGGACTTTCCCGTGTTCCTGAGCCGCATCCACGGGAAAAATCCCCCGCGCCCCGTCCGGAGCGAGCTGGCCCGCAATCTGTACGAGGAGGACACGGGAGGCCTCACGCTGGGACAATCCCACCCCGACTTGTTCCTGACCATGATGCTCGGCCTGGGGTTCGAGCGGGCGCACTTTCGTGACGTCAGTCTGCTTTCCGAGAGCCGGGCATACCGGGAGTGGCTCGACAAAGTCACCCTGGACGGTGATTGGTTGACAGGGCTCGCCATCGTGACCATTTTCGTCGAGGGAAACGTCCATGACCGGCAGGAAGTCCTCCATCCGTCTCCCCCCAAGGACGCCGAGCAGATCGAGGAGATCGTGCGCAAGCATCACCTGGTGCAGAATCACGGGATTGACCTCAAGTATCTGGACCTCATCCGCGTGCATCTGATGGTCGAATCCTCCCATCGCCAGGCGGCCTGGCAGTCCGTTTTGACTTACGCGACGGGAGCCGCCGACCAGCAATTGATTCTCGGCACCTTGCAGGAAGGGCTGGAGCACTGGCTCCGCTACCGGGACGGAGTCGCCCGTTCCTGCGGCCTGCGCAAATGACGCGTCTTACTCGGGCTTGATGAGAAAGTGCAGCGCGGTATCGGCCAGAATGCCGCCCCAGGCGATCAGATTGAGCGTACGGAGGGACCGTGCGCCCGCTCGGTGCCAGATCCGCACCAGTTGAGCCAGAAGCAACGCCTGTGTCACCAGAGACGGCAACCGATGGACATGGGGTGAAAGCGTGCCGCCCTCGCTGGCCATGGCGACCACCGCCGTGAACAGGTAGCACACCAGCGCCAGGGCCTGCAGCACGATATCAGTTTTTGCGGCTTTCCCCTTGACAACCGAAACGATGGCGGCGCTAAGCGCAATGATGACCAGCAGCAGCAGCAACGGGAACAGCGGCCACCAGACTTTCGCGTTGAGAAACGCCGCTACAAGGTGGGCCATACCGGGCGGAGATTAGCACGGAGGGCTGCCGGGATTCCAGCAACCGCGCCCGGCCTTTAGAGAGGGTTCTCACGTGAACTCCTGCGAGATGAACGTCCGATCCGGACTGTACTACCCTTTCCATCTGTGTTCCCCCGAGAGCCTCGAACATTTTCTGTCCCGCTACGATACCGTCCACTTCCGGGACTATATGGCCCTCCAGCTCACCCCCACCAGCGGCACCATGGCTTACCCCGATCGTATGGGTGACATGCACGCCGACCTGCTGGAGCAGGGACGCATCGCCCAGGGACACAACGTCAGCGGCCCATTGAGCCCCGAAATGGATCGCCGCATCGATCGAGACTTGAAGGATCGCGAGTGGCGGGAAATCTTCCATTTCGCCGTCCGGAACGACATCCGCTTTCAACGAGGCCTCGCCGAGGATGGAACCGTGTTCGAGCCATGGATGCCGGAACGGTGGATCCACTGGCAGACCACCCTCGCGGACATCCGCCAGATGTCGTGCCTGAAACTGGACCCTGAACGCGCGATCGCCCTGGAATACGGCCTGATGCTTGTGAAGACAGCCGTCTCGCTCTGGCACACGATCCAGTTGTGTCAGCGACACGGCATGGATGCCATCACCGACTCGATGCGCCACGATCAATTGCTCCAGCGAACCATGAAGCGGGACCGGCTGTCCCTGCCGACATACCTGTTGCGGCTGGCCCGCCCGTAGCGATATGGCGCCCCTCCCGTCGGCCCCGATTCCCGAGACCATAGAAGAGTCGGACATCTCCACCGGTGACGAGCTTGGAGCCCGCGTCATCGTCTATAATTGCGACTGCCACACCTACCAGCAGGTGATCGACCTGCTGTGCAGGGCCGTCCCGCAAATGACGCCCTCCCGCGCGTTCGAACTCGCGTACCGGATCGACCACACAGGATCGGCCGAAGTCTACGAAGGGCCCCTCAAAACATGCGAGCGGATTGCCTCCATTCTGGCCGGCGGAGGCTTGCGGGTGACTGTCCAGTAGGGGCGTCCCTTCCCGGTCAGCCTTTCTTGACGAAGCTGATGGCGTCCTTGTATTCCCCGATGGCCGCGGCCAATGCCTTGGATCCGAGCGGAATATTGGCTTCGAGGACGGCTTCCACGTCAGGATTCTCGATCACCACGTCGTAGCGATCCTGCACATTGGTCATGCGCACGCCGTCGCCTAAAATATCCCGCGGCATGTACAGTTCGAGCCAGACCTCTTTTTCAACGAGGCACACATCGCGAAACCGCTCGTACAAGAGCTTCAGCTTCTCCGGATCACGTTCTTTCATCGGATACACCCCGGGATCTGCGCCAAAACGCGAAGGGCCGGCCGGCTTGATCAGCCGGCCGGCCCCTACCGTACCTTCCAGCAATTCTTCCGGTCAATCCCCGCCCAAGCTTCGCGGCCGTTCAGGCGGTTCGGACGCGCTTCCGCGACTGCGCGGCCGGCATAACGAATCCGCCGGGCTGGACTTCCTTGACCTGGGCCGTCGTGTAAATCCTCGCCCCATACAACTCGTAAATTTTGGCGACCGCCCCCTTGTCGCCCTTTCTCGCCTTGGCAAACAGCCGGCGGCGCTCTTCCAGCTCGTCCTCGGCCACGGTGGTGGCCAACGCCGACTGTCCTTTCGTTCTTTCGATCGGCCTGGCAGGCCTGCTGCCTTCGGAAGCCTTGCCCGGAGCACCGGTGACTGCTGCAATCTTCCGATGCCGTGCAGTACGATGCCCGCTGAGCTTATGAGCCTTATGCACTTTGTGAGCTTTATGTGCTTTGAACGCTTTGTGCGTCCTGGCTTTGACTTTATTTTTTCGAACTTTCTTCATCTCTTTTCATCCCCTGACCAAAGGTATTTTTGTGTCGAGCCTTTTATTTTATCATAAATCTCTCTTTCCCCCGTTAAAAATATCATTAATCCATGTGAGATACGTATTGCACCTTATTAAAATAAATTTAACATGTTGATAACTAATGTAAATTAGCTATTGCAAATGATCGAAATGCCGAACCGCGTGTGGTTTTGAAAATCTTATCCACAGAGGAGGGATGTTGTTATAATGGTGTTTTGGAATGGAACTTGTTGATCCGAAAGGAGACATGCGATGGCGATGACATATAGCAAAGAGGCTCTCCAAACCGACGCCCAGGATGACCCTCAAGCCCGGGAACTCTTACGTCGTGCCTTTGAAAAGACGGCGCGCTGGCCGGCCGATTTCAAAGGATTCACCGCCGACCTCACGGTGAACGTGGACGGGAAAGCGCATCAGGGCTCGGTCACCATCAAATCCGCTCAGGATGTCGCCGTCTCGTTTTCGGATGCCGAAGTCCAAAAGTGGGCCACCGGCACGATCGGCATGATCGCCGTTCACCGCGGCCCCCGGACGTTCGACCAATCCGACGGGAAAAGTGTCCTCACGTTGGACAGCGGCCCCGCCCACCCCTTGGGCCAAACCGTTCACATTCACGACGCCATGAAATCCCACTACCGAGTGAAAGACGACCGGATCACGCAGATCAATCGCACGATGGGGCCGATGAAGTTCACCATCAATGTCGAAGACAGTGCGATGACGGCGGACAACAAGTACCTGACGACGCGGTACACCGTCTATTATTTTAATCCGCAGGACGGCCGCCTGGCGAACGTCGAGAGTTTCACCGACTCCCACGTCCGAGTCGGCCACGCGGACCTGCCCGCATCTCGCCGCATCATTTCCGCGGAAAACGGCACCGTATCGGTCAAGACCCTTACCTTTACGAACCACCGGCTGCTGTAAGGAGACCGCTCATGTCGCTGGATATTCCCGGCTCGACCGGGGGAGCAATGAAGGGCAATACACCCGACACACTGATGGGGCGAGTGGAGCGTCCGCGGCCAAGCGACCTGACAAAGGAATACCCCCGGAGTCCCCGCGAACTGCTGGGCGGTTACGTGCACCTCGCCAGAATGATCGACAAGGCCCGCGCGCGCGAGGCCGGAATCAACGGCCCCTATATTTACCCCTGCCCCTTGGACAAGGCACTCCTGACCTTTCTCGAGGTCGCCGAACAGGACTTCGCCTATGCGGCCAAATCTCGCAGCGACGAACTCATCCTTGAATGGCTGGCCGTGCACGGGCGCCCGCGCTCCAGAAAGCAGATCGAACTGTGGAACAAGCAGATGCTGGAGCGGGGCCCCGACGACGATGCCAAATGGGCCTATTTCAAGAAAACCCGGGACGCGACCGACCCTTCGCGGACTGACATCGTCACGTGGATTGATCTGCTGGACCTTGAAGAGGGACGTCCCGTTCCAAGACGCGACGCCGCCCCCTAGCGTTCACTCTTCGTCGTCGTCCGCCCAGGGGTCTGCCTGTTCCAGAGCCTTTTGTTGCTCCATCGCGTTTTCAAGAAGAACCCGAACGAACAGCGACACGGCCGAGTCGTTCGGGGAGAGCGGCGTCTTATCGGGCACGCGTATGTTGTCGAGCCAGGCCTTCTGGTCTGCAGAAATCTGGATGCGGATTTCGAGCAGTTCCTTCTTTGCCAGCAACGCATCCAGCGCTTCCTTCGGAACGATATCGAGGTTCTGACGAAGCTCTTCAGAATTCCACAGCATCGTCCGCATAAAGATGGAGATCACCGAGCCCTCGGGCAGGCTGCCGCCAGGCGGAACGGCGATCTTGCCCTTCCTGAGCATCATTTCCAGCCAGGCTTTCTCCTCCGGCGTGATCATGACGGGAATTTCCACCAGCGGGACCTTACTGAACAGATCCATGCTCTTCTCCCTTCTGCTGCCGGGCAACACCGACACGGTTAGGCGCCTCGCGGCCGTCCAGGACCGCAGCGATGTTGTCGATCACCATCATGCCCATTTTCACCCGTGCTTCATGCGTCGCGGACCCGATGTGCGGCAAGAGCACCACGTTGGGAAGCGCACGCAACCGGGGATGGACGTGAGGCTCCTCCGAATACACATCCAGCCCGGCGCCGGCCAGCGTCTTCCGCTCCAGCGCCTCGCTCAGAGCCGGCTCGTCCACGATCGCGCCGCGAGCCGTATTGATGAGATAGCCCGTCGGGCGGATCAGCGCAAGCTCGGCTCTTCCGATCATGCCTCGAGTCGAATCGGTCAATGGAATGTGCAGCGTCACAATGTCGGCGCTCTGCAGCACCTGCGCCAGGGGCACATACCTTGCTCCCAACGTCCGTTCCAGATCAGACGCAAGCGGACGAGGGTTGTGATAGAGAATGTTCATGCGAAACCCCGCCGCCCGTCTGGCGACGGCACGGCCGATCCGGCCCATCCCGATGATTCCGAGCGTCTTCCCAAAAACGTCCGTGCCCAACAACTGCGTGGGCGCCCATCCCTCCCATTTTCCTTCCCTGACCAGCCGTTCAGCCTCGGGAAGCCTCCTGGTTACCGCCAGTATCAACGCCCAGGTCAGGTCAGCCGTGGACTCCGTCAGCACGTCGGGTGTATTGGTCACGACAATGCCACGGCGCGCGGCCGCCGCAACGTCGACGTTGTCGTAGCCGACGGCATACACGGCGACAACCTTTAACCGTGGGGCCTTCGCGAACAGCTCCGCATCCATCCGATCCGTCAAGGTCACCGCCATCGCATCGGCGACGGCGGCCGCCGCGAACAGGTCGGCCCTCGTCGCCGGGCGATCCGCAGGAGAACCGATGAGGGTAAAGCGTCTGGCCAATTCCGCCATGACCGGATCAGGCAGACGCCTGCTGACATACACCATGCCAGGGCCGGATGGCGCCGCTAACACTGCTTGTCTGCCGGGCGCGTATCCTTGCCTGGCCCGATGGTGAACTCGATGCGTGTCACGCCTTTCACGTTTGCGCACCAGTCGCCCAGACCGGGCGTGATCAGGCGGAACGGCCCTCCTTCTTCCTTGCTCAAGGGCCGCCCGTCCCGCTTGTAGACGAGGATGCCGCTTTCGGCCGCTTCTTTCATGTGCAGGCTGGCGGCATACTGCCCGTCGGCGGAATGGAACGTCACGTGATCCGCTCCGATCTTGCAGGTGGCGACATTGAGGAGCGCGCGGACACGGACAGCGTGGCCCCGCATGGCGGGAACCTCCGCTGACACGTCCGGAATCTGCTCCGTCGCCGGCAGCTTGGCGAGCGCCTCAATATCAAAGACAAGGGGCTGGATCACCTGGCCGTCGAGCCGGAGGAGAACGGGCCCTATCGGTGCCGGCTCGGTGATGGTCTTGATCAAGGCGCAGACCGCCTCGTTGACCGGAGTCCGGATTCCCATCTCGTTCCCGCGCCGCACGAGATACCCGTTGAGATGGTCGATTTCCGTCCGACGGCCCGCCTTCCAGTCATCGAACATGGACGTGTGGATATCGCGGATTTCCTGCGACCACTGGATGACCTTGTCCGCAATGTCCGGGGCAAGGTCCACACCGTCGGCCTTGGCCACGGCCACCGCCTCTTCGACGATCAGCTTGATCATGGCGCGCATCTCCGGATGCGAGATGGCTTTGGAGACGCGATCGTTGATCAGGACCGTCAGCGGATTGAACACGACGTTCCAGCACATCTTTTCCCATTTCGTCCGCATGATGTCATCAGACACCTGGCAGGGAATCCCGGCTCCTTCAAAAAACGACTTGAGCGCTCCGAGTTCAACGCCCGGAGTCGGCGCAAGGGGCGCCGGAGCCTGGCTCACATGCCGCCGCAGTTCCCCGAGCTTGGCGAATGGCCCTTTCTCCTGCGTGGATGTTGCGGCCGCGTCCTCCTCCGTCGTCGTCTCTCCCGCTCCCTGAGCATTCCACTTCCCGATAGCCACTGTCCCCCGTTTGTAATGCTCGATGACGCCGGGCGCCGCCACCTTGGAATAAATGTAGGCCACCCCGCCGATGACCGGGATGCCCGGGACCAGTTCCCGAATGCGCGCCTCCGTATCAACCCCGTTCTGCAGCGTGAGCACAGTGGTCTGCGGGAGCAGCACCGGCCGAAGCTGGGCAATGACCTCATCCAGATCGTATCGCTTCACCGAGAGGATAATGAGATCCGATGGGGGCAGGTCACGGGGATCGCTGCTCGCGATTGGGTACACCGTGAACGATTGGTCCACGCTGTGAACCGACAGGCCTGTTTGCCGGACCGCCGCAAGCGTTTGGGCGCGCAAGAGAAAAGCGCACGGCACACCCGCCTTCACCAGACGGGCTCCGAAAAACCCGCCCACCGCCCCGGCTCCGACCATCATGACCTTCATCGCAACGTCACCAATTCGCTGAGACTGCGGATCGTCACCACATCCGGGCGGTGCTCGACATTTCTCTCCCGGTCGAGGAACACACCGCCAAGCCCGGCGGCAACGGCCGCCTGCGCATCTTCCCGCAAGCTGTTTCCGACATGCACCGCCCCGCTCGCCTCCACACCGTGCTTGTGGAGCGCCCGTTGGAAAATTTTGGACGAGGGCTTGGCGGCACCGGCGAAACTGGAAATCGTCACGCTCTCGAAAAACCGGTCGATGCCCAGGCCAACCAGGATTTCGTAGAGACGTGAATCAAAATTTGAAATGATGCCCAATTCGATGCCACGCGCTTCCAGGGCACGGAGGGCGGGCATCGCATCGGGGTACAACTCCCACGACTCCGGCCTGGAAAAATAGGCAAACACGTCGTCGAAGTACTCGTCGAATCCCTCGAACATTCCGACCCGGTAGAACACGTTGTGGACCACGTCGAACCACCACATGCGCTCGCACGACTTGATCTCCTGCGGGTCGCTCGCGGCAAACACCGGCGGGGGCGCATCGGCAAACGCCTTGGCAAACGCCTGCTGGATGACCTCCCGCCCCGCCGTGACGCCATACTTGCGCGCATGGCTAAGGTACACCTCCCCCACCGACCCCTTCACATGAAACAGCGTGTCGGCGGCGTCGAAGAACATCACGCGGGTGCCGGAGAAGGACTTCACGTGCCTCGCCCACGTCGCTCCAATATCGACACGACGACCACGATGATCGTGCCTTGTAGCAGCAGAAAGAGCGCGTCCACCGTCCGTGCGGACCGCAGGACAACGCCGGCCAACCCGAGCGCGATGCTCAGAAGAAAGATCATGAGCACCGCATCGGTGCGACTGCCCAGTGCCCGTTCCAACCGATGATGCATATGATCCTTCCCGACATACTCGAGATATTCCTTCAGTGTCCTGACCTTGCCCATGTAAATCCGCTCCACCGTTGTGTGCACCATGTCATATATGAGGATCCCGAAAATCAGGACCGGGGTGGATAGGGAGACAATGGGCTTCCCGTCGGCCCAGTTCCCCTTGACCGCCAGACAGGCCAATGTAAATCCGAGAAAGGTGCTGCCCGCATCGCCAAGAAAAATCGTAGCCGGAGCTCTGGGCTTGAAATTATACGGCAGGAACCCCAGTCCCGCTCCGATCAGCGCAACCGCCACCCAGCCCAGCGCAGGCTGGCCGGTTTGGAACGCGACCACTCCCATGAAAAACGCGATAATGATGGCCAGTCCAGTCGCCAGGCCATCCATGCCGTCGAAAAAATTGAAGGCATTGGTGATCCCGACGATCCACAGGACGGTCAGCAGTACATTGACGGTGTCGCCGACAAGACCATGCGGAAACACCGACAAGAGCTTGCCGGACCAGATCACCATCCCCGCGGCGACTATCTGGAAACCCAGCTTGGCGGTGGCAGGAATCTCCCGCAAATCGTCCCTGATCCCTATGCAAAGGAGCAGCGTCCCTCCTGCGAGAACCCCCAACATGCCCTCGGTGACGATCAAGG
>SCTG01000231.1 GCA_004298335.1 Nitrospirota bacterium
CCAACGGCCAGGGTGAGATGAAAGGGAAGCTCTTCCGCATCGCCCACCTCGGGTACTACGATTACCTCGACACCATCGCCATCCTGGGCGCGCTGGAACAGGTGCTGGCCCGGGCCGGCGGCGGGCGGCATGTGGAGTTCGGCGGCGGCCTGCGCGCGGCGCAGGCGGTCTACGCGGAAGCCGAGGCCCGCCAGGCGGCGGCCGCCCAGTAATCCACAGCCACAGCCGAGGGCGGCTGTGCCACACTGTCGTACCCGAATCCATGAAAATCGTCATCGCAGAGAAGGTCTCTCCCGCCGCCGAGGCGCTGCTCAAGGAAGAGTCGCGCTGGGAGGTCCTTACCTCGGAGCAGGTCGACGGGAAGCTCGCCGCGCATCTGGCGAATGCGGACGCGCTCATCGTGCGCTCCGCCGTGCAGGTGACGGCCGCATTGCTGGAGCCCGCGCGCAAGCTGCGCGTCATCGGCCGCGCCGGCGTGGGCGTGGACAACATCGACCTGGAAGCCGCGACGAAGAAGGGCATCGCGGTGATGAACACTCCCGGCGCCAACGCCGTGGCCGTTGCCGAACACACCTTCGCCCTCATGCTGGCCCTGGCCCGCCACCTCTGCCGCGCCGATGCGCTCACCCGCGCCGGGCGCTGGGAGAAAAAATCCCTGCAGGGAACGGAGCTGCGCGGGAAGACCCTGGGCATCGCCGGCCTGGGGCGCGTGGGCATGGAAGTGGCGCGCCGCGCCCGCGTCTTCGGCATGGAGGTGATTGCCCACGATCCTTTCGTCTCCACCACCGTCGCCCGCGAGCTGGGCATCAAGCTGGCATCGCTCGACGAGGTCTACGCCGCCGCCGACTACCTGACGCTGCACGTCGGCCTCACTCCGCAGACCTCGGGCATGATCAACGCGGCTGCGCTGGCCAAGATGAAGAAGGGCGCGCGGCTCATCAACTGCGCCCGCGGCGAGCTGGTGGAAGAAGCCGCGCTCGCCGAGGCGCTGCGCTCCGGCCACCTCGCCGGGGCGGCAGTGGACGTGTTCACGGAAGAGCCGCCCAAGTCGTCGCCACTGCTTGCCCTCGAGAACGTCATCGCCACCCCCCACATCGCCGGCTCCACGCGCGAGGCGCAGGAGGCGGTCGGCTACCAGATCGCCCTCCAGGTGAAGGAGTACCTCAAGCGCGGCGTCATCCAGAACGCGGTGAATGTTCCCTCGGTCTCCCACGACGAGTACGCGCAGATGCAGCCCTACATCGTGCTGGCCGAGCGCCTGGGCTCGTTCC
>SCTG01000119.1 GCA_004298335.1 Nitrospirota bacterium
CGCGCCGAGCGCCGCCAGCAGGCAGGAAAGCAGGATCGAGGCGCGATACGCGTCCGGCGCGGGCAGCAGGACATAGAGCAGGGTAAAGGGGTGGAAGACCCCGGTGTGCGTGGCTCCGATGAACGGGCGCCCCAGCGCGTCGTAGGGGAACCACTGCGGCAGTTCGCCGGCTGCGAGACGCTCGGCCAGGTACTGCTTGATCGGGAGGAAGAAGCGCATGGCGTCGCGCTTGACGAGCGCCAGTCCCGGCCACCAGAGCCCGTGGTAGAACGCCAGGACGATGCCGAGAAGGGTTGCGACGATTAGCCCCGACGGGACCCGCCTCCGTCCGGTGTCGCAGTCGGGGCTGTTGCTATCCGGTTCAGGCGAAGGCATCGAACGGTGGTCTCACCTCATCTCGGCGGAGGGGGAATCGTCCTTCCGTGCCACCACCAGGACGTTTTTGCCGATCCGGGGATGCCAGAGTCGTTCCACCAGCCGTGTGACCGGAACGAACCACTGATCATAGAGACGCGCGAGGTGAGGATTGATGGAGGTGGAGCCGCCGATGACGTTCAGGAGATACCAGGGGATGACCCCCATGCAGTCCATATACTTGGCCGCCACCACCACGAAGCCTTCTTTCCGCATGAGCTGTTCCAACCCGTTCATCTTGTAGCGCCGATAGTGGCCGACGGCCTTGTCGTGCGGGCTGTACAGCCAGGGGAGCGCGGGGCTGTAGACGATGAACGTTCCGCCGGGCGACAGGGACTGATATGCGGCGCGGATCGATTCCTGATCGTCCTGGATATGCTCGAGCACGTTGACCATGATGACGGTGTCGCACTGATCGGGAGCAGGCTGAAAGAACGTCCCGGTCACGACAAGGCGGCCCGTTCGAAGCAAGTCCGGGTAGGCCTGTTGCAGGGCGTCCCGCAAGCGCAGGCAGAACGCGCTGGCGGGCTCGAAGACCTCCAGCCGTGTGGCGGGGCGGGGCAGGAGGTGGGCCTGCACGAGCAATTTCGTGAAGGTCCCGATGCCGCCGCCTATTTCAACCAGGCGGGGTTTCAGGTAGGGGCGGATTTCGTCCAGAATCCAGCCGTGATAGTTCTCCAGTCCGGCGAGGGCCTCCAGATCGGAAACCAGGCTGTCGTGTTCAGCGTGCGGCATCATGGTTCTTCGTACGATGGCCACGGATTCTAGGCGCGGGCTTGCGAAGAGGCAAGTGCAAATTGGCGGGAGATTCCCGCCGGTCGTTTGACTTTTGTCGGAGGCCTTGCGTATAAGGAACCGCGCTTGGACGAAGGCGCGGCCTGGAGATGTTCAAAATAAAGAAAACCCGCAAAGAGTCCCCGACCGATCCCGCCCACCTGGTGGATTCGGTCGGGCAGGCTACCCGGCAGGCGCGCGAGAATTTTCGATGGCTGCTCGCCGGTGTGGCCGTGGCGATCATCGCCGGCGCCGCCGTCGGCGGATTCCTCTGGATGCGTCAGCAGGATGAACGCGCGGCCGCCGATCTGTTGCACGAAGCGACCCTCAACGTAACCGAACGATCCTTCATGGGAGGCCCGCCTCCGGTGCGGCAACCCGAGGAGTTGAAAAAGGCGGCCGCCGTGTTGCAGCAGATTCTGACCGAGTTTCCCCGCAGTGCGGTTGCGCCCCAGGCCGCCTATCTCCTAGGGAATGTCCGCGGCGATTTGAAGGACTGGGAGGGCGCCGTCAGGGAGTACCAGGAGTTTCTCGCCCGTTACGGTACCCACCGAGCCCTTGTTCCGCTGGTCTATCAGCGTCTGGCCTATGCCCAGCTGGCCCAAGGAAAGGTCGAAGAGGCGGAAAAAACGCTCACCGCCGTGACGAAAATAACGGGTGCGCCCAACAAGGACCAGGCCCTGTTCGAACTCGGCAAGATCGACGAGATCCTGAAACGGCCGGAAGGGGCGCTGGCCCACTATCAGGAGATCGTGAAAGACCATCCGTCGTCGCCCTTTGCGGCGGAAGCCTCCGTGCGGATCAAGACCCTCGACGCGCGGAAGGCCTCTGTCCCACCCGCCGAGCCTGCGGCGTCTCCCGCCGCTCCTGCAAAATAATTTCAGCGGGACGCTTTGACGAGTGTGCGCGCGGTGCCGGCGGCGGGCTTGACCGCCTGCGGGATCAGCAGCCAGTCGCCCGGCTTGAGCTTCTCGGACTTGGTCATGCTGTTGGCTTCGAAAATTGCCTGGCTGGTGGTGCCGTACCGTGATGCGATCAGAGGCAGGGTGTCGCCGCGGCGGACTTGATGGCGCACGGCGTGGACGCGCTTCCAGTCCTGGTAGGTTGCCAGGTTGGCGTGAAAGGCATCCTTGCGGCCCGCAGGGACTTTGAGGTGGTAGGCGGGATCCGGCGGGGTCAGGTCTTTTTTGAGTTCCGGATTGAGGGTTTTCAACTCCTCATAGGAAACGCCCGCGGCCTTGGCCGCCGTCCGCAAATGGATCGGGCGGGTGACGAGCACCTCGTCATATTCCAGCGGTGTGTGAGATGGGACGGCCAATCCGAAGCGTGCTGGGTCCTTGGCGATCAGCGCGGCGGCCAGGAACCGGGGCACGTATTCCTTCGTTTCTCTCTTGAGGAGCTTGGTGTCGGTGAGATCCCAGAAATCCTCGGCTTGCGCGCGGACGAGGGCGCGTCCGACTTTCCGCTCGCCGGCGTTGTAGGCGGCCATGGCCAGGGGCCACGATCCGAACAACTGATACAGGTCCCGGAGGTAGCGGGCGGCGGCAACCGTGGACTTCACCGGATCCCGACGTTCGTCGATCCAGTTATCCACCCGCAGATCGTAAGCCTTGGCGGTCCCCTTGATGAACTGCCACGGTCCGACCGCCTGGGCACGGGACTTGGCATGCGTGCTGAATCCGCTTTCAACCAGGGACAGGAAGATCAGATCAATGGGCAGGTTGAACTCCGTAAAAATCCCCTCCACCATCGGCCGGTGGCGCTCCAAACGCCCCAGCCACATTTCAAACCGGTCGCGAATATGGAACGAGAAGAATTGCACATGCTTGTCGACCTTCGCGGTCCTGATGACCGGGACGTCGAAGTCCAGGGTCTCGGGCTGGTCGAGCGGTTCGGCGGGCGTCTCTCCGGCGAGAGGCGCAACGAGCACAAGCTCGGGCGGCAGTACAATCGGCTGGGGCGCGGTCTCGCGGTTCGCGAGGGGGGCAGGGCTGTCAGGCGGCGCTGCCGTGAAGGCGACGCCGGGGCCGTGGTC
>SCTG01000120.1 GCA_004298335.1 Nitrospirota bacterium
GGCACGGCCCCGATCTTGAAGCCCAGGGCCGCGAAGATCAGCAGCCAGCCCACCGCCAGCCCCGGCGTCAGGTCGGCGCCGCCCGCCGCGATAGCGGTGAAGAGGAACGTTCCGGTCTCGCCGTACACCAGGCTGATGCCATACACCAGCAGCGCGGCGGCGAAGACCCCCAGGATGAAGAACTTGAGCCCCGCCTCGCTCGAACGGAGATCGTCCCGGAGGTACGCCACCATGACGTAGAAGCCGAAGGTGCTGAACTCCAGGGTGACAAAAACGGACAGCAGGTCGTTGGCCGAGGCCATGAACATCATGCCCAGGGCCGCCATCATCACCAGGAAGTAGTACTCGCTCTTGAAGAAACGGAACCGGCCGACGTAGTCGATCGAGGCCAGGATGACCAGCATCGCCGCGCCCACGACGAAGATCTTGAAGAAGAGCGCCAGGCCATCCAGCACGAACATCCCCTTGAACAGGACACCGTGGGTCCCCGCCGCGTAAAACCCGAGCAGGAACAGCAGCGCCACGCCCATGCCGGCCACGCTGAGCCCGGCAATCGTGCGCTGGGACAGGCGCGGCATCAGGAAGTCCACGCAGAGCACGACGCAGATCCAGAGCGTCACCCAGAGCTCCGGGAGCATCAGAAACAGGTCGCTCAGCGACAGCTGGAGGTCAAACGTCATGGGTGGATCGCCCCCCCGACCTGCGTCACCACCGGGGCGACTTCAATAATCCGCGCCAGAATCGGGTCCACGCCAGAGCGGATGATCTTCAGCATGAGCCCCGGGAAAATGCCGAACGTGACGCTGCAGAAGATCATGACCAGCAGCGGCAGGCGGTCCACGAACGTCTGCGCGTCATGGGCGTGGTGCCCCAGCTCGCTCAACCGGCCGTAAAACAACCCGCGCATCATCCGGAACAGGTACGCCATCGTGAGCACGATGCCGAGCACCGCGATGATCGTCTGGACGGGATACTTCGCCCAGCTCCCGAGCACGATCATGATCTCGGCCACGAAATTCACGGTCCCGGGCATGCCGATGGAGGCCATGCAGGCGACGATGAAGCACCCGGCCACGAAGGGCATCTTGGTCATCAGGCCGCCCAGCGACGGGATGTCGCGCGAGTGGGTCTGGTCGTAGACCCAGCCCGCCATCGCGAACAGCATCCCCGTGGCCAGCGCGTGCGCGAACATGTACAGGACGGCCCCGGTGAGGCTGATGTAGTCCAGCGCGGCCATGCCCAGAAACACGTACCCCATGTGGCTGGAGCTGCTGTAGCCGATGACGTACTTCGTGTCCCGGGCGTAGTAGGCCACGTAGCCGCCGTACAGGATGCTGCCGATGCAGAGGACGGCCGCGATGGGCATCAGGTCGCGGGTCGCGTCCGGCAGGATCTGGAAACCCGTCCGGATGATCGAAAAGTGCCCGAGCTTCATCAGCACGCCGGCGTGCAGCATGCTGGTGGCCGCCGGCGCGGCGGCGTGGCCGACCGGCGACCAGGAGTGCAGCGGCCAGAGCGGCGCGATCGAGGCGAACCCGAAGAAGACCAGCAGCCAGATGACCGTCGCCAGCGTGCCGTCGAAGTGCGCCTTCTCGGCGAGCAGCGGGATGTCGAAGGTGTTGAGGCCCGAAAACTTGTAGATCAGCAGGATGCCCATGAGCGCCAGGACCGCGCCCGCCGACAGGAACAGCGTCAGTTTCATCGCGGCGTACTCTTTGCTGTTGCGCCCGAAGTTGAGGATGAAACCCGGGGAATCGCGCAGCTCCCTCTCCTCCGGCGAGGTCATCTCGAGGTAGCCCTTCGTGTGGCTGCCCCAGATGCCCAGGAGGGGATACATCGGGATCACGGACATTTCGTAGAAGAAGTACAGGAAGAAGAGGTCGAGCGACACGTACACGCCGATGGTCGCGCCGGCGAGCACCAGCAGGAAGGCGTAAAACTCCTTGGTCCGGTCCTTGATGTGCCAGGAGATGAACACGCCGGTGAAGAGGAGGATCGACGACGCCAGCACCAGCGGCACCCCGATCCCATCCACGCCGAGGTAGAACTGGATCCCCAACTGCTCCGACCAGACGTACTTCTGCTGAAACTGGTAGCCGCCCTTCTGCCAGTCGAAGGCGAAGAGCAGGATGAACGAGGCCAGGAACGACACCCCGGCGAAGAAAGCGGCGACCTGCCGGACCAGCAGGGCCTGGCGGTTCGAGACGAAGATCAGCACCGCGGCCCCCACGAAGGGCGCGAACAGGATGATGCTGAGCAGGTAACTTTCGGTCATGGGTGCTTCCCTACGGGAAGGGGCGCGTCTTGGCGCGCCTGGGGCGGGCGGGTGTAATTGTCCACGGCCTGCATGACCGATCCCTGCTGCACCCGGTCGGCCAGCGCCTGCACGGAGCCGTTGATCATGTTCAGGAACGGCGCCGGGTACAGGCCGATCCACAGCACCATCACGCACAGCGCGACGGCGATCCCCCACTCGCGGGGCCGGAGGTCGTACAGCGGCCGCTTCGGTTCATGCGTGACCGGCCCGAAGAAGGCCCGCTCGTAGTACCAGAGGAAATAGGCCGCGCCCAGAATCACGCCGAGCACGCCGACAGCCGCCAGCGCCCAATGGGCGCGGAACGCGCCGAGCAGGATCAGAAACTCGCCGACAAACCCGTTCGTGCCGGGCAGCCCGACGGACGCCAGCCCGAGCACCAGCATGAACGTCGCCAGCAGCGGGACGTGCCGGGCGAGCCCGCCGTAGGCCGAAAGTTCCGCGGAGCCGGTCCGCTGATAGAGGAACCCGACGAGAAAGAAGAGCCCGGCCGTCGAGAACCCCAGGTTGATCATCTGCAGCAGGCTCCCCTGGAGCCCCTGGAAGTTCAGGGCGAACAGGCCCAGCATCACGAACCCCAGGTGGCTGATGCTGGAGTAGGCAAGCAGGCGGCGGAAATCCGTCTGGACGAGCGCGATCAGCGCGCCGTAAATGATCGCCATGAGGCCCAGCCCGGCCATCAGCCAGAGCCAGTCCTTGGACGCCTCCGGCAGCAGCGGGATCGTGAACCGGATGAACCCGAACGTGCCCAACTTGACGCCCGCCAGGATCACGCTCATCACGATGGGCCCCTCGACCAGGGCGGTCGGCAGCCAGGTATGGAACGGAAAGACCGGCGCCTTGAAGGCGAACCCGAAGAACATCAGGAAGAAGATCAGCGCCTGTTTCTCGGGCGGCACGGGCACGTTCAGGAGATCGATGAAGTCGAAGGAGTAGAGGGGCTCCGTGCGGGACGCCAGCGCCGCGGCATGGTAGTTCAGATTGAGCAGCACGATCCCGACCAGCATCAGCACCGACCCGGTCAGCGTGTAGAGGACGTACTTCAGCGCGGCGTACTGGCGGTTCGGCCCCGTGCCCCAGAGCTTGATCAGGAAGTAGCTCGGCACCAGCATCAGCTCCCAGAAGAAGAAGAACAGGATGAGGTCCAGCGACGCGAAGACGCCCACCATGGTGCCCTCCAGGCCGAGGAGCGCCATGAGGTAGGGCTTGAGCAGATTCCGTTCGGTGTCCCAGGAATAGACCATGATCAGGAAGGTCAGAAAGGCCGTCAGCGGAATGAAGAGGACGTTGATGCCGTCCACCCCCAGGTGGTACCCGACGCCGATGGCCGGGATCCAGGCGGCCCGCTCGGCGAACTGGATCTGGGCGCTGTTCGGGATGAACTCCCACATCAGCAGGACGGAGATGAACAGCTCCAGCCCCGCCACCGCCAGCGCGGACTTGCGGATGAGGTCCTCGTCCTCCTGAAAGAGCCAGAGCACGACCGCGCCGACGATCGGCAGGAAGGTCAGGATCGTCAGGATCGGGAAGCCGATCTGCTGGAGGGCGGCGACTTCGTTCAGGATCATGACGCGCCCCCGAGCCACAGGAACAGCACGATCAGGTTGACGAGCACGACGAGGCCGGCCACGAGGATCGCCGCGTAGTGGTGGACCAGGCCGGACTGCAATCGCCGCAGCACGCGCGCCGCGAGATGGTTCGCGTAGCCCGTGACGTTGAGACCGCCGTAGATGACGTGCTTCTCAACCCACGTGGAGCCGGCGGCGCTCAGGTCGGTGACCTGCTCCACCGCGACCACGACGCGATCGATGCCCGCCGTATCGGCCTTGTCGAAGCTCCGCCCGACGGCCTTGCCCGGCTCGACGAACGCCTTGTCGTAGGCCTCGTCCACCCAGTACTTGTTCAGGATCAGCGTATAGGCGCCCTTCATCCGGTTCATCAGGAGGTCCGGCTGCTCCGGCTTGAGCTTGTAGAAGTAGTGGGCCGTGAACCAACCCGCCACGCCGATCAGGGTCGTGACGGCCATCAGGATATAGACCAGCAGGTGGCCTTCCTCATGCGCGGCCTCGCCCCCCGCTCCGGCCGAACGGACGACCGGCTGCAGGAACTGGTGGAACCAGCCGTTCTCCAGCCCGCCGGGGATCACGCCGATCAGCCCGCCGACCACCGAGAGGAACGCCAGGACCAGCAGCGGATAGACCATCACGTTCGGCGATTCGTGGATGTGGTGCTCGACCTCGTGCGCCACGCGGGACTCGCCGTAGAACGTGACGTAGAGCAGGCGCGACATGTAGAAGGCCGTGCAGAAGGCCGCCGTCGCGCCGAGCGCCCACAGGACGTAGTGTCCGTGCACGAACGCGTGGCCGAGGATCTCGTCCTTGCTCCACCAGCCGGAGAGGAACGGAAACCCGGCGATGGCGGCCGTGCCGACCAGGAACACCCCGTGCGTCTTCGGGATCTTGCTCCAGAGTCCGCCCATCCGGCGGATGTCCTGCTCGCCCGACAGCGCGTGAATCACCGAGCCCGCCGACAGGAACAGGAGCGCCTTGAAGAAGGCGTGCGTCACCAGATGGAAGATCGCCGCCACATAGGCGCCCACGCCGCAAGCCAGAAACATGAAGCCGAGCTGGGAGACGGTGGAATAGGCCAGGACGCGCTTGATGTCGGTCTGGACCAGGCCGATCGTCGCCGCGAACAGCGCGGTCACGCCGCCCACCACCCCGACGATCAGGAGCGCGTCCGGCGCCAGGTCGTAGATCGCATGGTTGCGGACCACCATATAGACGCCGGCGGTGACCATGGTCGCGGCGTGGATAAGCGCGCTGACGGGCGTCGGGCCCTCCATCGCGTCCGGGAGCCAGGTGTGCAGCGGCAGCTGGGCCGACTTGCCGACCGCCCCGATCAACAGGCAGATCGCGATCGAGAAGGCGGCGGCGGAATCGAGCTGGCCCGCCCTGGCAAAGATCTCAGTGTATTCCAGCGTCCCGAAGTTGGCGAAGACGAGAAAAATCGCCAGCAGGAAGCCGGCGTCGCCGATGCGGTTGACGACGAACGCCTTGGTGGCAGCCTTGGCGGCCGAGACCCGGTCGTAGTAATAGCCGATGAGCAGATAGGAGCAGAGTCCTACCCCTTCCCATCCAATGAAGAGCACCACGTAGTTGCTGCCCATCACCAGCAGCAGCATCGAGACCATGAAGAGGTTCATGTAGGCGAAGAAGCGCGTGAACCCTTCCTCGCCGTGCATGTAGCCGACCGAGTAGACGTGGATGAGGAACCCCACGCCGGTCACCACCAGCAGCATGATGCAGGTGAGCGGATCGATCAGGAAGCTGAGGTTGACCGTCAGGTCGGCGCCGAAGAACCAGCGGTAGGCGACGACGGTGCGCGGCTCGGGGTGGCCGAGGGTCTGCCCCAGCACCCAGACCGAGCAGAGGAAGGAGAGCAGGACCGAGCCCCAGGCCAGCCGGTGGGCGATCTCATGCGAGTAGCGGTGCCCCAGCATGACGTTGAGGCCGTTGGCCAGCACCGCCAGGAGCGGAAACACCGGAATGAGCGTGACGATCAGGTCGAACATGCTACCACTTCAGCAAATTGATCTGGTCTACGTTGGTGGCGATCTTGCCGCGGAACACCACGATGATGATGGCCAGCCCCACGGCGGCCTCCCCCGCCGCGATGGCGATCACGAAGAGCGTCATCACCTGGCCGGCCAGCGAATCCAGGTGATAGGCGAAGGCCACCAGGTTGATGTTGGCGGCGTTCAGCATGATCTCCACCGACATCATCACGATGATGAAGTTCCGCCTGATGAGGACGCCGGCGAGCCCCGTCACGAACAGGATCGCGCTCACCAACACGTAGGCCGACACCGGGACCATTACCGTTCATCTCCCGACAGGTCGGCCGGGGACGGCGTCTTGGCCAGGACAATCGCCCCGACGATCGCGCCCAGCAAGAAGACGCCCACGATTTCGAACGGCAGCAGGTAATCGCTGAACATCAGGATGCCGATCGCCGTGCTGTTGCCGATCTCCTCCACGGCCGCGACCGTCGCCGGCCCCTTCGCCCCGCTGAAACGGGAGGCGAGCAGGACCATCAGCAGTTCCACGGTCAGCGCACCGACGCCCGTGATGTACCAGGCGTGCCGGCGATGGAAGTACCGCTCCTCGGTCTTGAGGTTGAGCAGCATGAGGACGAATAGGTAGAGGATCAGGATGGCGCCGGCGTAGATGATGATCTGCACCACCGCGACGAACTCGGCGTGCAGCAGGACAAAGAGCCCGGCGACGTGGCCGAGCAGCGCCAGCAGCGCGATGCCGCAGTGGACAGGATTCCTGAGCGACACCGTCAGGAGGCCCGCCACGATGCTGACCAGGGCGAAGTAGGCGAAAAAGATTGGGACCATGCTCAGGAGTCGTGCGGTGGGGTGAGCGCTGCGACCTGATGCGGAAACTTATATCGGTAGTCGCGGCTGTCCGCGTCGTTTTTCTCCTGATTGTGGGCGTAGAGATACCGCTTGGCGTCCTCGATGTGCTGCTCGCCGACCTCGTAGAGCTTCTTCTTGTCGAAGATCAGCTCGCGCTTGTCGGCGGTGGAGTACTCGTACATCTTGGTCATCGCCAGAGCGTTGACCGGACAGGCCTCCACGCAGTAGCCGCAGAACACGCACTTGGTGATGTCGATGTAGAATTCGGTCGCGACCCGGGACAGCGGGCGGTCCGGATTTTCGGCGCTCACGACCTTGATGCAGCGGGACGGACAGGCCGCCTCACAAAGATCACAGCCCACGCACCGCTCCGCGCCGTCGTCGTAGCGGAGCAGCCCCAGCGCGCCCCGGTGGGCGTCCGGGATCGTCCGCTTCTCGCGCGGGTACTGAAACGTCACGGGCTTGACAAACATGTGCTTGAGCACGACCCGCATCGCCGTGCGAATCTCGGAGAAGGACAAGGCGTCCCAGACTTCCCGCAGCAGGCTCTTCTCTTGGCTTCTCGCGCTCATGACTGTTGCCTTTTTGAATTAAATCTTTTCGATCGCGACACGCACGAACTTGAACGTCGGCACGCCCGTCGTCGGATCCGTTACGCACTCCGCCAGATCTTTCACGGGCGGTTCATTGTAATGCTCGGGGAAGAAACAGGTCCCTGGCGCCAGGTCGGGATTCGGTTCGGTCCGCAGCTCGACCGTGGCCTTCGCCGACGTGACGCGCACCGCGTCGTTCGCGCCGACCTGCAGCCGCGCGAGATCGGCCGCGTTCATCTGGAGGCGGCCCTTGCTGGGAGCGAGCTGCACCAGCCCCGACGCGCGCGTCGAGAGCTTGCCCGAATGATAGAGCACCTGGCCGACGGTCAGGGCGAACGGCCGGTCGGCCTTGGCAATCGCCGCGCCCGCGGCATACCGGGCGGCAACTTCGCGCACATAGCCGTTGCGCAGATAGGCGTCCGGGTTGGCCGTCAGGGGCTTGGCTTCGCCGAGGTTGTAATACCCCGGAAGCAGCTTCATGATCTCGCGCTGCACGGCCTGCGGCCCGTCGTACTCCATCGGATAGCCGAGCGTCGTGCCCAGCGCCGCAAAGATCTCCCAGTCCGGATGCGCCTCTGCATACGAATCCAGCGCGGGACGGACGCGGTTCACCTTGCCTTCCAGGTTGGTGAAGGTGCCGTCCTTCTCCGCAAAGGTGCAGGCCGGCAATACCACGTGCGCGAGCCGCCCGGTCTCCGTCAGGAAGGGGTCCTGGCTGATCAGCAACTCGACCTTCTCCAGCGCCTCCCGCACCCCCGTCGATTCCGGCAGCGTGGCGAGCGGATTCTCGCCGACCAGGTATAGCGCCTTGATTTCTCCCCGCCGGCAACGCTCCAGCATCTCCATGAGAGAGGCGCCCGGCCCGGCCGGCAGCGTCACGTTCCAGGCGGATGCGAATCTGGCGCGGGCCGCCTCGTCGGCATAGGGCGCCTGTCCCGGCAGCAGCTCCGGTGCGACGCCCATGTCCACGGCGCCCTGCTCATTGGCTTCTTCCGGCAAAGCGTTCACGCCGCACCCGGGCTTCGCCAGCTTGCCGGTCACCCAGGCCAGGTCCACCAGATTCAGAACATTCGCATAGCCGTCGGCCTGCCGCGTCACGCCCTCGGCGCAGAGAATCACGGCCCGCGGGGCTTCGGCATACAGACGGGCCGCTTCGACCGCCGCCTCCCGGGACAGGCCCGTCCTCGCCGCCAGCAACTCCCACGACAAGCCGGCCACGGCCTGTTTCAACGCCGCGAACGCTTCGGGCGCGGCGGCGACAGCCGCTTCCTCAACGAGGTCCTCCTCGACCACGGCCTTGACCAGCGCCTTGATGACCCACCCCTCGCTCCCCGCCGCGATCGGCAGCGGATGCGTCGCCAGCTTGGCGATGTTGGTCATCCGCGACGCGGCGACGAGCACCTGCGCGCCGTAGACGCGGAGCGCCTCCTTGACCCGCAGGCCCGCGATGGGATTCGTCTCGGTAATGTCGGTGCCGATGAGCAGGAGGACGTTGGCCTTCGTGATCTGCTCGTAGCCGTTCATCATCCGGCCGATCCCGGCGGCCTGCTGCAGGGCCCGCGTGAAGTTCAGATGGCCGTACCGGGCGCTGCTGTCCACGTGCGCGGTCCCGATGGCTGCGCGCATCAACTTCTGGAACAGGTACAGCTCTTCGTTGGTGCAGCGCGCCGTGATGAGTCCGGCGATCGCATCGGGGCCATACCGGGCCTTGATGGCTTTCAACCGCCCGGCCACGACATCCATGGCCTCGAACCAGGACTTGGACACCAGCCCCTCGTCGGTACGCACCAGCGGCCCGCCCAGCCGTTCCGCGCTGTCGATGTACTGGAACCCGAACCGGCCGCGAACACAGAGGCCGCCATGCCCCTTGGCGGTCTCGGCACGATCGCCCCACTTGTTCTTCCAGGAGAGCGGCGAGGTCACGCGCTGGACGCCCTTCCCGCTGGTCTCGATGTGCATCTGGCAGCCGTCGGCGCAGTAGGCGCAGGTGCTCGTCGTCTTCTTCAACTGCCAGGGCTTGTAGACGTACTTGGAATACTTGTTCGTGATGGCGCCGACGGGGCAGACCGCCAGGCAGTCGCCGCAGAACTCGCAGGTGAGACCCTTGTCGCCCTTCGCCACCACGTGGGTGGTGCCCTCTTTCTTGAAGAACTGCAGGGCGTCCACCATCTGCACATCCTTGCAGATGTTGATGCACTCGCCGCAGAGGATGCAGCGGTTCATGTTGAAGTCGAGGACGAGACTGCGCCGGTCCTCCGGCAGGCCCTTGGGCTTGGCGTTGACGAGATTCGTGACCCCGTGCTGGAAGGCCGTGTCCTGCAATTCGCAATGGCCGTCGGCGTCGCAGACCGGGCAGTCGAGCGGATGGATCGTGAGGTGCTTCTCCACCGCCTTCTTGCGCGCCGCAAAGAGATCGTCGCCTTCGCACCGCACCACCATGCCCGCCTCGGCCTTGGCGGTGCAGGAGCGCACCGGCGCCTTCTTGCCCTCCACCATCACCAGGCACATCCCGCAGGAGCCGAACGGATCGAAGGTGTAGTGGTAGCACATGGCCGGGATGATCTTCCCGGTCTGGGAGATGACGTCGTAGAGCGACACGCCCCCCTTGGCCTGCACCGGCTGCCCGTCGATGGTCAACTCGATCGCCGGGGCTTCGACGTCGGGGGACGTGACCGGTTTTAACGCCATGTCATCACCTATCGCACTCGCCCATGACAATGTCGTACGTGCCGAAGATCGTCACGATGTCGGCGATCATGTAGCCGCGGGCCATGTAGTCGAACGCCCCCATGTGAATGAAGGACGGGGCGCGGATCTTCAAGCGGTAGGGCTTCCCCTCGCCGTTGCTGACGATGTAGAACCCCAGTTCGCCTTTCGCGGCCTCGGTCCCGCAATAGATCTCCCCTTTCGGGGCCTGGAACCCCTGGGAGAAGAGCTTGAACTGCTGGATCATGCTCGCCAGGTCGTTGAAGACCTTGTCCTTCGGCGGCAGCGTCACGCTGGGAACATAGGCCATGACCGGCCCCTCCGGGATCTTCTCCAGGAGCTGCTTGACCATCTTCAGGCTCTCCCGCATCTCCTCGATGCGGACCCAGTACCGGTCGTACGTGTCGCCGTTCTTGCCGACCGGCACGCTCCACTCGCACTCGCCGTAGGCGGCGTAGGGCTCGAACTTGCGCAGGTCGTAGTCCACGCCGGACCCCCGCAGGGTCGGCCCGCTCAGGCCGAAGTTGATCGCGTCCTCGGCCGAGATCACGGCGACGCCCTTCGTGCGGGAGAGCCAGATGCGGTTGGTCTCGAGGAACGTGACGTACTCGTCGATCTTGGGAGGGAAGTAGTCGGCGAAGCGGCGCAGCTTCTCGACCAGATCCGGCGTGAAGTCCCGCTCGACGCCCCCAATCCGGTACCAGCTCGTCGTGAGCCGCGCCCCGCACAGCTCGTCGAAGAAATCGAGCAAAATTTCCCGGTCGCGGAACGTGTAGAAGAAGACGGTCATCGCGCCGATGTCCAGGGCCTGCGTCCCGAGCCAGAACAGGTGGCCGATGATCCGCTGCACCTCGGCGACGATCGTGCGCAGGTACTCCGCGCGGGGCGGAATTTTCATGTCCAGCAGCTTTTCGACGGCCCGGCAGTAGGCGAAGTTGTTGTACATGGCGCAGATGTAGTCCAGGCGGTCGGTGTGGGGGATGAACTGGTGATAGGTGCCGTCCTCCGCCAGCTTTTCCACGCCGCGGTGGAGGAACCCCATGACGGGGATGGCCTTGACGATCCGCTCGCCTTCCAGCGCCAGCACCACCTTCAGCACGCCGTGCGTGCTGGGGTGTTGCGGCCCCATGTTGAGCATCATCTCCTCGGTCCGCAGCGTCGGCAGGGCGAGGGTTTCCGGATGCTCCGGGTCGACCTTGTAGACGGTCGTGCGCTGGTCTTCGAACGGGTGCGTCATGGTCCCTTAAACGGTTTTCTCCCCGATGAAAGGGAACGTGTCGCGCCAGCCCTTGCCACGCAGCGGGAAATCCTTGCGCAACGGAAACCCTTCCGGGTAGTCGTCCGGCATGAGGATCCGCACGAGGTTCGGGTGGTTGCGGAACCGGATCCCCATCATGTCGTACACTTCGCGTTCCATGAAGTCGGCGCCCTTCCAGATGTCCGTCATGGAATCCACCACGCAGTCGTCCTCCGGGACGCGGGTTTTCACGCGGATCCGCGCCCGGCGCCGGATGGAATAGAATTCGTAGACGACCTCGAACCGCTCCGGGTGGTCCGGCCAGTCCACGGAGCTCACGTGGACGATGTAGTCGTAGTCCATCCCGGGATCGTCGTGCAGGTACCGGCACACCGCGTGCAGGTGCTCCCGCGCCACCTGGATGGCCAGGTCGCCCCGCCATTCGACGGCCTGCCGGAAGGCTTCCGGGAACGCCTGCTGGATCTTCTCGGCGAGGGGATGCATGGGCTACGCCTTGACCTGCTCGGGAGGCTTTTGATAGAGCACCCGCCGCTGCATGATCTGTTCCTGCAGCTTGAGGATGCCGTCGAACAGGGCTTCGGGCGTGGGCGGGCACCCCGGCACGTACATGTCCACGGGGATGAAGCGATCGACCCCCTGCACCACGCTGTAGCTGTCATAGATGTTGCCGGAGGTGGCGCAGGAACCCATCGCGATCACGTACCTTGGCTCCGGCATCTGGTCGTATATCTTGCGGATCACCGGCGCCATCCGCACGCAGACCGTGCCGGCGACGATCATGAGGTCGGACTGCCGCGGCGAGGCCCGAAAGACGCCGGCGCCGTAGCGGTCGATGTCATAGCGCGCGGAGACCGCGGCGATCATCTCAATGGCGCAGCACGCAAGGCCGAACGTCATCGGCCAGAGCGAGCCCTTCCGGGCCCAGTTGACCGCTTTCTCCAGCGTCGTGAGGGTGAGTCCCAGGTCGCCGTCCTTGTCATGCCCGCGGGAAACCTGGATGAGGTTCGTTGAGGGTTGACTCTTGTCCGTCAGTCCCATTCCAGCGCGCCTTTCTTCCAGGCGTAGACGTACCCCACGACGAACAGCGCGATGAAGATCAGCATCTCCACCATGCCGATCACGCCGATCTTGTCGAAGGCGATGGCCCAGGGGTAGAGAAACAGGATTTCGATGTCGAAGATCACGAACAGCATCGCAATGATGTAGTAGCGCACCGGGAAGGGCATGCGCGCGTCGGAGAAGGGTTCGCTGCCGCACTCATACGCGCTGAGCTTTTCGGGATCAGGCAGCTTGGGCTGGAGAAAATGGCTGATGACGAGCGTCCCCGCGCCGAACGCGAAGGCCACCCCGATGAACACCAGCACCGGGAAATAATTCGCCAGATAGGATAGGAGATGCGAGGCGCCGTTCACCCTGTAGCCTCCTAAAAAACAAAGACTTACGACGAGTGGGAGAGTCTAGCATCGCGATTTCCGACAATGCAAGCGACCAAAAGGCCTAGTCCCTCATGGGTCTTACGGCTTTTTCGGCGGGCGGCTGGCCATCTTCTCCGAAGGGGTGCGTAGATCGTCAGGGACAAGGCCGGAGCCCGCATCCCATTGTTCTGCCAACGGTTCAGTGGTCTTGTTCCGCCGGTGGATCTGGGTACGGATCCGTTTGGGGGCGGCCTTGCCGTAGTCGGGCGGGTCGGGCTGGTTGGTCAACGTCCGGCGATCGGATTTTGCCATGATCGATGTGGTCCTTAAAATGTGGTGGCACGGCATGCCGTGTCCCTACGTTTACAAATGCCCGCCCGGTTTGCCAGGCGGCTTGGGCGGGGCCGGCACCGGCCCGCGCGGAGCTTCGCCGGGCGCCATGGGATCATACAGCCGCTCGTTCCCGTTCACCCCGTCTTCCTCGATGTCGATCCACATCTCGCCCTTGGCCGGTTCGAATTCCCCGTCGCCGTTCACGTCCACCCAGTAGAACAACGGATGGGAAAACGTGATGGCGACTTCATACCCGTACTGGTTCACGGACGCCTTGTAGGTGCGGCGGGCGGTCATATAGTCCGGCTTGCCCTCCCGATCCGTCATCTTGAAGACACGGAAGAACATGTTGTTCCGCCAGTCGTAGTACGCGTCCACTTCCCGACGATCGAATTCATCCGGTTCGGCGGGCAGGGCGAATTTTTCCGCAGGAGGGCCCGCGATTCCCGCCTCATCAGAACCAGGCGCACCCGCGATCAAAAAGACCCCCATCGCCAGCCCGAGAGCTCGGAGCGCAAGCCGCATTTTGTTACCGTAGCACCATCCTAACCCCTCGTCAATCAAGTGTTTTATCTTGACATCTGAACGATATCTGCTATCCTTCCCCTAGTACGAACACGGAGGGCACGCATGGGCAGAATACCGCGCAAATTGGAATGGGGTGGAGTCCTTCTCGTCATGGCGTATGCCGGCCTTCTGCTCGGGTCCGGCGCCCTCGCCCTCGCTGAAAGCACGCCGCCTTCGCCTGCAAGTTCGCCCGCAAGCGCGCTGGGGGGCGAGCAGGCCATCGCCTTTCAAGGCGGCTACGTGCAGGCCTTTCCGGAGCCCATTGCAGGCGTGGTGATCGACGCCCGCGAAGCCAAGCGCCTGTTCGGCCAGGGAGATGCCCTCTACCTCCGGCTTGCGCCCACGACGGATGTGAAAGTGGGCGATTGGTTCACCCTCTTCAGGCCCACCACGCACATGTACCACCCGGTGACGCGGGATTACATGGGACGGATGGTCGAAATTCTGGGTGTCCTCGAGATCGCCAAGATGCCGAGCGAGGGCGTGACGGAAGCCCGGGTCGTGCGGTCCTTTGACGCCATGGGGTCCGGCGATCTCCTGAAGCCGTACGTGGCGCCGCCGCCGGTGCCCGCCCAGCAGACCACCAGCGGCCCCCTCGCAGGGATTGTTCTTGATTTCAAGGCCCCGCGACAGCTCACCGGACAGTCGGAACTCGTCTACCTTGATAAAGGAGAACTGGACGGAGTGGCCCTAGGCGATCGCTTCAGCGTGCTCCATCGGGGCAGACGGTTATCCGCCACGAGCCGGAACCCCGACCAAGTGGTCGCCGAAATCAAAGTCCTCAGCGTGCAGGCGCGGACATCGACGGCGTACGTGATGCACAGTACCGACGCCATCCGGCGCGGCGACATCATCGGGCGCCGGCCGCCGCCGCCCCCGAAGGCTGAACCGGCCGCCGCTCCGCCCAAGGAAGCCGCCGCCGGCACGATGGCGGTCGCGAAGACCGCCCCGATTGAAGCGGCGAAACCCGCGGCGGCGAAGCCCGTCATGAGGGATTTCGCAGACGTGCATTTCGCGTTCAACAAGTGGCAACTTTCGGACCAGGCCAAGCAGGCCCTGGCGGAGCAGTCGGCCTATCTCAAGGAAAACCCCACGCTCGTTGTCACGATTGAGGGATACGCGGACGAGCGGGGAAGCGAGGACTACAATCGCAGCCTGGGCGAGAAACGGGCGGAGGAAGTACGCCGGTTTCTCGCCGACTCGGGCGTGAAGAATACCCTCACGGTCGTCAGTTACGGGAAGGACCGGCCGGTCTGTACCGAGCGGACCGAGGACTGCTACGCCAAGAACCGCCACGTCCACCTGGCGGTCGGGAACTGATTGCTTTAATCGGTCGCAGCGGTTAGGATGATTGCATGATCCTGCGAGCGGCCATCGCCTTCCTGCTTGCCTTCGCCCTGGGGGCGGCGTCGAGCGCGTTCGCGGGAGAACAATTCGCCGGCGAAGTCCTGAAGGTCGATGTCGCGGCGAGCAAGCTGACCGTGAAGAAAGCGGACGGCAATCGCTTTACCTTCACCGTGGACGCCAAAACGGCGTTCGCGGGCAACCGCAGATCACTCAATGACCTGGCCAAGGGAGACCAGGTGACGGTGGAGTTCCAGGCCGGAGGAGGCCAGTACACCGCGCTCCGGGTGTCCACACCCTAGCTCCTTCATTCCGTTTTTGCTTCTTTGTCTGCCCTTGCAACCCAGTATCTCCAAGTAGCCGTTCCCCGCCGACTCTACCGCGTCTTCACGTATGCGACTCCGCCCGGCATTCCGACGGGCTGGATGCCCGGCATGCGGGTACGCGTCCCGTTCGGACGCGGCGCGCTCACGGGGTTTGTCGTGGCCGTGACGCCGCATCCCGAGACCGGCGGCAAGACCGCCCCGATCCGCGAGGTCATCGCGCGCCTGGAGGACCGGCCCAGCATCTCCCCCGACCTCCTTGCGCTCACCGCATGGGTGGCGGAGCGCTATCTCGCCCCTTTCGGCCAATGCCTGCGCCTGGCCTTTCCCGGCTCTCCCGAACGGACGCGCGCCGCCGTACCGGCGAAACATGCGGATGAGACCTCCGCGGTCGCCGCCGGGGCGGCCCCCGGACAATCCACGTGTGATGAATCGCTGGCGCCGCTCCGCGCGAAAGCGCTGGCCGCCATCGCCCGGCAGACCCATGCGAGCCTGTTGTTCCCCGCGACCACCGGCGCCTTGCTGGGTCCCTGCGCCGACGCCATTCAGGCCGTGCTGGACCGGGGGCGCACCGCGCTCGTGCTCGTCCCCGAGACCGGACGGGTCGACTCGCTCCATGCCTTCTTCGCGGCCCGCTGGGGCGCGCGTTGCCAGGCGTACCATGCCGGGCTTTCGTCGGCCGAGCGGCACCAGGCCTGGGCGCGCATCCAGGCGGGAGAGGCGGCGGTCGTGACCGGCACCCGCTCGGCCGTCTTCGCGCCGCTCTCCGGCCTGGGCCTGCTCATCGTGGATCAGGAGGACCATCAGGCCTACAAGGCGGAAAATGTCCCGCGGTACGACACGCGCGTCGTCGCGGCCGAGCGGGCCCGGCGGGCGGGAGCGGTCCTGATCCTGGCGTCGGCCCACCCGTCCTTGGAAACCGTCCACTCAACAGGCACCGATACTGGTGCACTCGGTCCCATCGTCCCGCAAGCCGGCGCGCCGCCGGTGACGGTGGCGGACCTGCGCGACGCGCCATTCGGGGACATCCTGAGCACGCCGCTGTCCGACGCCATCGCCGCCCGCCTCGCCGATCGGCGCAGGGTCCTCCTGTTCCTCAACCGCAAGGGGTACGCCTCGGTGCTCCTGTGCCACGACTGCGGCCAGGCCGTGAAGTGTCCCGCCTGCTCGGTCGGCTGGACGTTTCACAAGCGCGACGGCCTGCTGCGATGCAGCTACTGCGGGCGATCCGGGAACGCGCCGGAGCGCTGCCCCGCCTGCGCCGGCACCCGTCTGATCCCGTCCGGGTCGGGCACCGAAGCCCTCGAAGAGCAGGTGAAGGCGCGCTTCCCGGCCGCACGGATCGCGCGGCTGGAGCGGCACCGGACCGGCGGGGACGGGGCGAACGCGGCCATCCTCTCTCTCTGGCAGGCGAAGGAACTCGACATCCTGATCGGCACCCAGATGGTTGTCACGCGACGCCCTCCGCCGGTCGCTTCCCTCGTGGGGCTGGTCTATCCCGACGCGGCCCTCCACCTGCCGGACTTCCAGGCGGCCGAGCGGGCCTACCACACCTGCAGCGACGTGATGGCCCTGGCGGATCCGCACGATTCCACCGCCGGGATCGTGCTGCAGTCCTACCTGCCCCGGCACCACGTGATCCGCGCCCTCGCGGAACGCAATCCCTCCATCTTTTATGAAAGCGAATTGGCGGCCAGGCAGGCGCTGGGCTATCCGCCGTTCGGACGGCTGATCGGGCTGCGCGTGAGCGGGACGAAGGAAGACCTGGTGGACGCCGCCGCAACTCGGTGGGCCGCTTTGCTGCGAACAGCATGGCCGTCGACAGGGAAAGTGGGTGTGGGAGGGGCACCTCTGGTGGGGCCCCCTCCCGCTCTAATTGAAGTGCTCGGCCCGATCCCGGCCACGCCGGCCCGCGTGCGCGGACGATTCCGACGGCAGCTCGTGGTGAAGGGAACGGACGGGACCGAACTGCGTGAAGCGGTCCGGATGACGTTGGCGGAGATGGACAGGGGCGGCCGCGCCGGCGGGCTGCGCTACGACATCGACGTCGACCCGCAGAGCCTGATGTGACTGTCAGCTCTTCGTCGGAAGCCGGGGGGGCCGCTGGCGGAGCACATCGATGACTTGCCGGGCGACGGCGGTCGCCGCCGCTTCCGCTCCCGCCTCCGTGAAATGCATGTCGTCGTAGAAGTATGCCGCCTCTTTGGTCACGATCCGCTCCAAGTCGAGACACGCCACGTGGTCGCTTTGACAAACCTCGCGCATCACCTCGTTGAATCGGCCCAGCGCCCGTTCCTGGGCCGCCGGCGAGTAATAACGGACCGCCCGGCAGCTGAACCATTCATGGAAGGGAGCCAAGCCCCCGGCGAGCAAAAGTTTCCTGGCGTTTTCAGGCATGTCCTTCCGCCAGAGGGTCGGCTGCGTCGCGAACACCACCTCGGCGCCGTACCGGCGGGCGTAGCCGATTATGCTACGCAGGTTCCTGCGGTACTCATCGAGGGCGGCGGCGAGAGAAGGAACTTCCTCGACGAGGTCCTTATCCTCGACCGACTGCCGACACTTGCGCAGCGGCAGAAACACATCACCGTTGACTCCCAGCAGAGGACCCGTCTGCAACTTGCCATACACCTCCTGCAAACGCCGAAATAGACGATAGAGGCCGCTTTTGCCATACCAGGCGTCTCCCTCGGGCGCCACGTATTGGTAGGCGACCCTGCGCTCGAACTCCGGAGTGATCGTGCCCGGGTAACTGGTCTTGAGGGCACGCTGCATGTCGTTGACGCCCGCCAACAATACCACCACGTCGGGCTTCTTGGGCAAGTACGGGACGACCTCCTGGAAATGCATGACGTTGTGGTGGGTCGACAGGCCCCACTTGGAAATGTTGATCACCGTCGCCCGTGCCAGGCCCGGCTCTCGCCGGAGAAGATGTTCCAGCACCTGCGGCCAGGCTTCGCGCAGCCAGACGTCAATGGAAGTGGATCCACCCATGACATAGACCACCGGATGGCCATCCGCTGGAATCTCGTCTCCGCGCAGGCCCCACCGGTTGGTCCGAAACTCAGCCGGCCCCCCGACTATGCCCGGCGTGCCCGCTGGTGTTGGCATGTACGTGCCCTTATACAGGGGCGGCAGGAGGTAATAGTGCTCGGGATCCTTGAACTTGCCCCTGAGGTAGATCTCCCCGATGCCCAACCCCACCACGATGGCCACCAAGAAGATGAGGACGCGTTTCATCTCAGGCGGGAGATAATTGCGTCATGGAGTCGGCGGGGGCTCGTCGTGGTTCTCGGCGCGCTTGATCCAGCGGAAGACGCCGTAGGCGAAGGTGAGCCAGAAGGTCGCGAAGAAGACGCCGAGGAACATCGTCCCCACCAGTTCCTTCATCTGATCTTCAGACAGATCCTGCACGCCGCTCATCCGCAGCTTGACCATCTGCACCGCCGGCCAGCTCAAACTTTCGATCCCGAGAAACAGGCAGGCCCAGGCCCAGACATGCTTGGGCGTCGAGCCCAGCCAGACCAGCAGCGCCGTGAACCCGACCCCCGCCATCGCGGCCCAGGACACCGGGATCGGGTTCCATACCATCGTGAAGCCGAACGTGACGACGACGCCCGCGGCGACGGCATTGAGCTTGGGGGTCCATTCAGACATGGGGATAGGAGCGCCTGCGGCTTCCGTAGCTGCGAGGTCTTGGCCGAGCAACGTTCTAATTGGTGCCGAAGGCGGGATTGTAGCAGAGGGGGTTGCTCAAGTCCATGAAACTTGGGCAATCCCCTCGTCATTCCAGCGCGAAAGTATACTTGGCCGTTCATTTCTCTTTGTCGCTGTCTCTTATTGATTATGCCATTTTGTCTGTATTTCTAACACCTATTTAACACCAGCGGTCTTGCCCCCGACACCCCAACATCAGTGCGGCGACTGTCGCGTGTACACTGGTTCAGACACAACACAGATTTTTAGAACTATTGGTGGGAAGGCAAGGCAGACATGGCAGGTATACTCGCGGCCATTATGTCGAATCGTTTGACCAACGAGCCCGCAGACTGCTACTCTCTCAAACCAAGGTAGAGTACCGAACCCCTCGACCGGCATTGCGAGACATGCTAATAAATGCCGACAGACGCGGAGTGGACGCAAAAGATTACGTCAGTCAATCGCCCCGCTCCTGTTGTCGCTGAAACGTATCTCGGAGAGTGGTCGACCGCTTCGAAGCCAGTCAAGTTAAGTTGCAATGACGGCCGAATATACGTCGTTAAGGGTCGACAAAATGCTCGCAGGTGTGTGAACGAGCAGATTGTCGGCATTCTTGGCCGGACCCTCGGCGCACCAGTTGGCGAAGTCGCGCTCGTCGACGTTCCCGTCGCGTTAAAAACTGTTG
>SCTG01000121.1 GCA_004298335.1 Nitrospirota bacterium
AGGAGCCGCCGACCGGCACGACGGCGCTCGGCGCAAAATCCGTGACCCAAATGGGCGCCGCCGGCGCCACCGCATGGATCGCGGCCTTGAGCTCATCCAGCCGCCCGCTCTGCAAGGCGCGCGTCACGAGCACCGCCGTAGCCCGCGCCATGGCCGGGAGCGGCTCGCGCAGGGGCCCTCGCGGAAGCAGATGGCCGTTGCCAAACGGCGCACCTGCGTCCAGTACCAGGATATTCGTGTCGCGCCGCAAGGCCAGGTGCTGATAGCCGTCGTCCATGATCAGCGTGTCGATGTGGTAACGGCCGATCAGATGCCGCCCCACCAACGGGCGGTCGGCTCCCACCGCCACCGGCACGCCGGGACAGCGCTGCGCGATCAAAAACGGCTCGTCGCCGGTGTCGCCCGGATCGCCCTGCACCCTGTGCCCGTCGGAAACGTCCACGATCGCATCGACGCTGGATCGCTTATAGCCTCGGCTGACCACCCCGACCCGGCGGCCACGGTCACGGAGCGCCGTGGCCAGCGCGATGACGACCGGCGTCTTGCCCGTTCCTCCCACCGTCAGATTGCCGATACTGATGACCCGGCAGGGCAGGGCATGCTGCGTCAGCAGCCCGCCTGCGTACAGCGCCGACCGCGCCCTCATCGCAAGCCCGTACAGGGACGCCAGCGGGATCAACGGAGCGAGCGCCCATCCCCAGGGAGATGAATCGTCTGTCGAAAGCACGCGCTCCATGATTGCTATCCCAGAACCCGTGCGATCAAGGCCACGGTTCGCGCCACCGCCCCCTGGTTTTCCAGCACGAGCTGATACGCGGCCTTGCCTCTTGCCTCCAGATTCGCCCGGTCTTTCAGCAGGGCCGTCATGGCGTCGGCCATCTCTCCGGCATCGCGCACCTGCATCCCCGCGCCCTGGAGGAGGAACTGCTCCGCCGCTTCGGCGAAGTGGTCAATGTGCGGACCGAAGACGACAGCCTTTCCCCAGGCCGCCGGCTCCAGAGGGCTGTGCCCTCCCACATCGACCAGGCTCCCACCCACAAAGACCAGCGTTGCGTCCCGGTACAGGGACGCCAATTCCCCGCGCGTGTCCAGGACGATCACGCGCGGGCCGGCCGCTGGGGAAGGACGCGTGCGCCGGAGCACGTCGAACCCGCGCAGACGCGCCGCCGCGCACACGGCGTCCGCCCGCTCGATATGCCGGGGCGCGAGCACCAGCACCAGCGCGGGCGCAACGTCGAGCAGGCGGCGGTAGCAATCCAGCACCGTCTCCTCCTCAACCGGGTGCGTGCTGCCGGCGACAAAGAGTTCCTCGCCGTCCGCCAGGCCCAGATCGCGTTTGGAGATCCGCCCGGGCGCCGCCTGGGTCAAGGCGGCCACCTGATCGTACTTGAGATTGCCGGTCCGCGCGACGCGCGCCGGGTCCGCTCCCAGTTGGATGATCCGCTCCACGTCCCGATCGGTCTGCATGGCACAGAGGGTGAACGCCGCCAGGACACGGCGGAAGAATGACCGGAGCCGAAGGTAGCCGGCGAACGAATCCGTCGCGAGACGGCCGTTGGCCAGGATCACCGGGATGCCCCGCGCCGCCGCCTCGCGCAGGAAGTTCGGCCACAATTCCGTTTCGACGATGATGATCAGGCGGGGGCGGACCGCGTCCAGTACCGACCGGACCGCCCAGCTGAAATCGAGCGGAAAGTAGAGGTGCTCGGCCTGTCCGTTCAGCTTCTTCTGTATTGTCTCCCGGCCGGTTTCGGTCACGGTCGACACCACGATCCGGAAATCCGGATAGCGCGCCTTCAGTTGTTGCACGAGCGGAACGGCCGCCGTCGCCTCGCCCATCGACACAGCATGCACCCAGATCGTCCGGCCGTCGCCCCACTCCGCAGCCGGCCCACCGGGCAGCCAGCCTAGGCGCTGCCGCAGACCCGGACGGCATCGCTTCTTGGCCAGGAGCAGGGCGAGAATGAATGGCGACGCCAGGACGAGGAGCAGATTGTACGCGCCGAACATGAGGCGCTCTTCGCTGTCCGGGCCGGCGCTCATCCGTTTACGGCGCGATCCGCCTCATCGTCGAGCTCGTTGAGCGCCGTCTCCACCTCCATCCGTTTTGCCTCAAGCTGCGCGCGGCCGGCGTCGGCCGGCACCCAGATCGGCTTGCCCCAGGCAAAGCAAGCCCGGCTGAACGGCAGCGGGACTTCGAACCGGTCCCAACTGCGGAAGAGTTTTTTTTTGAGGCGGAGAAGGTCAGGGGGACGATCGGCAGCCCCGTCAGCTTCGCCAGCTCCACCACGCCGGCCTGCGCGACGCACCGGGGCCCTCTCGGACCGTCCGGGGTGACCGCAAGCCCGGCGCCGGACCGTCCCAGCCGCACCAACTGCCGCAAGGCCCGCGCGCCCCCGCGCGTGGTCGAGCCCCGCACGGTGTCGAAGCCGAAGCGGCGCACGATGCGATGGATCAGTTCCCCGTCGCGATGCTCACTGACCAGAATGTACAGGCGGGACCCGCCGTAGCCCAAGGGCAGCATGAGCTGCCGACCGTGCCAGAACGCGATGATAACGGAACGGCCGGCCCCCCAGAACGATGTGACACGCTCGCCGTGCAACGTCCTGATTCGTAACGTCCGGCCGAGCGCCCGGATCACGATAGCGCCGAGTGGCGGAATCAATGCGAGCTTCAATCGAGCGGCGAGCGTCATGCCGGCGCGCCCTCTCTCCCGTGATCCTGAAACTGCATCTGATACAGTCGCTGGTAGACACCCGCCTTGGCCAGGAGCTCTTCGTGCCGGCCGATTTCGACCAGGCGGCCTGCGGCCAGCACCGCGATCCGGTCGGCCCGCTGGACCGTGGACAGCCGGTGGGCGATCACGAACGTCGTCCGGCCCTTCATCAGGTTGGCCAGCGCCATCTGCACCATGCGCTCGGATTCCGTGTCGAGCGAGGACGTGGCCTCGTCGAGGATGAGGATCGGCGGGTTGCGCAACAGGGCCCGCGCGATGGCCAGCCGCTGCCGCTCCCCGCCCGAGAGCTTGACGCCGTTCTCGCCGATGAGCGTGCCATAGCCGTTCGGCAGACGCATGATGAACTCGTGCGCGTACGCCGCTTTCGCCGCATCCGTGATGGCGTCCTCCGTGACCGCATCTCTGCCATACGCGATATTGTTCCGGACCGTGTCGTCGAACAACAGGGTTTCCTGCGAGACGATGCCGATCTGCCGCCGGATCGCCGGCAGGCGGATCTCGCGGAGGTCCACGCCGTCAATGAGGATCGCGCCCCCGGTCGGATCGTAGAAGCGCGGGATCAGGTTGACGAGCGTGGTCTTGCCGGCGCCGCTGCTGCCGACAATGGCCAGCACCTCGCCGGTCCTGACCGTCACCGAAATGTCCTGCAAGGCCCACGCCTCGATTCCCTCATAGCGAAACGAGACATGGCGCAGCTCGATTGTGGACCGTACGCCGTCGAGCTCGCGCGTGCCGGTGTCCTGGGCCGCCTCGGTCGCCACGTCCAACACGGTAAAGACCCGGTCGGCGGCCGCCAGGGCCTGCTGGATCGTGTTGTTCGCCGAGGCCACCCGTTTGATGGGGGTGTACATCAGGAACACCGCCGTGAGGAAGGAAAAGAAGGTCCCCGGCGTCATGGCGCCGTTGATGACTTGCGAGCCCCCGTACCAGATGATGCCGGCGACCCCGATGATGCCGACCGCCTCGAGCACCGGCGACGTGATCGAGGACACCTGCGTGGACTTCATGTTGGTGCGGAAGTAGGCCTCGTTGTACTTGGCAAAGCGCTCGCCCTCGGCCTCCTCACGCGTGAAGCCCTTGACGATGCGGATGCCGGTCAGCGTCTCCTGCAGCGCCGTGGACATGTCCGCCGTGCGCTCCTGGCCGGTTGTGGCGATTTTCCTGAGCTGATTGCCAAACCGCACCATCGGATACGCGGACAGCGGAATGACGACGACCGCAAAGAACGCCAGCTGCCAGTTCTGGTAGAGGATCACGCCCAGCAGGACCAGGAACGTCAGGCTCTGCTGGAACAAATCTTTCAAGACGCCGGACACGGCGTTCTGGATCCAGTTCACGTCGTTGATCACACGCGACAGCATCCGGCTGGAGGGGTTCTTGAGGTGAAAGCCGACCGGGAGGCGCATCAGGTGGCCGAAGAGCTGCTGGCGGATGTCGGTCACGACGCGGCTGCCGACGAAGATCATCAGATAGGACTGCCCGTAACCGCACACGCCCTTCAGGACGGACACGGCCATGAGGGCCACCGGCAGGAAGACGAGCCAGGTCACGTTCTTGTTGATGAAGATCTCGTCGAGGGCGGGCCGCACCAGCCAGGCGTAGGCCCCGGTCAGGGCGGCCACCGCCCCGGAGCAGGCGGCCGCGACGAGGAGGCGGCCCCAGTAGGGACGCATGTATTCGAGCAAGCGCAGATACAGCCGCATCAGCGTGCCGCCCCATTCAGACGCAACTGGTCGAGCACAGCGGCGGCCGCGCGCGCGGAGGCGCCCGGCTCCCCGAGCCGCGCCCGGACACGCGCCATCTCCGCCCGCATCCCCTCCCGGTACGCCGCATCGTCGAGTATCCGCCGCGCTTCGTAGGCCAGGTTCTGCGGAGTCACCCGGTGCTGGATCAACTCGGGAATGAACGGCCTGCCGGCCACGATGTTGGCCAGCCCGATGCTGCCCACGCGAACCAGCAACCGCGCGAGCAGGTAGGTGAACCAGGGCAGCCTGTACGCGATCACCATGGGCGTGCCGATGATCGCGGCCTGGAGGGTGGCCGTGCCGGATGCGATGAACAGCAGGTCCGAGACCGCCATGACCCCGTTCGGATCGTGCGGCGCGAGACGCACGTCGAGGCCGGCCTCATCGCACGTCCGCTTGATGGCCTCCTGATCCACCGTCTCGGCGACGGCCAGGATCAGGCGCAGCGGCCGCTCCCGCTGCAGCAGCCGTGCGGCGTCCAGAAAGACGGGGAGCA
>SCTG01000196.1 GCA_004298335.1 Nitrospirota bacterium
AACCAGAGTAACCGGTCTTTAAATCTATTTATTTTTGGGAGACCCCACGATTAACAGTCTGGAGGTGATCGGGATCGAACCGACGACCTCGTGCTTGCAAAGCACGCGCTCTCCCAGCTGAGCTACACCCCCGCAAATTCAGAAATTCCTGGACCCGGAAAGATTTGAACTTTCGACCTCACGCTTATCAAGCGTGCGCTCTAACCAACTGAGCTACGGGTCCACTAAATAATTAGCGCGAGCAAATAAACGCCCCAGGCGTTAAGGTTCGACTTCTATTCCACTCCCGAAGGGGTAAAAATAGAAAGGAGGTGATCCAGCCGCACCTTCCGATACGGCTACCTTGTTACGACTTCACCCCAATCACCAACCACAACTTTGGCAGTTTCCCCCCTTGCGGGTTGGATCACCGACTTCTGTTGCAGCGGGCTTTCGTGGTGTGACGGGCGGTGTGTACAAGGCCCGGGAACGTATTCACCGCTGCCTGCTGATCAGCGATTACTAGCGATTCCGCCTTCATGTGGGCGAGTTGCAGCCCACAATCTGAACTGGGGCCGGCTTTGTGGGTTTGGCTCCACCTTGCGGTATTGCTTCCCATTGTACCGGCCATTGTAACACGTGTGTAGCCCCGGACATAAGGGCCATGAGGATTTGACGTCGTCCCCACCTTCCTCCTTCTTATCGAAGGCAGTTCTCGAAGAGTGCATCCCTTGCGGGATTAGCAACATCGAGTAGGGGTTGCGCTCGTTGCGGGACTTAACCCAACATCTCACGACACGAGCTGACGACAACCATGCAGCACCTCTGCGGACTCCCTTGCGGGTCAGCCCCTGTTTCTAGGGACTTACCATCCGTAGTTCAAGCCCGGGTAAGGTTCTTCGCGTTGCGTCGAATTAAACCACATGTTCCACCGCTTGTGCGGGCCCCCGTCAATTCCTTTGAGTTTCAACCTTGCGGCCGTACTCCCCAGGCGGCTCATTTAATGCGTTAGCTGCGACGCGGAAGGGGTCGATACCTCCCACATCTAATGAGCATCGTTTAGGGCTAGGACTACCAGGGTATCTAATCCTGTTTGCTCCCCTAGCTTTCGCAGCTCAGCGTCAGTGATGGCCCAGATACCTGCTTTCGCCATAGGTATTCCTCCTGATATCTACGCATTTCACCGCTACACCAGGAATTCCAGTATCCCCTACCACACTCTAGTCCGGTAGTTTCCCTTGGCCTCTCCCAGTTGAGCCGGGAGCTTTCACAAAAGACTTACCGAACCGCCTACCTGCGCTTTACGCCTAGTGATTCCGAGTATCGCTTGCCACCTACGTATTACCGCGGCTGCTGGCACGTAGTTAGCCGTGGCTTATTCAGAGAGTACTGTCACCCCTGGCTATTCACCAGGGCATTCATCCCCTCCAAAAGAAGTTTACAATCCGAAGACCTTCATCCTTCACGCGGCGTCGCTGGATCAGGGTTGCCCCCATTGTCCAAAATTCCCCACTGCTGCCTCCCGTAGGAGTCTGGCCCGTGTCTCAGTGCCAGTGTGGCCGATCACCCTTTCAGGCCGGCTACCCGTC
>SCTG01000015.1 GCA_004298335.1 Nitrospirota bacterium
GAGCAGCTTGTTGCCCGGGCGCAGCGTGAGCACTTCCTTCTCGTGCGTCTTCACGTCCTCGAGCGTCATCTCGATCTCGCCTTCGCGCATCCAGACCGCGACCTGATGGGTCTTGTGGTAGTGCACGCCGGCCGTCGCGCCCGGCTGAATCTCGTTGGAATAGACATGGGTGATCGGCGCGCCGATCGCCTTCTCGATCGCCTTCAGGTCGAAGACCTCCTGCCGGCGTCCCGGCTTCTTGGGGTCCACGTCGATCTTGAACTCCAACCACTTTGCGCAGCCCATGGGATTACGTTTTCTCCGGCGCGAACGCTTTCCGGCCGTCTCCGATGATGCCGGAGATCAGCGACGTCAGTTCCAGCGGCAGCACGAACTTCGTCGAGGGGCTGGCGCCGAGCGACTTGAGCGCCTCCAGATACTGCAGGCCCATCGTCTTGGCGTCCACGCCTTTGGCGACCTCAAAGATCTTGGACAGCGCCAGCGCGAAGCCTTCGGCCCGGAGAATGGCCGCCTGGCGGTCGCCCTCCGCCTTCAGGATGGCGGACTGTTTCTCGCCGTCCGCGACCGTGATGGCGGCCGCCTTCGTGCCCTCCGCCTCGATGACCAGGGCGCGGCGGGTCCGCTCGGCCGACATCTGGCGGCTCATCGCGTCGAGGATGTCCTTGGGCGGCTTGATCTCCTGGATCTCCACGGTGGTGATCTTTACGCCCCAGCGGCTCGTGACCTGGTCCATCTTGGATTGCAGAGTGTGGTTGATCTGCTCGCGCTTGGCCAGCACGTCGTCCAGGGCGATGTCCCCGATGACCGCCCGCAGCGTCGTGACGGCGATGCCGCCGGCCGCGGCGCTGAAATCCTGCACCTGCACGACGCTGGCGGTCGGGTCCACGACTTTCCGGTAGATCAGGAGGTCCACCGAGATGGAGGCGTTGTCCTTCGTGATGCAGGCCTGGTGCGGGATCGGCGTGACCATCTCGCGCAGGTCCACCCAGACGGGCTTGTCGATGACCGGAATCAGAAGGACGACCCCCGGACCTTTCGGCTCCGCCAGCACGCTGCCCAGGCGAAAGACCACGAGCCGTTCATACTCGGGAACGATCTTGAGCATCATGAAGAGGAAGACCACTCCCAGTACCGCCGCAATCATCAATCCCGTTGGCATACGCGCCTCCTTATTTGATCTTCGAGCCCGGCGGAACGTCTTCGACGGTCGTGAGGAGTGCCGAGACCTCGTCGTCGCCGGCGGCCAGCACCATGCCCTGCGACTCGACGCCCATGAGCTTGGCCGGCTTCAGGTTCGCCACGATGACGACCCGTTTGCCCACCATGTCCTCCGGCGCGTACTTCGCGGCGATGCCTGCTACGATCTGGCGCTGCTCGGCGCCGATGTCCACCTGCAGCTTGAGGAGCTTGGTGGACTTCGGCACGCGCTCCGCCGCGATGACCTTGCCGATGCGCAGCGAAACCTTTCTGAAGTCCTCGATCGTGATCTGGTCCGTCTGTGGAGGAGCGGGCTGCTGGTCTTGGGTCACGCGCGTGTCTCCTTGCGGTTTGGCCGCCGTTTCGATGCGGGGAAAGAGCGGGTCGCCCTTTGCGATCCTGGTGCCTGGCTTCAGGTATCCCCAGTTCAGCTCGTCGGCGGCGGGGTTCGAGAGGTCCACCGTGAGGCCGAGCTGCCGGACCATCTCCTGGGCAGTCTGCGGCATGAAGGGGTACAGCGCCAGGCCGAGGATGCGCAGCGTCTCCGCGCCGTGATACAGCACGGTGTCGAGGCGGGCCTTGTCTTCGGCCTTCTTCGCCAGGGTCCAGGGCGCGCTCTTGTCGATGTACTGGTTGCCGAGCTGGACCAGTTCCCAGACGGTTTCGAGCGCGCGATTGAATTCCAGGTTTGTGATGTGCCGTTCGGCCGATGCGAACAGGCCGTTGATCGTCTTGCGGAGCCGGGTCTCCATCTCGGTGTCGGCGGCCGGTGCGTGGGCCGGCACCGCGCCGTTTGCGAATCGCTCGATCATGGTCAGGCTGCGGCTCAGGAGGTTGCCGAGGTCGTTGGCCAGCTCGCTGTTGATGCGGCCGATCATCGCGTCTTTGGAGAAGTCGCCGTCCTGGCCGAAGGGTACCTCGCGCAGCAGGAAGTAGCGGAATGCGTCCACGCCGAATTCGTCCACGATGGCGTTCGGGTCCACCACGTTGCCGCGGCTCTTGGACATCTTCTCGCCGTTCACGGTCCACCAGCCGTGGGCGAAGAGGGTCGTGGGGAGTGCATGCTCCAGGGCCATCAGGATCGTGGACCAATACACGGCGTGCGTCGTCAGGATGTCCTTGCCGACCAGGTGCATGACGGTTCGGTCGGACGCCGTCTCCGTGGAGTGGGTCGTCCAGTATTTGTCGAACGAGGGCTTTGGCGTGAGATAGTGCAGCGCCGAAACGTAGTTCACGAGCGCGTCGAACCAGACGTAGGTGACGTAGCCGGCGTCAAAGGGCAGCTCAATGCCCCACGACAGGCGGGACTTGGGGCGCGAGATGGACAGGTCTTCCAGCGGTTTCCTGAGGAACCCCAGCACTTCGTTGCTCCGCGACTGCGGCTGGATGAAGCCGGGATGGTCCTGGATGTAAGTGACGAGCCGTTCCTGGTACCGGCCCATCCGGAAGAAGTAGTTGCTCTCGCTGAGCCGCTCGACCGGGCGCTTGCAGTCAGGGCAGAGGCCGTCCACGACGTCCTTTTCCGTCCAGAAGCGCTCGTCGAAGGTGCAGTACCAGCCGGTGTAGTCGGCGCGGTAGATCAAGTCCTTGTCGTAGAGGGCCTGGAGCGTCTTCTGGACGTAGGCCTTGTGTGTGGGGTCGGTGGTGCGGATGAAGGCGTCGTTCGAGATGTTCAGCCGCTTCCAGAGAGTCTGAAACTTCGGCGCAAGCCGGTTGCAGTACGCCTGCGGATCGATGCCGGCCTTCTCGGCGGCCTGCTGGACCTTCTGCCCATGCTCGTCGAGGCCCGTGAGGAAGAACACGTCGTGCCCCCATTGCCGGTGGTAGCGCGCCAGCACGTCGGCGGCGATGGTTGTGTAGGCGTGGCCGATGTGCGGGACGTCGTTGACGTAGTAGATGGGCGTCGTGATGTAGAACGTCTTGAGCACGGAGCCTCCGAAACGTCAGGCGGCTTTGGTTGAAAGCGCCGCCCGCAGGCGGAGGAGCAGGCCTTCCAGCATCAACTGCTTGTTGAGGTTGCGCTCCAGGCCGCGGTGCATGGACTTCACGTAGGCGGCGAGGTCCAGGATCGTCTCGACCGTGAGCCTGGCCGCGAGCGCGTTCAGTTGAGGCAGGCAGTCCGAGTTTACCAGGCGGGCGTGGTCGCCGCCGACCTTCACGATGAGCAGGTCGCGGAACCAGGCGGTCAGCCAGCCCAGTGCCGTTTCCGCCTGGTCGGACTTGCCGACCGCTTCGCAGACCGACAGGAGCCCGGCGGTGCTTTCCACCGAGCCCGGGTTCACGAGCCGGAGGTAGTCGGCGCGCTCGGCGCGGAGGGCGTCCGGCTCGGCCTCGAGGGCCAGGCCGAGGCGTCCGCCCGAGACCACGGCGAGGAACCGCGCGTCCGGCTCGGAGAGCCCGCGGCGCCGGCGCACGGCCGCTTCCACCACGTCGAGAGGCAGAGGCGCGAACCGGATCTCCTGGCAGCGCGACCGGATGGTCGGCAGCAGCGCTTCCGGACGCGACGACACGAGCACGATCAGGCTGTCGGGCGGCGGTTCCTCGATCGTCTTGAGCAGGGCGTTGGCGGCCTCGCGCCGCAGCAGGTCGACGTTGTCCAGGACCACGATCTTCTGCCGGCCGATCAGCGGGCGGTAGATGAACCGCGACTCGATCTCGCGCGTGTGATCGGTCTCGCCTTTTTCGCCCGTCGCCGTCAGGATTGTGACGTCGGGATGGGCGCCGGTTTCGATCTGCCGGCAGGACCGGCACGTGCCGCAGGCGTCGGGAGGGTCCGGCGGCGGGGCAGCCTCGCAGTTCACGGCCTGCGCCAGCACGCGGGCCATGAGGAGCTTGCCGATCCCCTCCTCGCCGTGAAACAGCAACGCATGGGCCAGCCGCTCGCTTTTGAGCGCCGCCTGCAGGAACCGCTTCGGCCGCTCGTGGCCGATGATCGCGTCAAACGGCATGGCGCTCGACCCTGGTCAGGCCGCTTTTCCGGGCGCGCAGGCGTGACTGGACGATGCGGTCAATCGCGCGCGCCACGTCGTCTTCCGTGGCGGCGCCGTCCACCGCGCGCACGCGGCGGGGGTTCTGCCGGGCGATGCGGAGGTAGCCGCGCCGCACGGCCTCGTGAAAGGACGCATGCTCCCGGTCGAGCCGGTCGAGGCCGCCGACTTTGCGCTTGCGGCTGAGGCCGACCGACACAGGGACATCGAGGAGAATGACGAGGTCCGGCGACAGGCCTGCGGTGGCAAAGCGGTTCAGGGCGGCAACGGGGCCCTGGCCGAGCCCGCGCCCGTAGCCCTGGTAGGCCATGGTCGCGTCCGCGAAACGGTCGCAGAGCACCACGGCGCCCTTCTCCAGCGCCGGCCTGACTTTGTCGGCCAGGTGCTGGGCGCGGCTCGCCAGGTACAGCAGGAGCTCGCAGCGCGCGTCCATGCCGCGGTTTTTAGGGTCCAGCAGGAGTGTGCGGATCTGTTCGCTGATCGGGACGCCGCCGGGCTCGCGCGTTTCGACGACCAGGTAGCCGAGCGCCTTGAGGCGGCGGGCGAGTCCTTTGAGCTGCGTGGTCTTCCCGCAGCCTTCGATCCCCTCGAAGCTCAGAAAAAACCCTCGCTTGAGACCACCCAGCGGCACGGCCGGACCACCTCGCTCCGAAAGTGAAAATTCGATGGGCCGATCATAGTCCAACTTATTGAGAAATAGCAATCTTTCGCTTGCGCGGTCGGATGAAACTTTGTATGATAACGTGTTTGGGGAAAGGCCGGCCGCAGTCATGCTGAAAGTCTCGCTGAAACGCTACTTTATCACCGGGCTCCTGGTCGTAGTTCCGATCTGGGGAACGGTGCTGGTCTTGAAGACCCTGTTCGTCACCCTCGACGGCATTCTCGGTGATATTCCGGAGAAGTATGTGACGCAGCGCTACGTGCCGGGCGTGGGCATCCTGGTGCTGTTTTTGCTGATCGTTCTGGCGGGTCTGCTGGCGACGAACATCATGGGCCGGCGGGTGGTGGCACTGTGGGAAGACTGGCTACAGCGCGTGCCGCTGGTGCGCGGGATCTATACGACCATCAAATCCATGATGGATGTGCTGTCCTTTCAGGACGCGAACAAGGGAACGGCGAAATACAGCCGGGTCGTGATGATCGAGTTTCCGCGAAAAGGCCAGTACGCCCTCGCGCTGGTCACCGGCGTCACGCCGGGGGAAGTGCAGGACATCAGCCCGGACCGGGTGATCAATGTGTACGTGCCGACCTCGCCGAACCCGACCTCCGGCTACCTGCTGTTCGTGCCGGAGAGCGAGCTGATTCCGGTCAGCATGAGCGTGGACGAGGCGATGAAGATGATGTTCTCCGGCGGCATGTACACGCCGCCGGTGCCGGAGGCGGTCGGCGCGGGCGCCGTGCGGAAGGGATAAAGACATGAAGAAACTCGCGGCCATCGTGCTGGCGGCCGGGCAGGGAACCCGCATGCGGTCCAAGCTCGCCAAGGTGCTGCACCCCGTGTGCGGACGCCCGATGGCGCTCTATGCCGTCGATCTGGCCGAAACGCTTGCCAAAGGCCGCGTCGCGGTGGTGGTCGGGCACCAGGCGGAGAAGATGAAGGACCTGCTGTCCGACCGGAAGGTCGACCTGGTGGTGCAGGCGCGCCAGCTCGGGACCGGCCATGCCGTCGCGCAGGCCCAGTCCGTGTTCCAGAGCCGGGGAGGGAATGCGTCGAGCAGCCTGCGGTTCGTGATCCTGAGCGGAGATACTCCGCTGCTGACCGAGGCGACGGTGCAGGCGCTGCTTGCCGCGCACGAGCACGACCGCGCGACGGTGAGCATGCTGACGGCGCACCTCGACCGGCCCGCCGGCTACGGGCGGATCGTGCGGGGCCGCGACGGGTCGGTCTGGAAGATCATCGAGGACAAGGACGCCTCGCCGTCGGACCGGCGGCTGACCGAAGTCAACGCGGGCACCTACGTGGTCGAGGGGGAGTTCCTGTTTTCGGCGCTGGCGGCGCTCAAGCCGGCGAACGCGCAGAAGGAGTATTACCTGACCGACATCGTGGAGGCGGCGATCCGGCAGGGGAAGAAAGTGACGGCCTCCATCGCCTCCAATCCCATCGAAGCGCTGGGCATCAACACGCGGGCCGAGATGGCCGAGGCCGAACGGGTGCTCCGCGGCCGTATCCGGAAGCGGCTGATGGACGCGGGCGCGACCTTTCTGGCGCCCGAGACGAGCTTCGTGGACGAGAGCGTGAAAGTCGGGCGCGACTCCGTCGTGCATCCGCATGTCACGCTGGAGGGCCGGACGATCATCGGGGAAGACTGCGTGATCCGCTCCCACAGCCGGCTCGTGGAGAGCGTGCTCGGCGACGGCGTCACCGTCCTGGACGGCTGCGTCATCGAAGGCAGCCGCCTGGAAGAAGGGTGCCGCGTCGGTCCGTTCGCGCACCTGCGGCCCGGCACGATCGTCAGGCGCAACGCCCGGGTGGGCAATTTCGTGGAACTGAAAAAAACGGAGCTCGGCGAGGGCTCCAAGGCCAACCACCTCAGCTATCTCGGCGACGCGCGGATCGGCAAGCGGGTGAACGTCGGCGCCGGCACCATCACGTGCAACTACGACGGGATCAACAAGCACCAGACGGTGATCGACGACGACGTGTTCATCGGGAGCGACGTGTCGCTGGTTGCGCCGGTGAAGGTGGGCAAGGGCGCCGTGATCGGGGCGGGCTCGGTCGTCACGCAGGACGTGGCGGCGGACGCGCTCGCGCTCGGGCGGGCCCGGCAGGTGGTCAAGCCGGGGTGGGTCAAGGGCTGGCGGGAGAAGGCGAAGAAGGTTTCCTCCCACTCGAAGGGGAAGCACTAGACGGCCATGTGCGGCATTGTCGGCTATATCGGAAGCCAGCAGGCGGTGTCCGTGCTGCTCGACGGGCTGAAGCGCCTGGAATACCGGGGCTATGATTCGGCCGGCGTCGCCGTGCTGCAAGACGGAAAAATCGACGTCCGCCGCAGCGTCGGCAAACTCGCGAACCTGGAAAAGATGCTGAACGGAGCGGGTCCGCATGGCACGATCGGGATCGGCCATACACGCTGGGCGACGCACGGCCGGCCGTCGGAGCAAAACGCCCACCCCCACCGGTCTGGTCCGCTGGTGCTGGTGCACAACGGCATCATCGAAAACTACGCGGCGTTGAAGGAGCGGCTGCAGCGGGACGGCTACCGGTTCGAGTCCGAGACCGATACCGAAGTCATGGCGCATCTGATCGCGCGGAACCTGAAAGCCGGAGCCGGTCTGGAATCGGCCGTCCGTGCGGCGACCGGTGAAGTCCGCGGCAGCTACGCGATCGTCGTGATGTGCGAGAACGAGCCGCATGCCCTTGTGGCCGCGCGCTCGGGTTGTCCGCTCGTTGTTGGTCAGAATAGCCAGGGCACGTTTGTGGCGTCGGACGTGACCGCGATTCTTGCGCACACGCAGCACGTGATCTTTCTGGAAGACGGCGAGACGGCGGTCCTTTCTGAGAAGGCATGGTCGTTTAAGGATGCGGACGGCAAGTCGGTGAAACCCACGGTGAAGAGAATTACGTGGGACGCGGCCTCAGCCGAAAAGGGCGGCTATCCGCACTTCATGCTGAAGGAGATCCACGAGCAGCCGCAGACGCTCCTGGACACGATGCGGGGCCGCTATACGCACGAGAGCGGTGATGCCGATCTCCCGGACATCGGGCTGACGCCGGAGCAGTTCAAGACGATCAAGCGCATCTGGATCGTCGCCTGCGGGACGTCCTGGCACGCGGCGCTGGTCGGCAAATACCTCATCGAGGAGATGGCGCGGACGCCGGTCCAGGTGGACATCGGCTCGGAGTTCCGGTATCGCAACCCGCTGATCGGCAATGGCGACCTGCTCGTTGCGATCTCGCAATCCGGCGAGACCGCCGACACGCTGGCGGCGGTGCGGGAGGCCAGGCAGCGGCAGGCCCAGGTGGTATCCATCTGCAACGTGGTGGGCAGCACGCTCGCCCGCCAATCGGACGGCGTGCTGTACACGCACGCGGGGCCGGAGATCGGCGTGGCCTCCACAAAGGCGTTCACGGCGCAGCTCATGGCGCTCTACCTGCTGGCCCTGCATCTGGGCCGGGTGCGGGGCACCGTGTCGGAGAAGGAAGGGCGGGAGTGGCTGGATGGGCTGGTCACGCTGCCGACGCACGTCGAGCATCTGCTGGGACGCGAGGCCGAGCTGCTCGCGATCGCCAGGCGGTACCACGCCAAGCACAATTTTCTGTATCTGGGGCGGGGGGTCAACTACCCGATCGCGCTGGAAGGCGCGTTGAAGCTCAAGGAGATTTCGTACATCCACGCCGAGGGCTACGCGGCCGGCGAGATGAAGCACGGCCCCATCGCGCTGATCGACAAGGACATGCCGGTCGTGGTGCTGGCGCCGCGGGATGGTTTGTACGAGAAGACGGTGAGCAACCTCATGGAGGTGAAGGCGCGCGGGGCGCCCGTGATCGCGTTTGTCACGGCGGGGGACAAGGAATTGGGCAGGATCGCCGACGAAGTCTTCACGGTGCCGGACGTACACCCGCTGTTGACGCCGGTGCTGTTCACGGTCCCGCTGCAGCTGTTGGCGTACCACATTGCGGTGCTGCGGGGGACCGACGTGGACCAGCCGCGCAACCTCGCGAAGAGTGTCACGGTGGAATAGTGGGTACGGGAGGGGCGTCTGCGGGGCCCCCTCCCGTCTAGTGGAGAACGTATGGAGATCCGCAAGGAACAGGTCGAGCATGTGGCGAAGCTGGCGCGGCTGGAGGTCAGCGAGGACGAGAAGACGACCTTCGCCCGGCAGCTCAGCGGGATCCTGACGCATATCGACCAGCTCAAGGAGCTCGACACGGCGGGCGTGGAACCGACCGCGACCGTGCTCCCGACCGACAACGTGTTCCGCGACGACGAGGTGCGGCCGTCGCTGTCGCAGGAGCAGGCGCTGGCCAACGCGCCGGACCAGGCGGACGGCTTCTTCCGCGTGCCGAAGATTCTGGAAGACCGCTAACCGAGGATAGAGACCAACGATGTTTCGACAAATGCTGCGATCGAAGATTCACCGGGCGACGGTCACCGACGCCTGCCTGGAATATGAGGGGAGCCTGACCGTGGACGAGACCCTGCTGGAGGCGGCCGGCATCCTGCCGTACGAGGCCGTGGTCATCTCCAACCTCAACAACGGGGAGCGGTTCACGACCTACGTCATCCCCGGCGCGCGCGGGAGCGGCATGATTTCGCTGAACGGCCCCACGGCCCGCAAGGGCGCCATCGCGGACAAGATCATCGTCTTCTGCTACGAGTTCTACAACGAGGACGAGATCAAGCGGCACGAGCCCAAGATCATCAAAGTGGACGAGAAGAACAGGATAGTCGCCTGATGTCGCTGCGGAAACTGACGCTCTTCGAGCTCAAGGACAAGTTCACCAAGGGGGAGGTGTCCGCCGCCGAGATCGTGAAGGCCTATTTCCAGCGCATCACCGTCGTCGAATCCAAGGTCAAGGCCTACATCACGCCGGCGAAGAAGGACGCGCTGCTGAAGGAGGCCGATGATCTCGATTACAAGCTGCGCGGCTGGCGGAAGATCGCGCCCCTGATGGCCATGCCGATCGCGGTCAAGGACAACATCTGCACGGAGGGCGTCAAGACGACCTGCGGCTCCCGCATGCTGGAGAACTTCGTGCCGTCCTACGATGCGACGGTGGTCTCGCGCCTGAGGGAGCAGGGGTACTTCTTGATCGGCAAGACGAACCTGGACGAGTTTGCGATGGGCTCCTCGACCGAGAACTCGGCCTTCGGCCCGACGCGGAACCCCTGGAACCTGGCCTGCATCCCGGGCGGCTCCAGCGGCGGCTCCGCCGCGGCCGTGGCCGCCGACCTCTGCGCGGCGGCGCTGGGCTCGGACACCGGCGGCTCGATCCGGCAGCCGGCCGCCTGCTGCGGCGTGGTGGGGCTCAAGCCCACCTACGGCCGGGTGTCGCGCTACGGGCTGGTCGCCTTCGCCTCGTCGCTCGACCAGATCGGCCCGATCACGAAGGACGTGCGGGACGCGGCCCTGATGCTGCAGCTCATCGCGGGGCACGATCCGCTGGACTCCACGTCGGCCGATGTGCCGGTGCCGGACTACCAGAAGGCGCTCAAGTTCACCATGCGCGGGATGAAGGTCGGCGTGCCGCTGGAGTTCTTCGCCGAGGGGCTCGACCCGGAGGTGGAACTCGCGGTGCGGACGGCGATCATCAAGATGCAGGAGCTCAAGGCCGAGATCAGGGAGATCTCGCTTCCGATGACGACGTATGCCGTCGCGACGTACTACCTGATCGCCACGGCGGAGGCGTCCTCCAACCTCGCCCGGTATGACGGGGTGAAATACGGGTACCGGGCCGCGAAGGAGAAGGGCCTGCTGGAGACATACATGAAGACCCGGCAGGAGGGATTTGGCCCGGAGGTGAAGCGGCGCATCATGCTCGGCACCTACGCGCTCTCGGCCGGCTACTACGACGCCTACTACGGCAAGGCGCAGTCCGTCCGCACGCTGATCAAGCGCGACTTCGACGAGGCGTTCAAGGATGTCGACATGATCGTCACGCCCACGATGCCGACGCCGGCCTTCAAGCTCGGCGAGAAGGTGCAGGACCCGTTGCAGATGTACCTGTCGGACATCTACACGATCTCGGTGAACCTGGCCGGGGTGCCCGCGATCGTGCTGCCCTGCGGGTTCAGCAGCGGGAAGCTGCCCATCGGCCTGCAGATCATCGGGCGCCCGTTTGAGGAGGAGAAGATCATCCGGGCGGCGTATGCCTACGAGCAGGCGACGGACTGGCACAAGAAACGGCCGACATTGTAGAAGCGGGGTAAGGGAGGCGGATATGTTTATCGAAATTGCAGTGGGAATCGTGGCGCTGGCGGCGGTGGTGCTGGTGGCCTTCCTCGTGCCGGTGCTGATGCAGCTCCGCAAGACGGCCGAGGAGTCGGAGCGGCTGCTCCGGCGCATGAACGAGGACCTGCCGGTCCTGTTCCGGGAGGCGACGCAGGCGGCCCAGAACATGAACCAGGTGGCGGGCCAGATGCAGGAAGCCGCCGCCCATGCGCGGGTGCTGGGCAACGCGATCGGCGAGGTCGGGGAGACGATCAATCAGGTGCACGGACTGGTCCGTGGAGGAGCCGGCACGTTGCTGACGAACGTCGGCAGCCTGCTGGCGGGATTTCGGGCGGCGTACGGAGTGTTCACGAAAAAATCGGAATCACATCAACAGGGAGGTTCTTCCAATGGCGGCTGAAGACAACGGATTTTCGTCAGGAGCGGTTGCGTTCGCGTTTCTCGCCGGGGCCATCATCGGCGTCGGCGCGGCGTTATTGTTGGCGCCCCAGTCCGGAGCGGAGACCAGGAAGTTGCTCAGGAACTACGCCGAGAAGGCCGAAGAGGAAGCGCTCGAGAAGGCCAAGGAGGCCAAGGTGGCGCTCGATAAGGCCATCGAGCAGGGCAAGCAGTTCGTCAGCGAGAAGAAGACGGTCCTGACGGCGGCCTTCGAGGCGGGCAAGGAAGCCATGCGGAAGGGCGGCGCATAACGGCCGGCAGTGGCCTATGAAGTCGTCATCGGGCTGGAGGTGCACGCGCAGCTCCTGACCGCGTCCAAGATGTTCTGCGGCTGCGGCACGGCGTTCGGCGCCGCGCCCAACACCCAGACGTGCCCGGTGTGCCTCGGCATGCCGGGCGTCCTGCCGGTCATCAACCGCAAGGCCGTCGAGTTCGCCGTCCGCACGGGGCTCGCGCTGCACTGCACCATCGCGCCGATGAACCGGTTTGCCCGCAAGCACTACTTCTATCCGGACCTGCCGAAAAACTACCAGGTCTCGCAGTACGAGCTGCCGATCTGCGAGCACGGCTGGCTGGAGATCGGGCAGAACGGGACGAGCAAGCGCGTCCGCATCCGGCGGGCCCACCTGGAGGAGGACGCGGGCAAGAACCTCCATGCCGGGATCGCCGGGGCGTCGCACGTGGACCTGAACCGGGCCGGCACGCCGCTGCTGGAGATCGTGACCGAGCCGGACATGGGCTCGCCGGACGAGGCGGTCGCCTATCTCAAAACGCTGCGGGACATTCTGGTCTCCCAAAAGGTCTGCGACGGCAACATGGAGGAGGGGAGTTTCCGGTGCGAGCCGAACCTCTCGCTCCGCCCGGCCGGTTCGAAAGAACTCGGCACCAAGGTCGAACTCAAGAACATCAACTCTTTCAAGTTCGTGAAGGCGGCGATGGAGTACGAGATCAAGCGGCAGACGAAGGTCCTGGACGAAGGCGGGAAGGTCGTCCAGGAGACGCGGCTGTGGGACACGGAGAAGGGCGAGACGGCGGTGATGCGGAGCAAGGAAGAGGCGCACGACTATCGCTATTTTCCGGACCCCGATCTGGTTCCGCTACGAATCACGGAGGAGATGATCGCGGAGGCGCGGAAGTCTCTGCAGGAGCTGCCGGAGGCGAAACACAAGCGATTCGTCAGTGAATTCGGACTGACGGAGCAGACGGCCGCTGTGTTAACCGCAAATCCCGTCGTCGCGGACTATTTCGTAGCGTCGGTGACGGCCGTCTGCACGAGTGGGGCGTCGAAGACTGACGTCAGCCGAGACATCGCCAATTGGATCACCGTTGACCTGCCGGGCTTGGCAAAGGATTTTTGGACGCACATCCCCGCCGGTGAGATCGGAGAACTCTCAGCGCTGAAGCGAAAAGGCGAGATCAGCGGCCCGATCGTCAAGGCTGTCTTGGAGGAAAGGCTCAAGACCGGCAAGAGCGTTGCTGAAATCATCAAGGCCAAGGGGCTTGTGCAGGTCTCGGATGAGGGCGCGCTGGAGAAGATCATCGACGAGGTCATGGCCAAGAATCCGCAGCAGGTCGCGCAATACAAGAGCGGCAAGGAGGCGGTGTTCGGGTTCTTCGTCGGGCAGGTGATGAAGGCCTCCGGTGGCAAAGCTAATCCGGCCAAGGTGAACGAATTGCTGAAGAGGAAGTTAACTCAATGAGGTGGGGGGCCTGTCACCGCATCACCCGGACGTGCTCAGGCCGTTTCGCCCTACAAGGCACGCAGACCGGGCTGTACGGCCCTCCGCTCCGCCCGGGTCCCATGCGGCGCCACCCCTTCATGAATATTCCCTTGAGGGCTGAACGATGAGCGGGATAGCGGCGATCAAGGCGCGGGAGATCCTGGATTCGCGGGGGAACCCGACGATCGAGGTGGACGTCGTGCTGGAGTCCGGGGCGCGCGGGTGGGCGGCGGTGCCGTCCGGCGCGTCTACGGGCACGCGCGAGGCGCTCGAGCTGCGCGACGGCGACCGGAAGCGCTATCTCGGCAAGGGCGTCCGCAACGCCGTCGCCAACGTGCACAAAATCCTGGCGCCCGCGCTGTTGGGGCGGGATGCGGCGGACCAGGCCGCGCTCGACCGCGCGATGATCGCGCTCGACGGCACGCCCAACAAGGGCAAGCTGGGCGCGAACGCCATCCTGGGGGTGTCGCTGGCTGTCGCCAAGGCCGCGGCTGATGAGGCCAAACTGCCGCTCTATCGCTACCTGGGCGGGGCGAACGCGCACGAGCTGCCCGTTCCCCAGATGAACGTGATCAACGGCGGGGCGCACGCGGACAACAATCTCGACATCCAGGAATTCATGATCGTGCCGGCCGGCGCGCCGACGTTCGCGGACGCCCTGCGGATGGCCGCCGAGGTCTTCCACACCCTCAAGGCCCTGCTGAAAAAGAAGGGCCTCAGCACCGCCGTGGGGGACGAAGGGGGCTTCGCGCCGAACCTCGGCTCGAACGAAGAGGCCCTGGCGCTCATCGTGGAGGCCATCCAGATGGCGGGCTACAGGCCCGGCGGGGACCTGGCCCTGGCGCTGGATGCCGCGGCCAGCGAGTTCTACGAAAACGGGCAATATGTGATGAAGGGTGAAAAAGTCGCACGGCGTTCCGGCGAGGACATGATAAAATACTACGAAAATCTCATCCGCCGGTACCCGATCCTGTCGATCGAGGACGGGCTGAGCGAGCAGGACTGGAAGGGCTGGAAGATGCTGACGGAACGGCTGGGTGAGCGCGTGCAGCTCGTCGGGGACGACATCTTCGTGACCAACCCGGAGATCTTCGCGAAGGGGATCACGGAGGGGATCGGCAATTCGATCCTCATCAAGCTGAACCAGATCGGGACGCTCACCGAAACCCTGGAGACGATCGAGATGGCGAAGCGCGCGGGCTACACGGCCGTCGTGTCGCACCGGTCGGGGGAGACCGAGGACGTCACGATCGCGGACCTGGCCGTGGGCGTGGGCGCCGGCCAGATCAAGACGGGCTCGCTGTCGCGGACCGACCGGACGGCCAAGTACAACCGGCTGCTGCGGATCGAAGAGGAACTGGGAACGGCCGCGCGGTATGCGGGGCGCGCCGTGGTCGCCAAAAAGGCGGGCGGATGAGGACAAGGCCGAACCAGCGGCGGACGACCCTCAAGTCCAGGCAGAAGCGGCGCTGGGCGATCTACATGGTCGGCGGCCTCCTCCTGCTGAGCTACTTCACCTATGAGTTTTTCTTCGACAGCATGGGCTATATGAAATACCTCAACATGAAACGGACCCAGGGGCAGATCGCCGAGGAGATCAAGGCGATCGAGGAGGAGAACGCCCGCCTGCGAAAGAACGTCGAGGCGGTCAGGCACGACCCGGCCACGCTGGAAGGCCTGGCCCGCAACCGGCTCGGGCTGGTCAAGGAAGGCGAAACGGTCTTCCTGATCCCGCCCGGCGCCAAGCAGAGCCCAGCCCCACGTCCGAGCGGCTCCCCGGCGGAGCGGCCGTGAGCGCGGCCGTGTCCTACCGCTCGGGGTTCGTCGCGCTGGTGGGCCGGCCGAACGTGGGGAAGTCGACGCTCCTGAACCGCATCCTCGGCGAGAAGATCGCCATCATCTCGGACAAGCCGCAGACGACCCGGACCCGGATCCTCGGCGTCAAGCATCTGCCCGGCGCCCAGGTGGTGTTCCTCGACACGCCCGGCATTCACAAGCCCAAGTTCGAGCTCAACAAGCGCATGGTCGACGTGGCCCTGCACGTGCTCGATGAAGTGGACCTAGCCTGCTTCATGGTCGAGGCCACGGAGCCGCCGGGCCCCGGCGACCGGTTTGTGCTCGAGCGGCTCAAGGAGCGCGACGTGCCGGCGGTGCTCGTCATCAACAAGGTGGACCTGGTGAAGAAGCTGCGCCTGCTGCCGCTGATCGACGAATACAGCCGGATGCACCGGTTCGCCGAGATCGTGCCCGTCTCGGCGAAGACCGGCGACGGCGTGGATCGCCTGCTGGAGCTGGCCCTGGCCCGCATGCCGGAAGGGCCGTCCTATTTTGCGGAGGACGTGGTGACGGACCAGCCGATGCGCGTGCTCGCGGCGGAGATCATCCGGGAGAAGCTCCTGCAGAAGACGCGCGACGAGCTGCCGTTCGCGGTGGCGGTGTTCATCGACTCCTTTAAAGAAGAAGGGCGGATGGCGCGGATCAGCGCGACCGTCTACGTGGAGAAGGACTCCCAGAAGGCCATCGTGATCGGCAAGCACGGCGAGATTCTCAAGGCGGTGGGCACCCATGCCCGCATCGACATGGAAAACCTCTTCGGCATGAAGGTGTTCCTGGAGCTGTGGGTGAAGGTGAAGGCGTCCTGGCGGCAGGATGAGCGCATGCTTGTGGAGCTGGGGTACTAGATGGATCGTCTGGACGCCAGGAACGAGCGGCCCGACAAAGGGGCCGGAGCCACGAGGACCGCGAGCCGGTTCGACGTGATCCTGGACTCCGTGGGCCGCCTGCTGCGCCGGGGCGCCATCGGCAACCTGGAGCGCATGGTCTCCAAGATGCACCCGGCCGACGTCGCCAAGATGCTGCACCACTTGAACAGCGCGCAGGAGAAGCGGACCGTCTTCGAGCTGATCAAGCCGGAGGGCAACAAGGCCCAGGTGCTGAGCGAAATGGACCAGGGGGACATCGGCGAGACGCTGACCGACGTCCCGGCGGCCGACATCGCCATGCTGATCCGGGACCTGCCGGACGACGACCAGGCCTATGTCCTGACCACCATGCCGGAGGAGCGGTCCCAGGAAATCCTGAGACTGATGAAGCCGGAGGACTCGGCGGAGGTCAAGGACCTCCTGCAATACGAACCCAAGACCGCCGGCGCCATCATGACGACGGAATATTTTTCCCTCCTGGAGGACACGACGGCGGAAGCGGCGATCCACAGGCTCCAGGGGTCCAAGGACACCGGCAACGTGTTCTACGTCTACGTCACCGACTCGACCGAGAAGCTGGTGGGCGTGCTCTCGTTGCGCCAGCTCCTGCAGGTGCCCCCGCACACCCGCCTCGGGACCATGATCAAGCGGGAGGTCATCAGCGTCGCCACCGACACCGACCAGGAGGAGGTGGCCAAGCTGGTGGCCCGCTACAACCTGCTCGCGATTCCGGTCGTGGATCGGGACAATGCTTTGGTCGGGATCATCACGGTGGACGACGTGGTGGACATCATCCACGACGCCGCCACCGAGGACATGCTGAAGATGTCCGGCACGAAGAGCGAGGAGGAGGAAGACCTCCTGCACTCGCCGGTGATCAAGTCGCTCCGTCTCCGGGTCCCGTGGCTCCTGACCAACCTGATCGGGAGCATGGTGTCGGGCATGATCCTCTGGTTCTTCCGGCACACGATCCAGGAGGTGGTGGCGCTGGTCACGTTCATCCCGGTGATCGCGGCCATGGGCGGCAACGTGGGGCTGCAATCGTCCACCCTGGTCATCCGCGGACTGGCGACCGGGCAGATCGAGCTGTCCGACGTGAGAAAGGTCTTTCTGCGCCAGGTGACGATCGGGTTTCTGATCAGCATGCTCTGCGGCGTCGTGGCGCTGGCGGCGGCCGCCATCATGCACATCAACCTGACGCTGGGTCTCGTCGTGGGCATCGCCATGGTGTTCGCGCTGGTCGTGTCCACGGCCATGGCCACGATCATGCCGGTCATCCTGAAGCGCTACGGCGTGGATCCGGCCGTGGCCGCCGGCCCGTTCGTGACCACGGCGAACGACATCACGGGGATCGCGATCTATCTCAGCCTCGCCACGGCCGTCCTGGCCCACCTGCAATAAGGCCGGGCCGGATGTCCCTGCTCAAAACCCCCGCCGTCGTCCTCAAGAGCCGCAAGTGGGGGGACGCCGACCGGATCGTCACCTTCTTCACGTTGAAGCACGGCAAGGTCCGGGGCGTCGCCCGGGGGGCCCGGCGGATGAAGAGCCGCTTCGGCAGCTCCCTGGAGCCCTTCGTCCACTGCGACCTCGTGCTGTTCGAAAAGCCGGGCGACACCCTGTATCGCATTTCCCAGACCGACATCCGCCACGCCTTTCCGTCCATCCGGACGTCGCTCGAGGCGATCACCGGCGCGGCCCGGCTCGCCAACCTGGCAGGCGCGGTGACGGCCGACGGCGATGCGGTGCCGCGCGTGTTCCAGGCGCTGCTGGAAGGGTTGCGGGCGGTCGGGGAGAGCGGCGACCCGGTGCTCACGGCGGCCCTGTACGAGCTGGAGATCCTGCGCTTCGCGGGCTACCTGCCGCACCTGGATCGCTGCAACGCCTGCCAGCAGCGGACCAATGGCGGGACGTGGTTCTTCTCGCCGCGGGCGGGCGGCACGGTCTGCTCGGCCTGTGTCCGGCAGGAGCCCGTGCGGTGCCCATCCGTGTCGCCGGCGTGCCTGGCGTTTTTCCGCCAGGCGCTCCGCATGGAACTGGCCCTCCTGCCGCGCCTCAAGCCGACGGCGGCCATCCGCAACGAGCTGTACGACGTGATCGAACTCTACGTGGAGTGCGTGGCCGGCCGGCGCATGCCGAGGACGCATGGAGTCACGGGAGAAGAGCGCGTCCCGGGGCGCTCGGGGTGGGCGGGTGGAAAAGTAGCGGAGAAGCGGCCCGTGTATCGATCGAGAGCGGCCGCGCATGTCTGACCCTGTCGGGTACGGCGGCGCGATCGCGCGGTTCGCCGGCAAGGCCTTCGTGGCCTTCGGATTCATCCTGGGCACCTACGGGCTGACGGAGGGCAATGAGGCGATCAAGCAGACGGCGCTGGGTCTGCTGGTGGCGGGCGTCCTCGCATCCGCCTACGGGGCGTACCATTGGATCAGGAATAAAGGCGTGACGACCGACCAGGGGGAAGCGGATCAGTGATGAGCGAGACGGCCGTCGAACCCAAGGACATGGCGTGGATCGAGAACGGCGTGCTCGGCATCGAGTGGAACGACGGCCACAAGGGCGTCTACCCGATCCGCTACCTCCGCCAGCATTGTCCCTGCGCGGCCTGCACGGACGAGTGGACGGGCGAGCTGCGGGTCAAGCCGGACAGCATCCCGATGTTCATCGGGGTCCAGGACATCGAGCCGGTCGGGCGCTACGGGCTGCGGTTCCGGTGGAGCGACGGCCACGACACGGGCATCTACTCCTTTTCCATCCTGCGCGACAAGTTCTGCCGCTGCCCGCTCTGCAAGAGCGACCCAAAGAAATAGGAGGCGCCATGGCTGCCCAATCTGCCTCGTCCCCGCACCTCGAGATCACCGAGACGTTCGTGCGGCTCTATGTCTTTCTCTCCCAAACGCTCGACCGGTGCCTCGATCAAGGCCAGCGGGAATCGTTTCCGGAGAAGGAGCATCAGGCGTTCCTGACCGCGGCCCGGAACCGGATGCGGGACATGCTCGCGGTGAATCCCGTGGTCAAAAGCAAGGTCGAGGAGGAGTCCGGCCGCGTGCTGGCCCTGGCGGAATCCTACCTGAAGAAGCCCTCGAAGGACTTGGCCGCGCAGATCGCGCACGAGCGGGCGGCCTTGAAGACCAAGCTGGTCGCCTTGAGCGATCTCCTGGCCGTCTTCCGCGCCCTGTGAAGTTTCCTCCCATGGCTCCCCTTGTTCGCGCCGGTGTGTTCGCGGCTGCTCTGTGTGCGGCGTCCGTTGCCGTCTTCGCCGCGACCGCGCAGGAGCTGCTGGAGCAGGGGGATCGGCTGACGCAGACCGATGAGGGCTTTCCGGACTCGTTCACGCGCGCGCTCACGCTGTACGAGCAGGCGGCGTCGCTCGACCCGAAAAATCCGCTTCCGCACGTGCGGATGGCCAGGGCCTGCCTGGCGATAGGCGACTGGCTCGGCAAAGACGAACTGCGCTGGTACGAGCGGGGCGAGCAGGCCGCCGAACGGGCGCTGGCGCTGAAGGAGGACAGCGCCGAGGCGCACTTTTTCCTCGCCGCGAACCGGGGCAACGTCGTCAACCTGCGCCCGTTCTGGAAAGTCTCGCCGACGGTCATCGCCGACCTCGAGAAGCACCTCCTGCGCGCGCTGGAGCTGGACCCGCGCCATGCCCGCGCGCTGCACATGATGGGGGCGGTGCTCGACGAAACGCCGGGTCCGTTGCGTCTGCTTCTGGCCGGGAAGAAGGACCAGGTGGAAGGCTATTGGACGCGGGCCGTGGAGGCGGACGCCGGCCGGTACGCCTACATCCGGTGGAGTCTCGTCGAGTTCTATCGCGATGCGGGTCGGCCGGTCCAGGCCCGCGCGCAGGCGCAGGCCCTGCTGGCGATGGCGCATCCCGTGGACCGCCGCCTGTGGGCGGAGAAGTACCGTCCGGCGGCCGAAGCGCTGCTCAAGCATCTTGCCGCTCCGTAACAAGTTCTCTAGAATGGCCGCATGGCTGCTCCCGACCTGCCGTCACTGATCCGGGCCGACCTGGCCCGCCACGCCTGGTGGGTCATCTACCTGCGCTACGTTTGCGCCGCCGCGGTCCTTCTGGGCGCCGTCATCCTGACGCAGAGCATGGGCGCCAGATTGGACGGCGGGCCGCTGTACGGGATCGCCGGGGCCCTGGTCGCCGCCAACGTCCTGTATGGAATTCATCTCGGCCGCGCCGCGAGGCGAACGGGGGCGGCGTCGTTCGATGCGGCGGCCCGCTCGCTGATCTTGCAATGCGGCATGGATCTGTTCCTGCTGACCCTGCTGCTGCATTTCTCGGGCGGGGTGACGAATCCGCTCACGGCGCTCTATGTCGGCCCGGTCCTCCTGGCAGGCTTTCTGCTCTCCGTGCGGGCCGCGTACGCGCTGGCCGCGCTGGCCCTGTGTCTGTACGCCGGCATGGCGATCTTGGAATACCGGCTGCTCATCCCGCACGTGCCGGTCCCGGGGCTCTTCCCTCCGGCGGCGTTTCGCAATGAATCCTTTCTGGTGGTGGCGCTCGCGGCGCTCGCCGTGACGGTCGGGATGGCCGCGCTGATCAGTCTGACGGTAAGTGGGCGGCTGCGCGGGCCGGACGCGGGAGAGGACAACGCCGGGCCATGATGGCCGAAGCGCTGCTGTTCGGGATCATGCTGGCCGCCCAGCCCGGCGAGTCCGGACCTCCTCCGCCCGGCGCGCCGCCTGTCGAAGAACGGCTCGCGGCCGTGCGGCGCGCGCCGACCGACCCCCGCGCCAGGCTGGAGCTCGGCCTGGCGTATCTGCAGGCGGAAGAGTACGACTTCGCGATGGCCGAGCTGGTCGAGGCGATCCGGCTCAATCCCGACAACAAGGACAACCTGGCGGCCCGGGCGAATTACCATCTCGGGGTTGCGCTCCTGGCGATCGACCGCGCGGCGCTGGCGGTCAACGCCTTTCGCGAGGCGCTCACGCTCGGCTGGAGGGACGCCGGGGTGTACCTGGCGCTGGGGCAGGCGCTCACCGGCCAGGGGAAATTCGACGAGGCGATCGCGCAGTACCGGGAAGCCCTGCGGCTGGCGCCGGGAACGACCGAGGCCCATGCGGGGCTCGGTCTCGCTTACGAGGCGTCCGGTCGCGTGGACGAGGCGGTGGCGCAGTACGAACGCTACCTCCAGTCCGCGCCGGCGACGGACGACCACGGGGTCGATGCGATCAGGCAACGGCTGGCGAAACTGAAAGAGCGGCGGAAGATGTAATGGCTCCGGTAAATATTTTCTCGCTTGTCATGAATTGGCATTCCTGCTAGCATCCCGCCGTTCATCCCACCTTCTAACGTCGGGAGGGCGTCATGGCCGACTGGCTCTCTGGAACTTTTCGGAAGGTCGCCGGACTTTCCGATCCCGGCCCCATCTTTACCCAGAAGACGAACGCCGGCAACGCGGCGTTGAAGCGAGGCCGCCCCGACGAGGCCGAACCGCTGTTCAAGGACGCCCTCAAGGAAGCTGAAAAATTCGGCGAGCAGGACCTGCGCAAAGCGGCCGCCATGACCAACCTGGCGATGGCCTATCGCGAGCAGAACAAGCACAGCGAGGCGGAGTCACTCTATCGCCAGTCCTTCGCGATCCAGGAAAAGGCCCTCGGCCCCGAGCATCCCGAGGTGGTGGCGGGCCTCGCCAAGTTAGCCGACTTTTTCCGGGTGCGGAACCTGCCGGCCAAGGCGGAGCCGCTGCTGCGGCGGGTGTTGGCGGCGCAGGAGAAGGCACTGGGGCCCGAGCACGCGGACGTGCTGGCCACCGTGACGGCACTCGGAGAAGTCTGCCGCGAGACGGGCAAATACGACAAGGCCCTGCCGTTGTTGCAACGCGCGCTGGACGTTCAGGTGAAGCTGCTGGGCGAGGATCACCTGAGCGTGGCGATGGCGCTCGACAAACTGGCGATGGTGTACCAGGCGCTCGGGCGGTATGTGGATGCCGAGCCGTTCTATTTCCATGCGCTGACCATTCGCGAAGAGAAGTTGGGCAGGGACGATCCCTACGTGGGCCACGGCCTGGAAAAGCTGGCCGACGTCTATCGCGAGCAGGGGAAGTATGACGAGGCGGAAAAGCTCTACCTGCGGGCGATCAAGATCTGGCAGGACACGCTCGGGCAGGAGCACCCGGACTATGCCGGCAGCCTTGAACACTTCGCCGGTCTGAAATACGCGCAGGGCAAGTTCGATGAGGCGGAGAACATCTACCGCAAGGTGCTGGCGATCCTTGAGACCGCCCACGGCAAGCATCATCCCAGCCGCGCGGACACGATGGATCAGTACGCCATGGTGTTGCGGACGCAGAAGAAGGATGAGCTGGCGCAGCGGGTGGAGGAGCGCGCCAAGGAGATCCGGGACGAATGCGCCAAGATGGCGGCCGATCCGGCGGCCTATGCCGAGAAAAACAAGGACCCGCTGAAGGACTTCAAGTTCAACCTCCCGGGGGCCAAATGATCAAAACGGCCGGCGCATCGGTCATGAAATCGGCGCTGCTGGCTCTGGCGTCTGGTTGCTATGCGGTGATGGTTTTAGCCGGGTGCTCCGTGGCGATGGCCTTGAATGGGACTCCCGAGCCGAACTTCAAAGCATTCGAGATTGGTTCAAGCCGGCAAATAGTGGAGATACAACTTGGTAAGCCGGTCGCCTCGCAGCCGCTTGGGGACGGAAAGAAAAAGGACACGTATCGCTTCGAAATGGGGAACTCGCCGAACGGGCACCGGGCATTGATGAATTTGTATATTGATCTTGCCACGATTGGGCTATGGGAAATCCCCGGTACCATCGTGGAAGCCAGAATGGGACGTCAGGAGGAAACGCGAATTACCTATGATGCCAACGACCGAGTGCTTGCGATCGAAGGTTATGCGCCGCCCGAGCCGACCGGAGCATTGAAAGAGGCGATAGAAGCGCACGAGAAGTTTGATCAGCCGGCCCCGGCCCCAAACAGTGCTGTGTCAAGGTAAAGTATTGCGCGGCAGAGGGCCACACCCACTGCAGGGAAGCTCGCTTCCCGTCCGAAAGGGAACTGGGAATCTGCAAAATTGGCCTGTTGTCATGATCTGTCTGGGGTAAGGGCGGGGGATTAGGTATTGACACTCTTTTCACTCACCCATATACTCGCCTCCGAAACGCGGCCGCATGATTGCACTGCAACCAAACCATAAGGAGGTGTCATGATGAAAAAGCTGGGACTGATGCTAGTAGCAATAGCGGTCGTGTGTTTTCCGGCCGTGGGGGCAATGGCGGCCAATCCCGATAACGGCCCGGGTTGCGGCCTTGGGAAACTCGCATGGTCGGATTTTGGCCACCAGAAGAATATTGGCCCCCAGGTCATGATGGCCACGACCAACGGAACCTTCGGGAGCCAGACGTTCGGTATCAGTTCCGGCACGTCAGGTTGCACGAACGACGGGGTCGTATTCGCGGAAGAGAAAGTGAATGTATTTGCCGCGATCAACTTTGAAAATCTGTCGCAGGAAATGGCGCAAGGACGGGGAGAGCATCTTGCCTCCCTGGCGACGCTCATGGGAGTTCCGGCCGAGCACCAGGCCGAGTTCTTCGCGATGACCCAGGAGAAGTACACCACCCTGATCCAGGCGGGTGATGCGGCACCGGTTGCCATGCTCAAGGCCTTGAATGCGGCGATGGCCGGCCACCCGGCGCTTGCGAAACTTTCCGCGAAGCGGTAGTCGCCTTCAAAACGGGGCTTCCGGTCCCAAAGCCGGGAGCCCCGTTTTCTTTTGGCCTTCCTCGATCTTGCACGCACTGGCCGGCTTTCTCCTGGGCCTTCTGCTTCTCTCAACGACGGCCGGCACCGCCGATGCGAAAGACGACGCCTACCTTGCCGAACTGATCAGCCGTTCTTCCGAAGCGCGTCTCTCCGAGCAGCGGTACTGGCATCTCCTGCTGCATTACCGTGAAGACTTCGGAGGCGGGTACACGAGTGAGGCGGATGACCCCGGCTTCTTCCTGGCGCCAACCGGCAAGACCGACCCTCGGGCCGAACTGGAAGCGACGCTGGCCCGGTTTTTTTCCGATGAGCTTGTCGGCCGGTCACGCCAACCGGCGCAATGCGCCTTCATCGCGCGCTACCATTGGCTGAAATCCAGACTGGCGATCGATGACCAGCGTCTCCCCCCGCTGCCCTGTGACCGCTTCAAGGCGTGGTACGCCGAACTGAATCCCCAATCCGTATCGTATATTTTTGCCGCGGCTTTCATGAACAACCCTTCGTCCATGTTCGGCCATACATTTTTGCGCATTGACCAAAAAGGGCAAACCGAGCAGACGCGCTTGCTGGCGTATACGATCAACTATGCGGCCGACGTCACGACCGATAGCGGCGTCGCTTTTGCGTTTCTGGGAATAACCGGCGGCTTCAAAGGGTATTTTTCGACGATGCCGTACTACCTGAAGGTCCAGGAATACCGGGATTTCGAGAATCGCGACATCTGGGAGTACCGGCTTAATCTGACTGAGGCGCAGGTCGAGCGGATGCTGCAACACGCCTGGGAGTTGGGCAATGCCTACTTTGATTATTATTTCTTCAAGGAGAATTGCTCCTATCACCTCCTCTCCCTGCTGGAGATCGCCGATCCCGAACTGCATCTCGCCGATCAGTTCGTATTCTGGACAGTTCCCGCCGATACCGTGAAGCTGGTCACCAGGCAGACGGGTCTTGTCGAGACAGTCACGTACCGACCTTCGCGGAGCACGCAGATCCGCCGCAAACGGGAGACGCTGACGGATGAGGAACAACAGTGGCTCCATCGGATCATTGCCGATCCTGCCGCCGCACACGCCACAGAGTTTACCGGCCTGCCGCTTCAGCGACGCACGCTGATTTTGGACGTCGCCTCTGACTACCTTCTCTACCGCAGCGCAACGGATGGGGCGCATGCCGCTTCCTATAAGGAGAAAACCAGGAACGTGCTCACGGCCCGCAGTGGGCTCAAAGTCCCATCGGAAGAATTGGCGGTCCGGCCGTTCGCCCAACGGCCGGAACTCGGACATCTGACATCGCGGGCCGGAGTGGGAGCCGGGTGGCGCCAGGACGAATGGTTCGAAGAACTGAACATTCGCACCGGCTACCACGATCTGCTCGATCCCGAGACCGGCTACACGCCCGGCGCCCAGATCGAGCTGCTGGCGCTGAGCCTCCGTCACTATGAAAAGCGGGACCGAACCCGGCTGGAACGCGCCACGCTGGTGAACATCCTGTCCCTGTCTCCGTCCGATGCCTTGTTCCAGGCGCCGTCATGGAAACTCAACGCCGGCTATGAGACGGTGAACCGGCCCGGCTGCCGCTACTGCGGCAACGCCAACCTGAACGTCGGGATCGGACCCTCCTTCGAGACGCACTGGCTTCGGCGCGAAGTCTTCTTCGCTTTCGCCGAGGCCGACGCCAACTACAGCCACGCGTTCGAGCGGAACCACCGGATCGGCGGAGGCGGCACCGTCGGCATGCTGGCCGATCTCACCGAACGCTGGAGGGTGCTGGTGTCGGGGACGTATCTCGGATTCCCGCTGGGGGAAAACTCCGACGAACTGCGCGCGTCGGTCCAGCAGCGGTACACGCTCCGGAAAGACCTCGCGCTTCGGCTGGAGTTCAATCACCGGCCGCACGACAATGACGCGGTGCTCTCGATCCAGGTCTATTTCTGAAGGGATGAGGCGGGACGGCGTCAGGAGCCTTTGGGCGGCTTGATGCGGATGTGGCTGATGATGGTTTTCACGCCGTCCGTGGCGCGCGTGACGCTCATGACTTTGTCGAGCTCTTCCTTGCTGTGGACCGCGCCGATGTAATAGACCACGCCGTTGACCGACCGCCAGCGGAGGTTGATGGACCCCACGCCTTTGGTGCCTAACAGGTTGGCCTTCAGCTTGAGCTCGATGCCGATGTCCTTGGCGGAGGCGCTGAATCCGCCTTCCTCGGTGACCTGGATCTCGTTGTACAGGTTCTTCACTCCCTCCGCGCGCCGCGCCAGCTCGACCGCCTTCCGGCGGTCCTCGCTCTTTTTGACGGACCCCGTCAGCATCACTTCTCCCTCGTAGACATCGGTGTTGACGTCCACCAGGAGGCCCTTGGCCTCCTCCGCAAAGGCCTTGAGGATGGAGGCCTTGATGCCGAGATCGTCTTTGGTTTCGCTGAAGGGGCGGTCTTCCGCGACCGTTGTCACGGCGTCCATCGGGACGGAGAGGATCTGCGTGCAGCCGGCCAGCAGGCCGGACAACGCCAGTACCGGCACAAGGTTCCAGCGCCTGCGCATGGTCATGCTCCAGAATCTCAAAACGACTGGTTCACCGGCAGGGCGAGCGTGAGGTAGCGGCCCTTTTCCTCGTAGAGGATCCGTTTCCGCAGCAGGTCGTCGAGCGCGCGCGTGACCGCCGCGTCGTCGTACGAGCCGGCGCCTCTCCGATCGTGCACCTCGCCGCGGATCTGCCCGAAGTAGCGGGGCGCCTCGTTGCAAAAGTCGATGATGCCGGCGTGCGGCCAGTCATAGCGTTCCTTGACGGGCTTGTCGGCCGCGCGGTTGTCGAAGATCGTGACGAAGTCGGGGGCCTTCGAATAGTAGAGGAACGGCTTGTCGTCCGTCGCGTGTCGGCCCTTCCAGTCCTGCGTCGCGCGGGTCAGCTCCTCGATCAGGCCGGGGTCCACGCGCTTCTCGATGAGCTCGTACTCGAAATCGTAGGCGATTTTCGCGACGTCCACGAGCCGGGGATCGTAGGCGTAAGCGTACGCCAGGCCGGGGCCGGTGATCCGGATGCCGTTCTGCTCGGGCCACTTCCAGTAGGGACTGAACCGCTCGAGCCACAGCTCCCCCACAGCCTCCGGCGGCTGGAAATGGAGGATCGAGGGAATCAAGCCGATCTGGCGCCGGTAGTCCTCGTTGGTCTCTCCGGGGAACCCGAGCAGGATGTTCCAGGACACGTGGATGCCGTAGTAGGTGCTCCACTTCAGCATCTGGAGGTTCTGCAGGGGACTGACCCCCTTTTTCATCTCCGCGAGCTGGTTCTGGCTCAGGCTTTCGATGCCGGGCTGCATGGACTTCACCCCGCCGCGCGCGAGCGTCCGGATCTGGGACTTGTTCAGGTTGCTCTTGGTCTCGATGAAGACTTCGAAGTCGAGCCGCTCCGCCGCGAACTTGGCGAACAGCTCGTCGATGTACTTCATGTCGATGATGTTGTCCACGAAGCGGAACCGGGTGGTGTTGTAGCGGCTGGACAGGAACTTGAATTCGCCGTAGACCTGCGCGGGCGATTTGGAGCGGAACTCCATGCTCTGCGCGTTCAGCCCGCAGAAGGTGCAGTGGTGTTTCTCGCCCCACCAGCAGCCGCGGGACGCTTCATGCAGCAGGATGCGGTTGAGGCCCTGCGACCGTTGCGGGTCCAGCTGATCGAGAAGCTCGAAGTAATCGTCGTAATCGGGCGGGCCGGTCTTGTGAAACTCGGTGAACAGGTGGGGAGACGGCGTGAACTGGATTGTGCCGCCCCTTCTGTAGGCCACGCCGGCCGGGGGCGCGCCGTCCTTGTTTTCCAGGATGTGCGTCACGAGCGCCGGGAACGGCACTTCCCCTTCGCCCACCACCACGTAGTCGATCCAGGGCCAGGCCCGCAAGTGCTCCAGCCCCATCTCGCCGTCGAAGTTCGCGCCGCCGAACACGATCTTGACGGAGGGATGGACCTCCTTGATCAGCTTCGCCATCGTCAGGCTGGCGATGTTCTGATCGAAGGTCGAGGTGAAGCCGACGATTTGATATTGGCCCCAGGCAATCTCGGCCAGCATCCGCGTGAGGTATTGCGGGGCGCCGTTCACCTTGAGTTCTTCCAGATGGGCGGGCGGGCAACCGGTCTCGCGGGCCACCGATTCGAAGATGGGTTTGAAAGTGCGGGGGTACTCGCTGTTCTTCGGGTTGTCGCGGAACAGGAGGTGCGAGAAGAGCCAGTCGCCGAGCAGGCCCCGTTTCTCGGACAGCACTTCGTACAGGGGGGGGCCGATCTGGTAGGCGAAGTGCAGGTACAGGTGGTAGGTCTTGACGCCGACCCCCCGCGATTTCAGGAGCGAGGCCAGGGTGCCCAGTTGAATGGATGGGTACCGGCTCGAGCTGAACGGCATGTTGACGAGCGCCACCGGCGCGTTGGTGCTCATGGAATTCGAGGCTACACCCCCTTCTTGGAATTCGTCAAGCAGGGGCCCCACCCCCCTTTTCATCTCACGCGAAGCCGGGTATATTATTGCAGGAACAGCCATGGCTGAGCACAATCTCTGGTCCGTCGCCTTTCCGACCCTCGCCGAGGCCCAAATCAGCGACCTCGCCCGCTGCGCCTCCGCGACGCCGAGGTTGTTTCGCGACGGGCAGACGCTCTTTGCGGTCGGCGACCGCGACTTCCCGTTCTTTATCGTCAAGTCGGGCGAAGTCGAGATCGTCGATCACTCCGGCGACGTGCCGAAGACCCTCGTGGTCCATGCCCAGGGCAGTTTCACCGGAGATGTGTCGTTCCTCACCGGCAATCCGGCGGTGGTCAGCGGGGTCGCCCGGGGCGACTGCGACGTGTTTGAGATCTCGGGAGACGCCCTCCGGCGAAGCCTGAATCAGTGCCCGGCCGTCAGCGACATCATCCTCCAGGCGTTCATCGCCCGCCGGCAACTTCTGCGTGAATCGGCAGACTTTATCGGTCTGCGAGTGATCGGGTCCCGCTACTCCGCCGATACCTTCCGCGTCCGCGACTTCCTGGCCAAGAACCGCGTGCTCTTCACCTGGGTGGACGTGGAGACGGACCCGCAGGTGGACCAACTGCTCAAACAGTTCGGCGTCACCGAGGCCGATACGCCCGTGATCGCCTGCAGCAGCATGCTGCTGCTGCGCAACCCCTCGAACCGCGACCTGGCGGAGCGGATCGGCATCCGCCATCCGCTGGAGCAGACGGTGTACGACCTCGTGGTGGTGGGGGGCGGGCTGGCGGGGCTGGCGGCCGCGGTCTATGGGGCCTCCGAAGGGCTGCGGACGGTGGTGCTGGAGCGTACGGCGCCCGGAGGGCAGGCGGGCAGCAGCATGCGGATCGAAAACTACCTCGGCTTTCCCACCGGCCTGACCGGGAGCGAACTGGCGGACCGCGCGATTCTCCAAGCGAATAAGTTCGGAGCACGCCTCTCTGTCCCTACTCCGGTTCTCCGCCTGGAGTTCGAGAAGACCTATTCCATCCTGCACCTGGACGACGGCGAGTCCGTCACCGCGAAGTGCCTCCTCATCGCCACGGGAGCTGATTATCGCCGGCTGGGTGTCGAGGGGTGCGAGCGGCTTGAGGGGAAAGGCGTCTATTACGCGGCGACCGTGGCCGAGGCGCAGCTGTCGCGGGGAGCCCAGGTGGTGATCGTGGGCGGCGGCAACTCCGCCGGCCAGGCCGCCGTCTTTCTCGCTCAGTACGCCAGCCAGGTGCTGCTCGTGATCCGCGGCGATAGCCTGGACAAAAACATGTCCAGCTATCTCGCCCGGAGGATCGAGCAGACGGGCAACATCGAGGTGCTCTGCAACACGACGGTGCGCCGGATACAGGGCGATGGCTACCTCACCGCCGTGGGGATCGCCAACGGCAAGACCGGGGAAGAGCGGACGGTGGAGACACCGGCGGTGTTCAGCTTCATCGGGGCGGTGCCGCGGACCGACTGGCTGCCCCCGGAGATAGTGAGGGACGCGGAGGGATTTATCCAGACCGGGGCGGCCCTGGCGGAGTCCCCGCACTGGACCGCTCGTCGGCAGCCGTTCCTGCTGGAGACCAGCCGGCCGGGGGTGTTTGCCGCCGGGGACGTGCGGTCCGGCTCGGTGAAGCGCGTCGCCTCGGCTGTCGGCGAGGGCTCGATGGCGGTCCAGTTCGTGCATGAGTACCTCAAGGAGGTGTGATCATGCCCCCAGCATCCTGCACCCACCTCAACCAGATCCGCGACGTCAAACCGGGCACCGCCGGCTGCGAGGAATGTTTGAAAATGAAGGACCGATGGGTCCATTTGAGAATGTGCCTCACCTGCGGCCACGTCGGCTGCTGCGATTCTTCGAAGAATAAGCACGCCACGAAGCACTTCCGCGCGACCAGCCACCCCATCGTCCGCTCCATTGAGCCAGGGGAGGACTGGCGCTGGTGTTATGCGGACGAGCTGGGACTGGACTAGCTACTTGTGCTCGCCGAGGCTGCGCTCGTAGAGCAGCACTTTCCAGCCTTCTTCCTCGCTCAGGAATTGGCCGACGATGGGGAGCATGCCCGTGCCGGGGATCTGGCCGGTCTGCCCGAGGCTGCCGTTCTTCAGCACCCACATCATCTCGCCGGGCGTCCGCACCTTATTGAATTTCGGGTTGGTGAAATTGCGCGGCTGGATAGGCAGGATCTTGGCGGCGCCGCCGTCGCCCTTGCCTTCGGGACCGTGGCATTGAAAGCACGTGCCCCGTCCCAGGAAAATGGCCTTGCCCTCCGCCAGGATTTCCGGCGTCGGCTGGATGGGCGGCTGCAGGGCCTTGGCGGCGACGCGGTCTTTTGTGGGCACGCGGGAGAGGGTGATGTCGAACTCGCCGCTGGCCTGCCCGTACCCGGCTGGAGGCACTTCGGCATCGGCGAGACTTCCTCCAAGCGAGAGTGCGAATGCAAGAGCTGCGACGATTGTGTTGATACTCGGATGACCACGCTTCATTGAAACCTCCTTTACGATTGCACTGACGGTTTCCGCCGCACCGACCAGATCATGAACAGGCCCAGCGCGAGCATGGGCAGGCTGAGCGCCTGCCCCATCGAGATCAGGCCCGCCAGGAGCCCCAGGTGCGCGTCCGGTTCGCGGAACAGTTCCACGAAGGCCCGGCACGCGCCATAGCCCGCGATGAAGGTCCAGAACAGCGTTCCCGGCGCGCGCGGGCGGCGGTCCAGGGCCCACACCAGCGCAAAGAGAAGGACCCCCTCCAGGAACGCTTCATATAATTGAGAAGGATGCCGGCACAAGGGCCCGCCGCCGGTTCTGTCGAAGACCATGCACCAGGGCACGTCGGTCGCGCGCCCGTACAGTTCGCCGTTGATGAAGTTGCCGAGACGGCCCAGGCCGAGCCCGATGGGAACGGCCGGAGTGGCCAGGTCGGCGATCGCATAGAACGCATGGCCTTTTCGCTTGCAGAAAACGCCGACCGCCACGATCACGCCGAGCAGGCCTCCGTGGAAGGACATGCCGCCCTCCCATACCGCAAGCAGCTTGAGCGGGTTCTCCAGGTAGTAGGGGAGATTGTAGAAAAGGATGTAGCCAAAGCGGCCTCCCAGGATGACGCCGATGGCGGCATAGAGAAGGAGATCGTGCAGGTCGTCGAGCGACAGGGTCACTCTGCGGCTCGCGGCCCTGGCCTTGATCATGAAGAACGCCGTGGTGAGTCCGAACACATACATGAGTCCGTACCACCGGATGGCGATCGGGCCCAGCCTGAGGAGCACGGGGTCAATGTCTGGATTCGGCAGCACGGGGGGCCATCCTACGGAGGTCGCGGGCTCTTTTCAAGTCCGTCGCCTTGACGAACGGGCGTCTTTCCGATACACAAAGAGACCGAGTGGGCGAAATGGGGGAGGAGGACGCGGAGCATGGCATTGGAAGGAAAGAGGGCCTACACCCTGTATGACGCCATCCGGCGGGTGCTCGACCCGCTGAGACGTGACTGGGATACCTTCACGCCGGCCGAACGCGAACTGGTTCTCAAGGAAATCGAAGGCTTCATCAGAAGCGTGAAGACGGAGGAGACCCCTCCCAAATAACCTGCCGCCATTCCGCTGTCAGGGTTTTTCAATTTTGAGGATGGTGACCGCGACGATCACGTCTTTGCCGGCGAGCTGATCGTTTTCATCAATCTCCGCCGAGTCGCCGAAGATCTTCACGACACGGGCTTCGACGCCGGTCTCCTTGCTGCGGACCTTCGTGCCGACCTTTGTGCCGAGCGGGAGTTGTGCCAGCTTGACCGTGCGCCTCTTGCTTTCATCGTACGGGCCGCCCGCCTGTTCCGCCGTCAATGCGAATGTTTTCCGATCGCCAGGTCGCATGCCGGTAATCTCGATTTCCAGGCTTGGCCAGACGTCATGCTTGCCCAGAATGAATGTGAGCGGCGCTTTCTGCGCGGAGTTGATGGCCACCGTTTTGTCCGGCAGCGTGACCGTCATGTTCATGGTGACCTTCAGGCCATCCGCCACGGTCAACGGGCTCTTGGGGGTGGACTTGCAGGAAACCATCGAGCCGGGCAAGCCCGCCAGCACGATGCCCAACAGAATCCGGCCTGCGAGGCGGCCGTTCATTTCTTGGGCTTCCATCCGCGGGCGAGTTTTTGGGCCTGGGCGAGCTGATCGGCGGTCATCTTCTTTGCGAGGAGGTCGCGTTCCTTGGCGGCGCTCTTGTCGCCGCGCGCCGCCGCAAGGCTCAACCACAGGTGCGCCTGGACGACATCCTTTACAGCGCCTTGCGCATTGGCGTACAGGAGTCCCAGGTTGTTCTGGGCTTCGGGGTCCCCTTGCTCGGCCGCCATGCGATACCAGCGAACGGCCTTGGCGTAGCTCTGCGGGACGCCTTGCCCGGTTGCGTAGAGCAGTCCCAGGTTGCTTTGGGCGTCGGTATCGCCCTGCTCGGCTGCGCGGCGATACCAGTGGACGGCCTCGGCATAGTCCTGCTTGACCCCCTGGCCTTTTTCGTACAACACCCCGAGGTTAAACTGGGCCATCGCATATTCCTGTTCGGCCGCGCGGCGATACCATTGGGCGGCTTCGGCGTAGTCCTGCTTGACGCCCTCCCCCCTGGCATACAGCACGCCCAGGTTGCTTTGGGCGCTGGCCAGGCCCTGTTCCGCCGCCTTGCGATACCAGCGGGCGGCTTCGGTGTTGTCCTGCGGAACGCCCTTGCCGCTGTCGTAGATGAGGCCCAGGCCGTATTGGGCGTCGGTGTTTCCCTGCTCGGCCACCGGGCGCCACGCCTTCAAGGCGGTGGCGTAATCGCCGGCTTCGTAAGCCGCCATGCCTTTTTTGAAGTCGGCCATGGCCGGAGAGGCCAGGCAGTGGAGGAGCAGCGCAAGAACGGTCAGAAATCCAGCTAACAGTCTCATTTCACCTGCTATTGTGATGCGCGTTGCGTAGGGAAGCGATTCTAGCACCTTCACCCGGCCAACTCCAGCGTACTGGTGGTATTGCATATCCCGAACCATCTGATCGAAGGTTCGGGTACGAGTAAGCTTGGTTTGGTGGCCCCGGCGAGAATTGAACTCACGACAAACGGTTTAGGAAACCGCTGCTCTATCCAACTGAGCTACGGGGCCACGGCGCATGTGCCTGGGCAAACGGTACCACGCAAGGTCGTAGGGGTCAATGTGGCGCGGTGGTGAGACCGGTTCAGGCGTGATGCGCTAGCGGGCGAAGTCCTTGAGACGGACCGGCAGGCGTTTGGCACCCCAGTTTCCGGGCTGGGCGTCGAAGACGCCGGCGCAAGGCGCGCCGCAATACAGGCACAGGCCGTCGGGCGTGAGATGCCACTCCGTCATCACGTACCAGTCCCGGCCGATGAGCGTCCGCCCGCACTGATGGCAATAGGTGCTGCCGCCTTGCTCGTCGTGGACGTTGCCGGTGTACGCGTACCGGATGCCGTTTTTCACCGCGATGCGGCGGGCCATGGTGAGGGTGGAGGGCGGCGTCGGCGGCTTCTCCAGCATTTTGTAGTCCGGGTGGAAGGCGGAGAAGTGCAGCGGCACGTCCGGCCCGAGGTGCTCCATCACCCACTGGGTCAGTTCCTCGAGTTCCTTCTCCGAATCATTCTCGCCGGGAATCAACAGCGTGGTGATCTCGAACCAAACGTGCGTCTCGCGTTTGAGATAGACCAGCGTATCGAGCACCGGCTGGAGCTGGCTGGCGGTGGTCTGCTTGTAGAACCGCTCGGTGAAGGCCTTCAGGTCCACGTTGGCCGCGTCCATGTAGCGGTAGAATTCCGCCCGCGGCGCCTCGCATTGATAGCCCGCCGTCACGGCCACGGCTTTCACGCCGACCTCGTGGCAGGCCTGGGCGACGTCGATGGCGTACTCATGGAAGATGACCGGATCATTGTACGTGAAGGCCACGCTCCGGCAGCCGAGCTGCTTGGCGGCTTTCGCAATCACCTCGGGCAAAGCCTCGTCGGCCAGGGTATCGATTTCGCGGGACTTGCTGATGTCCCAGTTCTGGCAGAACTTGCAGGACAGATTGCAGCCCGCCGTCCCAAAGGACAGGATCGGCGTCCCCGGCAGGAAATGGTTCAGCGGCTTCTTCTCGATCGGGTCCACGCAGAAGCCGCTGGAACGGCCGTAGGTCGTCAGCACGACCTGGCCGTGCTCGCAGGCGCGTACGAAGCACAGTCCGCGCTGCCCCTCCTGAAGTTTGCAAAAGCGGGGACACACGTCGCATTGGACGCGCCCATCGTCGAGGCGGTGCCAGTACTTCGTCGGCACGACCGATGTTTTTGCTGGTGTGCTCATGATGAAAAATTATATCACTTTGTCTCCGTGCCCGACGGGAAGTCCTCGATCGCCATCGCGACGCTCTGATCCGCGGCCCGCTGCACGGCCTGCCGCAATTGCATGGCCAGGCCGGCTCGGTTGAGGGCCCAGAACGCCGACAGCGGCAGACCGGCCTCCCGCAGCGCCAGAGCCGCGTACTGGTGGCACTGGTGGAACAGGTGGTAGGGGCGTGCGGAAGGGTAGAATTTGGATCCGCCCGTCACGAGCAGCGGTTCCGACGCGGCGATCGTCGCGCGCAGGTGGCGGCGGAGTCGTTGATAGCCGGTCTCGCTCAGGCGGATGACGAACACGTCGGACGGCGGCTGGGGCGTCCGCGCGGCCCAGATCCGCCCGTACAGGCCCACCTCGACAACGCCCGGGGACGGCCAGAAAAGCGCGCGCATGGCACCGGTTACTCCCTGGCGGCCTTCCAGGTACCAGCCCTGCTCGGCATAGCCCCATTCCTCGAACGCCGCTTTTTGGTCCAGCAAGGGCGCGGGCCTGGAATCGGGGCCCGATCCGGATTGTCGCCGCGGTTCCTCCAGGGCAAAGGCGATCATCGCGTGCCAGGTGTCGAGCGAGACCACGATCGTGCGGGTTGGGGCGTCCTTCTGGGGCGGCCACAGCTCCTGGACGGGAGCCGCGCAGCCGCCGACGGCAAGCAACAGGCCGGCAAGAAACCATGCAGAGAGTCGCGTGTGGCCGTGCTCGACCGCCATCCCGGCCTCCTTCATCGTCGGCGCAGACGATTATCTCATTGATCGCACAGAGTTTTCAGGGATAGGCGCAATTTATTTCGGGGAGACTTGACAATCGTTCTAGTTAGGACTATCATCATCCGAACAATGAGGCGGGCGATGGCGAAGAAGCCGACGATAGAACCAGGCAAGGACCCCTTCATGAAAGTGCTGCGGCCGCTTGTGGAGACATACTTTGTGCTCATGGACAAGGGCGCCGCCCACATCCGCTCGCTGGGGCTGACCTGCTCCCAGTTCGATGTGATCGTCACGTTGGGTGATACCGGGGGGATGACGTGCAAGGAGCTGTCGGAGCAGACGCTGGTCACGAAGGGGACGCTCACCGGCGTCCTGGACCGGCTGGCGAAGAAGGGCATGATCGTCCGGGTGCCGTCCCGTGAGGACCGGCGCTGCACATTCATCCGGTTGACGCCGAAAGGCGATGCACGGTTTCGCGAGGTCTTTCCGGCGCACATCAACTATATGAAGCCGCATTTCGAGCGGGCGCTCACGGCCGTGGAGGCCACGAAGTTACACGGGTTGCTGCTCAGGCTCAAGAACAGCTTCGAGAAAAACTAACCGGGGAGGAAGACCATGAAGACCCTATTTCAGACGGATGAGGCCTGGTCCGGTTTGATCCTTCGGGTGATGCTGGGGCTGGTCATGTTGCCCCACGGCGCCCAGAAGTTGCTGGGCTGGTTCGGCGGGTTCGGCTTCGCGGGCACGATGGGTTTCTTCACGGAGCAGCTGCACATCCCGGCTACAATCGCGTTTCTGGTGATCATCGGGGAGTCCTTCGGTAGCCTCGGCCTGATCCTGGGTTTCCTGACGCGGTTCACGGCGGCCAGCCTCTCCCTCATCATGGTCGGCGCGGTCGCGATGGTGCATTGGCCCAACGGTTTCTTTATGAACTGGTCCGGCAAACAGGCCGGCGAGGGGTTCGAGTACCACCTGCTGGTCATCGGCATGAGCCTCGCCTTGCTGGTCGCGGGTGGCGGCAAGTGGTCGGTGGACGGGGCGATCGCCAAGAAGCTGTAAGGAATGAAAGGAGACGGACATGAAAACGATTCCAAGAAGCACGGTGAAGCCGGCGATCGACATCCGGCGCGCCGGCGAGCGGTTTCATACGAAGATCGAGTGGCTCGACTCTAATCACAGCTTCAGTTTCGCGGACCACTACGATCCGGCGAATACGCACCACGGGCTGCTGCTGGTGAGCAACGACGACGTCATCAAGGCCGGCACCGGGTTCCGGACCCATCCGCATCAGGACATGGAGATCGTCACGTGGGTATTGTCCGGAGAGATCGAGCACAAGGATTCGGTCGGCAATAAAGGCATCATCTATCCGGGCCTCGCCCAGCGCATGAGCGCGGGAAGCGGCATCTGGCACTCGGAGATGAACCCGCGCGCCGACAAGGATGTCCACCTGGTCCAGATGTGGGTCCTGCCGGATCAGGAGCGGATCGCGCCCAGCTATGAGCAGCTGGACATCAATGCCCAACTGGATCGCGGCGGGCTTGTTCCGATCTCCTCGGGCCGGGGGCACGATGCGGCGATCCGGATCCGCCAAGGTGGGGCCGTCCTGTGGGGCGGGCGTCTCAAGCCGGGCGAAACCGTCCAGGTTCCCGATGCGCCGTTCGCGCATGTGTACATCGCCACGGGGGCCGCGGAGGTGGAGGGGGTCGGCCGCCTGGGGCCCGGCGACGCGGTTCGCCTGACGGCTGTGGGTGCTCCGCGCTTGACCGCGGATGCGGCAACCGGCGCCGAAGTGCTGATTTGGGAGATGAACTGAGGAGGGCAGGACGATGGCGGTCCAGGTCTATGGCTGCAACCACATTGTGATTGAAGTGAGCGACGCCAAGAAAGCCGTGCAGTTCTATTCCGACGTGTTCGGCTTGAAGATGCTGCGTGGAGGCGAGGGGGCCGCGTGGTGCAAACTCGGCGAGCACCAGTTCATGGCCATCTTCGAAGTGGAGAAGCTTCAGCCGGACCGAGTGAAGCACTTTGGCCTGATGGTTCGTGACGCGCGGCAGATCAAAGAGGTCCGACGGAAACTCACGAAGAAGTACAAGCTCAAGCTGCATCCGGGTTTCCGCTGTGACTTCCGTGACCCATGGGGAAACCGCATTCAGGTCGGAGACCTCAACGATGAGTCGCTGGTCTGGCTGCTCCCCTATCAGGAAGTGCAGAAAGCAGGGATCACGTTTTCGGCTCATCGAAACAAGGGAGCGTGATGATGGAAAAGCCGGCCGACACACGGCACCCAATACACGATCTGCTGAAGCGGCGGTGGAGCCCGCGGGCGTTCTCCGACCGGCCGGTCGAGCCCGATACGCTGCGGAGTCTGCTGGAAGCCGCACGCTGGGCGCCGTCTTCCAGCAATGAACAGCCCTGGAACTTCCTCGTGGCAACGAAGGACGATCAGGCCGAATTCAGCCGCTTGCTGAGCTGCCTGATGGAAGGCAACATCCTGTGGGCGCAGCGCGCGCCCGTGCTCATGGTCTCCGTGGCCAGGATGTCCTTCGAAGAAGGCGGGGAACCGAACCGCCATGCGTATTACGATGTCGGCCAGGCGGTGGCCGATCTCTCCGTCCAGGCGACCGCGCTCGGACTGTTCGTGCACCAGATGGCGGGCTTTCATCCGGACAAGGTCAGAGAGCTCTATGGTGTCCCGAAGGAGTTCGAGCCGGTAGCGATGATTGCGCTGGGCTATCCAGGCGATCCGGAGAGTCTGCCGGAAAAGTTCAGGACGCGCGAGGTGGCTCCTCGGGGGCGGAAGCCGTTGGCCGAATTCGTGTTTGCCGGCCGTTGGGGAAAGAAGTCGCCGCTAATAATATGAAAGCGCACTACCTGGGTCACGTCGTGTTTTATGTGCAGGACTTGCCGCGGTCGCTGGCGTTCTACCGCGATCTGCTGGGGTTCACGGAAATCGGCCGCGTCTTTGACGGCAAGGCGGCGGCGCTGACGTCCGGCCGCACGCATCATGAGCTGCTGCTGATCGAAGTCGGCGCCGCGCCCGGCCCGCCGCCCGGCCTGAGGCGCGGGCTGTATCACATCGGAATCAAAGTCGGCGATTCGCTGGATGACTTGCGTGCGGCGAAGCGCGATCTCGAACGGGCCGGTGTCGCCATTGATGGCATGAGCGACCACACCGTCAGCCAGAGTCTCTACTTGGCCGATCCCGACGGCAACGAGATTGAACTGTACGTGGACGCCGACGAGGCGATCTGGAAGAACAACCCGGCGGCCGTCCTGTCGCCGATCAAGCAGCTTCGCCTGTAAGGCGAACCCTGTGCCGCTTGTCAGTGGCGACTGGGTCCACGGCGAACGACACCGGGCAGAAAGGAGGCAAGAGATGGCACAGAAACTCGCAGGGAAAGTCGCGGTCGTCACGGGTGCTTCCAAAGGCATAGGCGCTTCCATCGCACTGCATTTGGCAGCCGAAGGCGCGGCCGTGGTCGTCAATTACAGTTCGAGCAAGGAAGGCGCCGACCGTGTTGTCGGCGAGATCACTGGCAAAGGTGGAAAGGCCATCGCGGTGCACGCCAACGTCGCGAAAGAAGCGGACATCCGGCGCCTTTTCGCCGAGGCCGGAAAAGCGTTTGGCCCGCTCGACATCCTCATCAACAACGCCGGCATTTACGAGTTTGCACCGCTCGAGAGCGTAACGGCCGAGCATTTCCATAAAATGTTTGATCTCAACGTGCTGGGTCTGATTCTCGCGTCGCAGGAGGCGGTCAAGCATTTCGGCCCTGCGGGCGGCACCATCGTCAATATCAGTTCGTTGGCCGCCACGGCGGCTTTTCCGACGACGTCGGTGTACAGCGGGACCAAGGCCGCCGTCGACGCCGTGACCAAGTCGCTCGCTAAAGAGTTGGGGCCGCGCAACATCCGCGTGAACTCGATCAACCCCGGCATGGTCGAAACCGAAGGCGTGCATGCCGCCGGAATTGCCGGCAGCGATTTCCGCAAACAGATCGAATCGCAAACGCCGCTCGGCCGGATCGGGCAGCCTCAGGACATCGCGCCGGCCGCCGTGTTCCTGTCATCCTCCGATTCCGCCTGGATCACCGGTGAAACGCTCGTCATCTCGGGCGGGCTTCGGTAAGGAGGAACGGCTCTGATGGATGATGTGACGCAATTTTTGATCCGGCATGGCGGGTTGGTCCTCTTCGCAGCCGTGCTGGCCGAGCAGGTCGGGCTGCCGATTCCGGCCGTCCCGGTGCTGCTCGCCGCCGGGGCGCTGGCGGGAGCCGGCAAGATGAATCTCGCCTTCGCCGTCGTCTTGGGGATGACCGCCTGCCTGCTGGGCGACTTTCTCTGGTACTACCTGGGGCGCCATCGTGGGTCGCAGGTTCTCAAGGTACTCTGCCGCATTTCGCTCGAGCCGGATTCCTGCGTGCGCCGCACGGAGACCTTCTTTGTCCGGCACGGGACGCGGTCGCTGGTGCTCGCCAAGTTCATTCCGGGCCTGAGCACGGTGACGCCGGCCCTCGCGGGGCTCTTCAAGGTCAGCGTGGGGCGCTTTTTGCTGTATAACGGCCTCGGCGCGCTGCTTTGGACGGCGGCCTTCATCGCTCCGGGGTATCTGTTCAGCGATCAGCTCGAATGGGTCGCGGCGCAGGCGGCCAGCTTCGGCAGTTCGCTGGTGGTGCTGATCGTCGGGGTGTTGGCCCTGTACATCGCCTACAAATACGTCCACCGGCAACTCCTGCTGCGCGAGCTGCGCATTGCGCGAATCACGCCGGACGAGCTCAAGCACCTGCTGGATGCCGGGCATGAACCGGTGATCGTGGACCTGCGCCAGCCGCTCGATCGCCAGGCCAATCCCTATTCGGTTCCAGGCGCGCTGTGGATGGCGGTGGAGGACCTGGAGCGCCGGCACCACGAGATTCCACGCGATCGCGACGTGATCCTGTACTGCGCCTGTCCCAATGAAGTGACCGCCGCCCGCATGGCTCTCCTGCTCAAGAAGAACGGCATCACGCGGGTCCGGCCTCTCGCCGGCGGAGTCGAGGCCTGGCGCGCGCGCAATTTCCCTGTCGACGAACTGGGTGAACTCGTCGGCTGACGGCGATTGGCGGCTCGCTTGTATGTTTCTGAGCATTATCAGTATCATCGGGCGGCAGTTGGCGTCACCATGAACGAGGAGGAGCGATGATGGCGATCAATCGGTTTGGAAGCGTGCCAGTCCATGCCTTAGTGATTTCGCTCGGCATGCTGCTGTCTCTCGGATTCGCGCAAGCCATGGCTGCGGCCGACGAGCTGCCTCGCGAAGCGGTGCTGCCGCTGGCGCTGGCGACGAAGGCCGCCGCCGCCGCGCAGGAAAAGTGCAGGCAGGACGGCTATCGCGTCGCCGTGGCGGTGGTGGATCGGGCCGGGATATTGAGAGCGCTGGTGAGGGGAGACGGAGCGGCGCCGCACGCGGTCGACAGCAGCACCAAGAAAGCCTACACGGCGGCCAGCCTGCGCCGGCCGACCGGTGAATTGGCGAAGATGATCGCCGAGAACCCCGGCGCGCAGGGGCTGCGGGACATCAACGACAAGGTCATCTTTCTCGGCGGGGGCCTGCCGATCGACATGGGTGGCGAGATCGTCGGCGGCATCGGCGTCGGCGGCGCGCCGGGAGGGCATCTGGACGAGGCCTGCGCGCAGGCCGGCCTGGACAGCATCGGCGCGGCGCCGAAGGTCCCGGCGGCCAAGTAAGCGGTGAGGCGCGGGCTGAATAGGGGAGATGTTATGACGAACCCTGCTCGAACGCTGAGACTTGCGGCAGGCTTTTTCGCGTGGATAGGACTGGCCGGGCTTTGGGGCTGTCAAAAGGAAGCCGCCGCTCCCGCGGGGCCCCTCCCGGAAGTCGGGGTGCTGACGGTGGTGGCCCAGACCATCCCCGACGACCCGGAGTTCATCGGGCAGGCGGAAGCCTCCCGCATCGTCGAAATCCGGTCCCAGGTGACAGGCATCATCAAGAGCTTCTCCTTTCGCGAGGGCCGCGACGTCAAAAAAGGCCAGCGGCTGTATCAAATCGATCCCGTGCCGTTCCAGGCGGCCGTGTCGAGCGCCAGGGCGATGGTGGCCCAGGCCGAGGCGCGGGTGGTCCAGGCGAAGCAGAATCTCGCCCGCGTCAAGCCGTTGCTGGCGGAACAGGCCGTGAGCCAGAAGGACGTGGATGACGCCGTCGCGGAGGATCTCGCGGCGCAAGCGGCGCTCGAATCGGCCAAGGGGCAACTGGTGAAGGCCCAGTTCGACCTGGACAACACGCTCATCATCGCGCCCATCTCCGGGCTGATCGAGCGGACCAAGTTCTACGAAGGCCGCCTCATCTCCGCACAGACCGACCTCCTCACCGTCATCCACCAGGTGGATCCCATGTACGTCGTCGGGAGCGCGCCGGAGAGCTACCTCCTGCAGCGGCGCCGGGAACTCGCCACGAAGAAGGTCCAGCGGCCGGACCTCTACCAACTCAAGGGCCGGCTCACCTTCGTGGACGGCACCACCTATCCGCATGAGGGGTCGCTGGATTTCGCCTCCGTGGGGTTGAGTACGGAAACGGGAGCCAGGCAGGGGCGGTTCGTCTTTCCCAATCACGACCGGGTCCTGCTGCCCGGGCAGTTCGTCAAGATCCGCGTCACGGGCTACACGAGAACCGGCGCGATCCTGGTGCCGCAGCGCGCCGTGCAGCAGGGGCCCAAGGGGTCCGTCGTCTATGTCGTGGGCGCGGGCGACAAGGCGGAAATCCGTAACGTGCAGGCCACCAACTGGCGGGGCAACCAGTGGCTCATCGAAGAAGGCCTCCGCGCGGGTGAGCGGATTGTGGTGGACGGAATGCACAGAATTTCGCCTGGCGCGCCCGTGAAGCCGGTTCCCGCCGCTGACGGCGCGGCCTCCGACGGGAAGCCGATCGACACCAAGGTGAAGGAAGATCTGTGATCTCCCGCTTTTTCATCGACCGTCCGATCTTCGCGTCCGTCCTGTCCATCGTCATCGTGGTGGTGGGCCTCGCGGCGATGAAGGCCCTGCCCATCTCCCAGTTTCCGGAAATTACGCCGCCCGTGGTGCAGATCGAAGCCGACTATCCGGGCGCGAACGCGGAGGTGGTGGCGGATTCGGTGGCGAGGCCCATCGAGGTGCAGCTCCCCGGCATCGACAATCTCCTCTATTACGATTCGACCAGCACCAACGACGGACACATGACCATCAAGCTCACGTTCGAGATCGGGACCGACGTGGATATCGCGCAGGTCCAGACGCAGAACCGTGAGAAGCTGGCGGAACCGCAGATCCCGAACGAGGTCATCCGCCAGGGCATCTCGGTAAAAAAAACGTCTCCGGATCTGCTCACGGTCGTAGCGCTCAGTTCCAGCGATCCGCGCTTCGACATGCTCTATTTGTCCAACTACGCGATCATCAACGTGCTCGACAATATCAAGCGGCTCCGCGGCGTGGGCGACGCCGTGGTCTTCGGGGGCCAGAACTACAGCATGCGGCTGATCCTGGACCCGGTCCGGATGGCGCAGCTCAACCTCACGCCGAGCGACATTACGAACGTGGTCCGCGAGCAGAATCGGGATTTCCCGGCCGGCACGGTCGGGCGGGAGCCCGCCCCCAAGGGCACGCAGCTTACCATCCCGGTGATCACGCAGGGTCGCCTGACGGAGGTGAAGGACTTCGAGGAGATGATCGTCAGGGCCCTTCCGAACGGGGACATGGTGCGGCTCAAGGATGTGGCCAGGATCGAGCTGGGAGCCCAATCCTACAACCTGGAAGGACGGTGGAACGGCAAGCCCAACACGTTTCTCATCACATTCCTTTCGCCGGGCGCCAACGCGCTCGATACCGCCAAGCGCATTCAACGGGAGATGGATGAGCTCGCCAAGAGCTTTCCACCCGGCGTGAAGTACGACATTCCCTATGACACGACCCGCTTCATCGAGGTGTCCATCCACGAGGTGGCGCTGACGTTGGGAATCGCGATGGTCCTGGTCGTGCTCGTCGTGTACCTGTTCCTCCAGAGCTGGCGGACGACGCTGATTCCGGCCGTGGCCGTGCCCGTCTCCCTCATCGGCGCCCTGGCCGGCATGCAGGCCCTCGGGTTCTCCATCAACACCCTGACGCTCTTCGGCATGGTGCTGGCCATCGGCATCGTGGTGGATGACGCCATCGTGGTGGTCGAGAACGTCGAACGCCACATGAAGGAGGAATGTTGCTCGTCCAAGGAAGCCGCCAAGCGGGCCATGGAGGAAGTCACCGCCCCCATCATCGCGATCGTGCTCGTGCTCGCGGCGGTGTTCGTCCCCGTGGGCTTCCTGGGCGGGATCACGGGCCAGCTCTACAAGCAGTTTGCGATCACGATCGCGATCTCCGTCACGATTTCCGGGTTCGTCGCGCTCACGCTCAGCCCGGCCCTCTGCGCTCTGGTGCTGAAGCCGGGCGGTGAGGAGGCGCCGCGCACAGGCTTTTTCCCGCTCTTCAACAAGGTCTTCGATTGGACGAGGGACCGCTACACGGCGTTCGCCGGCCGGATCATCAAGAGGGCGGCGCTGGCCATAGTGGTCTTTGGCGTCGTGATTGCCATCGGCATCGGTCTGTTCCGGGTGATTCCGTCCAGTTTTCTGCCTGAGGAGGACCAGGGCTACTTCATCACCATCGTGCAGCTTCCCGACGGCGCTTCCCTGCAGCGGACGACCGAGGTGATGAGCAAGCTGGAAAAATACTTCCTGTCCATTCCGGTGATCCACAGCACGGACGCCCTGGTCGGCCAGAATTTCGTGTTCAACACGCGCGGGCCCAATTCCGCGACCATGTTCGTTCCCTTGCATCTCTGGGACCAGCGCCAGCGTCCGGAGCATCACGTGAAGGCGCTCATCGGCGGCGCCTTCCGGGAATTCGCGAAGATCCCCGAGGCCCTGGTGCTGGCCTTCAACGCGCCTTCGATCCGGGGCCTGGGCGCAACGGGCGGGTTCTCGGTGCAGATTCAAGATCCCAGCGGAGGCGACTTCAAGAAGTTTTCGGCCGTCACCGAGGAGTTCCTCGCGAAGGCCAGGCAGGACCCGGCCATCGGGGCGGTCGGCACAAATTTTCGCGTCAGCGCGCCCCGGCTCTATGCCCACGTAAACCGGGAGCGGGCCAAGACGCTGGGCGTGTCCATCTCCGAGGTCTTCGACACCCTGCAGGCCTATTTCGGCAATTTCTACGTCAACGACTTCCTCAAGTTCGGCCGGGTCTACCGGGTCCAGACGGAGGCCGACGCGCAGTACCGGATGAGCCCCGGCGATCTTGCCAAGATATACGTGCGCGCGCAGAACGGGCCGAGCGTGTCCATGATCCCGCTCAACACCGTGGTCACGACGGAGTTCACCAGCGGGCCCGACCCGGTGACGCACTTCAACGGATTCAACACGGCTTTCGTGCTGGGAGCGGCGGCGCCCGGCGCGAGTTCGGGGCAGGCGCTCGATGCGCTGGAGCGGGCGGCCAAGGAGGTGCTCGTCCCCAAAGGCTACGGGCTCGACTGGAGCGGGATTTCCTACCAGGAACGGAACGTCGGAGGGAAGTCGGTTGCGGCGTTCGCGTTCGGTTTGCTCATGGTCTTTCTGGTGCTGGCCGCCCAATACGAGAGCTGGACGGTGCCCTTTGCCGTGATCCTGGCCGTCCCCTTCGGCGTCTTCGGGGCCCTGTCCGCCGTCTGGCTTCGTGGAATGACCAACGACATCTACTTCCAGATCGGGCTGGTCACCCTGATCGGCCTCTCGGCCAAGAATGCGATCCTCCTCGTGGATTTCGCCAATCATCGATACCACGCCGGCATGCCAGCCGCCGAGGCGGCCGCCGAGGCGGCGAAGCTTCGCTTCCGGCCGATCATTATGACCTCCATGGCCTTCATCATGGGCGTGACGCCTCTGGTCTTCGCTGCGGGCGCCGGCGCCGCCGGCCGCCAGTCCATCGGCACCGGCGTTTTCGGGGGCATGCTCGCCGCGACCTTCATGGCTATCTTCTTCGTGCCGCTGTTCTTCGTGCTGACGCGGAAGCTGGCCCGGCGTCCCGTGGGGGGCGGCGCGGCGACGTTGCCGGCGACACCGGCCGGGCCTCCTTCGGAAGGCGCGCCCTGATGCGCCGCCTTGCCACGGCCATGCTCTCGATCGTCTTGGCCTCCTGCGCGATGGGGCCGGATTACGAGCGACCCACGGTCCCTGTCCAGCAAACCTGGCGCATGGCAGTCCAGGAGGGCGAATCCATCGCCAACATGCCCTGGTGGGAACTCCTCAGCGATGACGAACTGCACACCTTGATCCGAATCGCGCTCGAGGAGAACAAGGACCTGCAACGCGCCGTTGCGAACGTCGAAGAATTCGAAGCCCGGCTGTCCATTGCCAGGACCGACTTTGCACCCCAAATCAGCGTGGACGCCAATGCCCCCGCGTTCGGCCGTTTGAAGGGCGCCAGAATCCCGGGTTTTCCGACTCCGTTCAGCTATTCCGGGCAGGGCCACCTGTCCTGGGAGCTCGATTTTTGGGGGCGGGTCCGCAGGGAGAATGAAGCGGCCCGGGCCGATCTCCTGGCCCAGGAGGAGAACCGGCGGGCCGTCGTGCTGCAGCTCGTGGCCGGCGTGGCCCAGGCCTATTTCGACCTGCGCCAGCTGGATATGCAGTTGGACATCACCAGGCGCACGCTGCAGTCTTGGGAAGAGTCCGTCAGAATCTCCAGGGCCAGGCTGCGGCAGGGGCTGACCCCCAAGCTGGACGCCGACCAATTCGAGGCGGAGCGGGCCAACGCCGTGGCCCGCGCGGCGGAACTGGAGCGTCAGATGGTCCAGAAGGAGAACGAACTCAGCGTGCTGTTGGGGAGCAACCCCATTAAAATCCCACGGGGACGGGCGCTCACCGAGCAGGTGATGCCACCCGCGGTGCCGGCGGGACTGCCCTCCGAGTTGCTCCAGCGCCGCCCGGACGTCTTGCAATCGGAGCAGCAACTGGCCGCGGCGACCGCCCGGATCGGGGTCGCCAAGGCCCAGCGGTTCCCGCAAATCACGCTCACGGGGCTCCTCGGCGTGGCGAGTCCGCAACTCTCGACTCTGGGAGGCAGCGACTATGCCGTTGCCGGCCTGGGGCTGGCCGGTCCGCTGCTCAACGCCCAGACGCTGGGTTTCCAACAAGAGGCGGCCGAAGCCCAGGCCCGGCAGGCGCTGGCTCACTACCAGCAGACGATCCTGGTGGCCTTCAAGGAAGTCGAGGATGCCCTGGTGGCGGTCCGCACGGCCCGCCAGCAGATCGAGGCGCAGGAAACCCAGGTCGCCGCGCTGCGGTCGGCCCTGCACCTGGCCGACTTACGGTACAAGGGGGGGGTCTCGAATTATCTGGACGTGCTCATTGCCCAACGGAACCTGTTTGACGCCGAACTGTCGCTCGCGGCCACCCGCCGGCTGCACCTGGTGTCGGTGGTCCAGCTCTACAAGGCCCTCGGCGGGGGCTGGTCAACGACCAGTCTTCCCTGAGATCAACTCGTCTCTCCCGGGAATGTCCTTCAGGATGTCCGGTCGCACCTGAAAGACGCCCGGCATTGCGGTGCCCATCGCGTAGGCCAGGCTCTGTTCTTCCCGCCCGAAGGCGATCCGGCCGGCTAGTTTACCCTGCGCGTCGGCGGCAATCAGCTCGATCCTGGGCGGCGCCAGGCCGTAGGATTTCAGGTCGGCCGGTTTCTCCGCCACGATCCGTTCCGCCTGGATCCGCACCACGCGGGTGACGAACATGTTGATGCGGGCGGCGTCCGCCTGCAGCGCGGGGTCGCCGTCGACCAGCCAGCCGCCCCCCTCGCGGGTGAGGGAGAACTCCAGGCCGCCGCGCTTGACGACGAGCGTTTTGACGCGGTCGGGCTCGGCCGCGATGAGCTGCTTGTTCCGCAGGGCGAACAGCCCCTTGGCGAGGTCCTGGGCCACGGCCGGCGTAATCCTGTACAGGGGGTCATGGGGAGCGCTCTCCGCATATGCCAGCCGCTTGTCCCGCGGGTCGATGAACAGGGACAGCGTGCGGTCGGCCGCTCCTTCGCGCAGGGTGAACGTCGCCAGCGGCCGGCCCAGCCGGGCGCGCGTGGCCGCCCTGTCCGTCGGGTCGTCGAGGAAGTCCTGCGCCCTGAGGTCCTGGAGGCCGAGCAACAGGCTTTTGACTTCCGGCTGGTCCGCCGGCGTCTCGGCCGGACTCTTGATCGTCCACGTCTCCTTGTCGCCGTGGCCGTCCTTATACAGCACGACGGTCTCGCGCGCGGTCGCGACCTTCAGTCTGGTCACCTGATTCCGATCGAACTGGAAGACCCGGCGGCGGCGGAACTCCCGGATGTTTTTCGCCAGGACGTCGCGGCCCGAGAGGGTGGTCAGGAGGACCTTGGGGGCGCCCTCGCGCAGGGCATAGAGGGTGGCGGAGAGGGGCTCTGAATCTCCGAGGCGGATCGTCCGGGCTCCCGAGGTCAGATGGAACGAGACGGTCAGGGAGGGGGCGGCCAGGCCATAGCCTTCAAGGTCCGCTCCGGATTCATCCACGACGCGGGACACCTCCGCCAGCAGCAGGGTGCGGAGGAACTCGTCCACGGCCGCGGCATCGGCCTCCATTCCAGCGGGAGGGGGCCCCGAAGACGCCCCTCCCGTGCCCACGGCGTTCGGCTTGCGGATGAGCCAGCGCCCGTCCGGCTCGCGAATGAGCTCCATCTCGCCCTGCAACGAGGTGAGCGTGAACGCCTGGATGTCCTCGTCCTTGAAGTCCAGCAGCTTCCGGGCGGCGCTTTCGGACGCAGTCCGCTTCTGCTCGGTCGGCATCTCCACCAGCTTGAGATACAGCACCAGGCCGGCGGCGATGAGCAGGAGGGCCAGGACGCTGCGTGACATGGGGCGGGGCGCTACAACCGGCGGCGGCGGCGCCACACGGCAAGGCCGGCGGCCAGGAAGGAACTCGGGAGGCCCAGGACTTGGATCGCAAACAGCGCGTTGGATTGGGCCACCGTCAGCAGGAATGTGCCGGACGAGCCGTCCTTGGGCGCGATCGAGACCAGGTCCTTCTCCTCGGCAAGCCAGGCCACGACGTGCAGGATGAAATCAGCGTTGCCGGAGAAGTCCAGGTAGGTGTTGCTGGCGAAATCCGAGTCGCCGATGAACAGGACCGCCGGCGGCCTGGCGTTCTCCGCCGGATTTGTGCGGGAGACGACAAGGCCCGCCAGCGTCAGCGGCCCGGACTGGTCGCTCTTGGGGTCGAAATCGCGGGGCGGGCTCCCGTCCGTCGTCACTTCGCCGGATCGTCCCCAACTGCGGGCGCTGGATTTGGCCAGGGGGTGAAACGCCCACTCCTTGGCCTTGCTGTCGAGGAAGACGACCGGGCGGGCGTGGGGAAACATCGTGAAGACCTGCCCCAGATCCTGGGTAATCTCGTGGGTGCCGTAGCTGTTTACCACCGGCATGGTCAGATCGCCGCCCATGATGGTCTGGGTGTCGAGGACAGTCCGGTTGTCCGCCTGCAGTCCCCAATTCGCCAGGGCGCTCTCAAGGCCGGCGCGGGACCCTGGATCCAGCAGCACGAGCAGCCGGCCGCCCTTCCTGACGTAATCGGCGAGGAGGGCCTGCTCCTCGGGAGACACCGCTTTTTGCGGCCCCCCCAGCACCAGCACGGAGGCGCTCGGAGGAATCGTCTTGGATGCGTAGAGGGAGAGGCTCCGTGTGACGTAGCCCTGCCGCTCCAGCGCCTCTTTCAGGAACGAATAGCCTCCCTTGTCAGTCTCCTCCAGCAGATGCTCCGCGTGGCCCGTCAGAAAATAGAGGGCCTTCTTGTCGTCCTTGGTCACGCGGATCAGCGCGTTCGTGAGCTCTTGCTCGGTTGCGGACGTGATCCGGGTCTCCTGTTTGCCGCTCGCCAGCACCGCCGTGTCCGGCCTGGTGATGCCGAACTGGCGCGCGACGCCGGGTTTTTTCTCCGGGTCCACGTAGTCCACCGTCAGCCTGGCGGTGCGGGCCTGGTAGTTGTCCAACAGATCGCGATAGGCCGCGCGCGCGGGGCCCTGGTCGCCGGCGAAGACGGTCACTTTGACCTCCCGCGGCAGCTCGCGCAGCAGGCGGGCCGTCTGCGGGGCGAGGGTGAACCGTTTCGTCTCCGAGAAGTCCCAGCGCACGTTGTGGCGGGCGGCGAGGAAATTGATGATGCCGAGAATGGTCGCGAACAGCACGACCAGCAGCAGGCTGTTCAGGCCCAGCCTGGTGGAGCGGCGGGCCGAGATCTCCCTGAACATCTCATAGTGCGCGACCAGGAAGACGGTCAGGCAGACCGCCGCCAGGCCTTCCACGCCGGCGATGATCCCGGTGCGCTCGGGCGCCACCAGATAGACCACCGCGCCGGCTCCGGCCAGGACGCCGCCCAGCGTGCCCAGCAGGAAGGTCGTTCGTTCGGACATCATCGCCATCGCTGGGACTCGATGACCCGGTGCGTGAGGAACAGCAGGAAGACGATGCCTGCCGTGAAGTAGACCAGGTCGCCCGTCGCCACCAGGCCCTTCACCAGGTGCTCGAAGTGCTCGAGGGGGGAGAGGTGGGACAGGACCTTGCCGAGCACCGAATCGGCGAACACCTGCCCGGCCCAGCCGAACAGCCAGAACAGGAGCAGGGCGCCGAAGCTGAGGATCACGGCGATGATCTGGTTCTCGGTCAGACTCGAAGCCAGGATGCCGGCGCTCAGGAACAGCCCGCCCATGAGGAGCACGCCGAGGTAGGCGGTCAGGAGGGGCTCCCAGCGGAACGGCGCGAAGGGGGCCAGGGCGAGCGGGCCGACCGCAGTCAGGGCCAGCATGCCGGCGAACACCATGAAAGCCGCGAGGAATTTTCCGACGACGATGTCCGTGACCGTGAGCGGCGAGGTCATGAGGAGTTCCATGGTCTTGAGCTTTTTCTCTTCGGCGAACAGGCGCATGGTCAGGATGGGGACGACCAGGAGCAGGACGACGGCCATGTTGTAGAACACCGGCCGGAAGACGAGGTCGTTCAAGTTCAGCTCGGGCAGGTTGCCCTGGCCGCGCAGCATCTGGAGGCTCCGGTTGCTGGCGGTCATGGCCGCCAGGAACGACAGCAGGCCGGTGAGCAGGAGAAAGACGGCGGCGACGACGTAGGCGATCGGCGACACGAAATACGAGCGGATCTCCTTGCGCGCGATGGCGCCGACCGGGCTCATGAGGGGGCCTCCATGCCTTCTTCATGCTGGGTCAGGCGGAGGAAGACGTCTTCCAGGGTCATCGTCACGAGTTTCAGTTCCAAGAGGCCCCAGTCACTCCGCACGGCGAAGCGGGCGAGATCGTCGCGGAGGTCGTGCCCCAGCTCCGCCTCGACCAGGAACGTGGCGGGCCCTTCCTGGTGGACCGACAACACGCCGGGGAGGGCCTGGAGGCGCTCCCGCGCGTCGGGCGTCGGGCGCGTGAGCGTCAGACTGACCTTCTCGGAGCGCCGCAGGCGGGCCGAGAGCTGGTCCTGGGAATCTTCCGCCACGATCCTGCCCTCGTGGATGATGACCACGCGCTGCGCCACCGCCGTGGCTTCGGGCAGGATGTGCGTGCTCAGGATGATGGTATGCGAGCCCGCCAGCGTCTTGATCAGCTGCCGGATCTCGATGATCTGCTTCGGGTCCAGCCCGACGGTCGGCTCGTCCAGGATGAGGACCGGGGGATCGTGGATGAGGGCCTGCGCGAGGCCCACCCGCTGCTTGAAGCCGCGCGAAAGGTTGGCGATCAGCCGGCCCCGCACCTCGCCGAGCGAGAGCTTCTCCAACGCCTGGTCCAGGGCTTGCGGGAGGCGCTCGATCCCGATCCCCTTGATGCGGCCCACGAAGGTGAGGTATTCGCTGACCGTCATCTCGGTGTAGAGAGGAGGCACTTCCGGCAGGTAGCCGATGGCGCGTTTCACCTCACGCGGCTGGTCGAAGCAGTCGTAGCCCGCCACCCGCGCGGAGCCGGACGTGGCGGGCATGGAGGCGGTGAGAATCCGCATCGTGGTGGTCTTGCCGGCGCCGTTCGGGCCGAGAAAGGCGAGGACTTCGCCCTTGTCGACGGAGAAGCTGACGTCGGCGATCGCAGTCTTCGGACCGTAGTGCTTGGTGAGGTGCTCGACCTGGATCATGGATGTGATGATTTGAAGCGCGCGATTCCGTTACGCGTGCATCTTAGCCATTGCTCCGGAGGCAGTCAAGCAAGGGAGCACGGACACCCGGGAAGAGTTTTCTCGACTCCGGCGAAAAAATTTATTGACAATTGAAATCGTTCCGCTATATTCACACGAAACTTTCGGGAAACTGAAATTTCAGAAATTTCCCGATTGGGGAGGTGCGATAGACAACAAATTGGCCACTCTCAATACAGCGAAAGGGGGAAAATAAATTGCACGCACTAGGTCGTCACTTGGTGCTCGAGTTGAACGGGTGCAACCCCAAACTCCTGAATGATGTAAAGAGAGTGGAAGAGATCATGGTCGCCGCGGCCAAGATCGCCAAGGCCACCATCGTCGGCAGCCACTTCCACCAATTCAGTCCCTTCGGCATCAGCGGCGTCGTCGTCATCGCCGAATCCCACGTCGCCATCCATACCTGGCCCGAGCACGGCTATGCCGCGGTGGACATCTTCACCTGCGGCGAGACCCTCAGCCCCGAAGTCGCGGCCCAGTATCTCGTGGAGAAATTCCAATCCCGCCAGCCTGCGCTCATGGAACTCAAGCGCGGACTGATTCCCGACTCCAAGCCATCCAAGGTGTCCGCCAAGGTGACCAAGGTGGCGAAGGAGGTCTTTGCCTATGGCCGGCCCAAAGAACTCCAAGTGGTTTCATGAGCGGCTGGGGCCGGGCGAGGAACACGTCCACGAAGTAAAGACCGTCCTCTTCTCGAAGAAGACCCCTTTCCAGCAGATCGACGTCGTCGAACTGGGCGGTTACGGCCGCTCGCTCATCCTGGACGGCAAGGTCCAGTCCACGCAGACGGACGAATTCATCTACCACGAGGTCCTCGTCCACCCGGCCATGCTGACGCACCCGGACCCGAAGCGGGTCCTGGTCGTCGGCGGGGGCGAGGGCGCGACGCTGCGCGAGGTGCTCCGGCACCGCACGGTCGAGAGGGCGCTGATGGTGGACATCGACCGGGAGGTCGTAGAGGTCTCCCGCACGATGTTCCCGGAGTTCCATGCGGGCGCCTTCGATGATCCCCGGACCGAACTCGCCTTCGAGGACGCGCGGCGCTGGATCGAGACGCACGATGAAGTCTTCGACGTCATCATCATCGACCTGTCCGATCCGATCGAAGAGGGGCCGTGCTATCGGCTCTATACGCGGGAGTTTTACCGGCTGGTCAGCCGGCGGCTGTCCCCGATGGGCACGATCGCGCTCCAGTCGGGGACGGTGGCGCCGCACGACCTGCTCAACTTCAGCGCGATCTACAAGACGCTCCAAACCGCCTTTCCGGTCGTGTGTCCTTATACCGCCAACGTGCCCTGTTTCGGCCTGCCCTGGGGATTCCAGGTGGCCTCGAAGCAGGTCAACCCGCGTTCCTTCTCAGCCGGCGACTACGACGGCATGATCGGCCGGCGGATCAACGGCGCGCTAAGGTACCTTGCCGGAGAGGTCTGCGCGGCGCAGTTCGCCCTGCCCAGGCACCTCCGGGAACGCATCGAGCGCGAGACCCGCGTCATCGAGGACGACGCGCCGCTGTATATCTATCATTGACCCCATCCCCGTCCGTTTCGCCTCTGGTATAATTCTTAGGTATGCGGATTCTGGTCGTCGAAGACGAGGCCAAGGTGGCCTCCTTCGTCCGGCGGGCGCTGGAGGAGGAGAGCTACGCCGTCGATGTGTGCGACGACGGCGCCAAGGGCTTGGAGCTTGCCCTGGCCGGGTGCTACGACCTGATCGTCCTGGATCTCATGCTGCCGGGAATGCCCGGCCTCGAGGTGCTCAAGGCCCTGCGCAAGGAGCAGGTGACCGCGCCCGTCCTGATTCTCACCGCGCGCTCCGAGCTCGACCAGAAGGTGAAGGGGCTGGATGCCGGCGCCGACGACTACCTGACGAAACCCTTTGCGATCGAGGAGCTGGTGGCGCGCGTGCGCGCGCTCCTGCGGCGGGGCACGGGCGAGGCCGCGGGCGTGCTGCAGGTGGGGGACCTGGCCTTGAATCCGGCCACCCGCGAGGTGACCCGGGGCGGGCAGCGGATTGAGCTGACGGCCAAGGAATACGCCCTCCTCGAATATCTGATGCGTAATGCCGGCCGCGTGCTGACGCGGCCGATGATCGCCGAGCATGTCTGGAACCAGGACTTCGACACCTTCACCAACGTCATTGACGTGTACGTCAACTACCTGCGCAACAAGATCGACCGCGGGCAGGAGCGCAAGCTGATCCAGACGGTCCGCGGCAGCGGCTACACGCTGAAGGCCGATTAATGCCTCTACGCCTACGCCTCACGCTCTGGTACGGGACGGCGCTGGCCCTCATTCTGGTCATCCTCGGCGGCGCGCTCTATGCCATGCTGGCGCACGGGCTCAGGGACCAGATCGATCGCTCGCTGGCGGAAACGGCCGCGGTGGCGGTGCGGGCGTTGGAGCAGCATCGCGTCGGCGCCTTCCTGCCGTTCGCCGATCTCGCCGCGGAGTTTCCGGAGCTCGCCGTCCTGGACAAGTCCTTTCAGATCTTCAGCCCGGCCGGGAAGGTGACCATCCAGTCCCCGAACCTCGGCCGCCTGGACATCCCGCTCAGCCGCACGGCCCTGGAATCGGCACTGAACGGCCGCGCGACGTACGAGTCGGCGCGTTTTCCCGGCGGCTCGTCCTACCGCCTCCTGTCGGTCCCGATTCTGCTCGACGGCGTTCTGGCGAATATCGTCCAGGTGGGCACGTCCTTGCGTCCTGTCGAGGAGATGCTGCAGCGCCTGTTGCTGGTCCTGCTGGTGTCGCTGCCGGTCGCGCTGGCTGTTGCGCTGGGCGGAGGATGGTTTCTGGCGGGACGCGCCTTGCGCCCGGTTGACGCCATCACCCTGGCCGCCCAGCGGCTCGCGGAGGGGGATTTGACGCAACGGCTCGCGGTTTCGCAGGCGCAGGACGAGATCGGCCGGCTGTCGGCGACTTTCAATGCCATGATCGCCCGCCTGGAAACGTCCTTCCGGCAGGTCCGCCAGTTCAGCGCCGATGCGTCCCATGAACTCCGCACCCCGCTGACCGTCATGAAGGGAGAGACCGAGCTGGCGCTGCGGCGCGCGAGGCCGGCCGAGGATTACAGGCTGGTGCTGGAGAGCAACCTGGAAGAGATCGATCGGATGGTCCGGATCGTGGATGAGCTGTTGTTCCTCTCGCGGGCCGACCTGGGCGAGGTCCGGATCGAGTCCCGGCCGGTCCGGCTCGATGCGCTGGTCGAGGACGTCCAGCGGCAGGCGGTCGTGCTGGGGCAGGAACGGGACGTCCAGGTCATGATGGGGACCATGGAGCCGGTCACCGTCCAGGGCGACGAGTTGCGTCTCCGGGAGCTCCTGCTGAACCTTGTGGACAATGCCGTGAAGTATTCGCGGCCGGGGGAAAAGGTCGAACTTGCCCTGGCGCGCGACGGCGCGACGGCCCGGCTTTCGGTCGCGGATCGGGGCATCGGCATCTCCGCCGAGGCCCAGGGCCGCATCTTCGACCGGTTCTATCGCACGGACGAGGCCCGGGCACACGCCCCAAAAGGCACGGGTCTGGGCCTGGCCATCTGCAAGTGGATCGTGGAGGCCCACCATGGCCGGATCGAGGTCCAGAGCGCGGTCGGCCAGGGGGCGAAATTCACGGTCATCCTGCCGGTCGTGACCCCGTAGGGGCGGTTCGCGAACCGCCCCTACAATTAACGAAATCTAATTTCCCGTTAATCCCCCTTTCATCTTCGGCTGCTATTCTCCCCGTAAAGCGAAAGCAACGAGCTTTCAACGAAGGGAGAGAAGCCATGAAGATGATGCTCTATCGCAACCTGGGAATGGTCGCCGGGTTGCTCCTGCTGGGGTCGTTGGCGTTCCTGGGCGGGGAATACGCCACCTATTCGGACGCGGCCGGCGCCGCCACGCCGGTCGTGGCAAGTCCGGCCGTCCCGGCCGTTCAAGGAGCGGCGCCGGGCTTTACGGAAGTCGCCAGGGCCGTCACGCCGGCGGTGGTCAATATTACATCGCGCGCCGCGCGCGGTCATGGTCGAGGCCAGCACGATCCGGAAGAGTTCTTCGGCTCGCCCTTCGGCCCGTTCGGTCCGCAGGGGCCGATGCCGCCACGGGAACCGCGAGGGGGCGGGATGGGCTCCGGTGTGATCGTCTCCCCAGACGGGCACATCATCACCAACAATCATGTCGTGGAGGGCGCCAATGAGCTCACGGTCACGCTTCCGGACAAGCGGGAATTCAAAGGCAGGATCATCGGAACGGATCCGAAGACCGATCTTGCCGTCGTCAAAGTTGACGCGTCCGGTCTCCCCTTCGTGCGGTGGGGAGACGCCTCGAAACTCCAGGTAGGGGAGTACGTGCTCGCGATCGGCAACCCGTTCGGGCTGAATTCGACCGTGACGTTGGGAATCGTGAGCGCGTTGGGTCGCGGCCGGATGGGGATCACGCAATATGAGGATTTCATCCAGACCGACGCCGCGATCAACCCGGGTAATTCCGGCGGGGCGTTGGTCAACACTGCCGGGGAACTGGTGGGGATCAACACGGCCATCATCTCGCAGACCGGCGGCTCCGCCGGAGTCGGCTTTGCGGTGCCGGCCACCATGGCCAGGCCGATCCTGGAGAGTCTCGTCAGCACGGGGAAGGTCGTCCGCGGGTATCTGGGAGTGGCGATCCAGGACCTGACGCCTGACCTCGCGAAGTCTTTCGGCCTGAAGCAGGCCAAGGGGGCGTTGGTGAGCAGCATCGCCGAGGACAGCCCGGCCGAGCGCGCGGGGCTCAAGCAGGGTGATGTGATCACGGCCTACCAGGGCAAACCCATCGAAGAGCCGGCGGCCCTGCAGCGGGAAGTGACGCGCACCCCGGTCGGCACGAAGGCCGTCCTGAAGGTCATCCGGGAGGGACGCGACATGGACCTGACGGTTACCGTCGGCGAGCAGTCGGAGCGGGCGCGGGTGGCCGGCGCCGGTCCCGCCATGGAGAATGCCCTGGCGGGCCTGGAGGTCCAGAGCCTCAATCAGCAGATGGCGCGCGAGCTGGGCATCGCCGGCAAGGCGAGCGGCGTGGTCGTCGTGGGCGTGGAGCCGGGGAGCCTGGCCGAGCGCGCGGGGCTGGCGCAGGGCGACGTGATCCGCGAGGTCAACCGGCAGCCGGTCAAGTCCGTGAAGGACTACGAGAAGGTCGCCGGGAACCTCAAAAAGGACGAGCCGGCGCTCTTGCTCATCAACCGCCGCGGGGCGTCGCTGTTCATCACGATCAAGGCGTGAAGGAAGCTTTAGGGGCGGGTGGCGCCGAATGGGACCCGGGCGGAGCGGAAGAGCCTACAGCCGAGTCTGCGGGGCTGCGACGGCGAAAGGATCTGAGCACGTCCGGGTGATTCGGCGACAGGACCCGCACCTAGGCCAAAATCAGCCGACGATGCGGCCGACGAGGTCGTAGGCGGCCGCGTCGGTGATCTCGGCCTTGACGAAAGTTCCGGGGGGGACAGATTTGAAATCTGTCCCCCTCGAATCATCGTTCAGGTAGACGACGCCGTCGATCTCCGGGGCCTGGCCTTCGTGGCGCGCGGCGAGCAGCAGGTCCGTCTCCTCCGAGACGCCCTCCACCAGGACTTCCAGCGTGCGGCCGATCATGCCGCGGCTCTTCTTCAGCGAGATGGCTTCCTGGACCGCCAGCAGCTCGGCCCGCCGCTCCTCCATCACCGCGCGATCGACCTTCTTGTCCATGGCGACGGCCGGCGTCCCCTCCTCGTCGGAGTAGAGGAACACGCCGACGCGGTCGAACTCCATGTCGGCGAGCCAGCGCTTGAGCTCGGTGAAGGCGGCCTTGGTCTCGCCGGGGAACCCGACGATGAAGGCGGTCCGGAAGCTGAGCCCGGGGATGCGCGTGCGCAGCCGATCCACGAGTGTCGTGATGTGCGCCTTGTCGCCCAGGCGATGCATGCGCTTGAGCATGGCGTCGTTCACGTGCTGAAAGGGCATGTCGATGTACTTGGTGATGGTTTCTTCGCCGGCGTAGAGATCGATCAGCTCGTCCGTCACCTGTTGGGGATAGAGATAGAAGGGGCGGATCCAGCGGAGCCCGTTCACCTTCACCAGTTCGCGCAGCAGAGTGACGAGGCCGTTCCGAACGCCCAGGTCCACGCCGTAGTTGATCGTATCCTGGGAGATGAGGTTGAGTTCCTTGACCCCCTCGGCCGCCAGGATGCGGGCCTCCGCGGCGATGGACTCGACGGGGCGGCTGCGCTGCTTGCCCCGCATGATCGGGATGGCGCAGAACGCGCAGTTCCGGTTGCAGCCTTCGGCGATCTTCACGTAGGCGGAGTGCGTTTTGCCGAGCCGCAGCCGCGGCGTCATCTCATCGTACAGGTACGGCGGCGGGCTGGCCCACACGCGCCGGGTCTTGCGGCCAGGCCCGAGGAGGGTCCGGCAGATCTCGACGATGCGGCCGGTATCTCCGGTCCCGACGACGCCGTCCAGTTCCGGGAGTTCCTTCAGCAGTTCGCCCTGGTAGCGCTGGGAGAGGCAGCCGGCGGCAATCAGGACCTTGCAGAGCCCGTTCTTTTTCAGCGCCCCATGTTCGATGATGGCGTTGATGGATTCCTGCTTGGCTTCTTCGATGAACCCGCAGGTGTTGATGATGACCACCTCGGCGCGGGCCGGGTCGGCGGTCAGTTCGAAGCCGTCCCTCGCCAGCACCCCCAGCATCACCTCGCTGTCCACCTGGTTTTTGGAGCAGCCGAGGTTCACGAAGCCGACGGTGGTCGGACGGGTCGCGGCGCCAGGCGTCTGGGTGGATGATGCGATCACGGCCTGTCAGTGTAGGTGACGGGGGAAAGCTCTGTCAATTCCGCTTGACTTTGAAAGGTATTTTGGATAGACTTAAGTCGTATTTAATACATATCATCAAGCCTGTATTCTACAGGCGATCTTCGCAGCACCCAAATCAACGGGCTGAAGTAGAGCCAAACCCGGCGGGGCCGCTGGGCACACGAAAGCAGCATGTTCGGTGTGCCGGTTGCACTTGGTATGGACCTGGGGCAAAGGAGAAAATGAATCTAACTAGTCGAATAGCAAAGAGTATTTGCATGGTGGCGATCCTCGCATTGCCGGCCTGCATGACGGTTCCCAAAGGCGTGGGGGACTATGATGCCGGGTATGTGGAGCAGGGCATCGCGTCGTGGTACGGGGGCTACTTTCATGGCCGGCCGACCGCCAACGGGGAGGTTTACGATCAATTCCAGCTGACCGCCGCCCACCGGCTGCTGCCGTTGGGGTCCGTGGTCCGCGTCACCAATGCGGAGAATGGACGGGTAGTGGAGGTTGTGATCAACGACCGCGGGCCTTACATCAGGGGCCGCATCATCGATCTCTCCTATGCCGCGGCCGAGCACCTCGGCGCCGTTGACCCCGGAACGCTTCCTGTCGTGGTCGAAGTGATCCAGATGGGGCCCCGCGGGTCGAGCCTGGTATCAGGCCGTCCGGCTGTTCAGGAGCCGGAGGAGAGCCTGGGTGTCGGCCTGGGCGCGACGCTCGTCCATGATGAAGGCGCGCAGGCCGTTCAGTCCGCGATTTATGCGGTGGGCGCCCGGCCGGGGCCGGCGTATCGCGGCCACATGGATGTCCTCCTGGATCCGCGACGGACCCGCCGGATGGCGGAACCGGCAGAGGTGCCCGAGGACCATCCCGACCACGCGGAATTGGTTGAAGGCATGGCCGTTGCTCTCTCCTGACCCTCCATTGACACGTCCTTAGGCGACCCGATACACTCACCACTTGTGCCTGCCATTCCGGGCGAAGCGAAGAATCTGACGCTTCGCTTTGCCCGGGGTGACGCTGGTTAACTCTTTATTTGAGGACTACATGGCGAAAAAGAAGAAGGAACCCCTCGAGACGGACATCAAGCGGCTGCAAGAAAAGGTCGGCGCCCGGAAGGCCAAGACCGACAATGCCGAGGGGGACGCCTCGCTTCGCGCTCTTCACAAGCGTTTGAAGCGGGCGCAACGGAGGAAGCGAGCCTTGGCGTTGCGGTTGGCGCACGCGCGAGGGAAGAAAAAGGAAGCCAAGCCCGCCGCGGCACCGGCACCTGCACCGGCGCCGGCTGTGGCCGCCAGCTGATCGGCAGGGACCATCATGGCTGAAGAAAGCAAGAAGAAAGAAGACCTCGACAAGGCGAAGGCCGAGCCGAAACCCGCGGACGCGACGTCGGCCATGCCCGATGGGTCGAACAAGTCCGACTACATCCCGACGGGTATCGAACAGGCCGTTGCCGCGGCTGAGACGCCGGCGGCGGAGGCCGCTGCGCCCGTTGAAGAAAAAGCCCCGGAGCCGAAGGTCAAGGACGAGGTCGAGATCCAGATCGACCTTCTGAAGGAAAAGGACTGGTTCCGCCGCAAGGAAGCCGCCATCACGCTGGGCGAGATGGGCGACGAGCGGGCGGTGGCCCCCCTCATCGCGGCGTTGCGGGATGACGAATGGAACGTCCGCGAGGCGGCCGAGGACTCGCTGGCGATGATCGGCTCCCCCGCCGTCGAGCCGCTGATCAAGTCCCTGCGCGAGTACCAGACCCGGCGCTATGTCATCAAGGTCCTCGGCAGGATCAAGGACGAACGGGTGCTGGATCCGCTGTTCGTCCAGCTTCGCAACGAAGAGTTCAAGGATGACGCCACGGCGGCGCTGGTGGAGGTGGGCCTTCCGGCCGTGGAGCGGCTCACGGCGGTGCTCAACGACAAAGACAAGAACGTCCGCAAGCACGCCGTCCTGGCGCTCGGCGCGATCGGGCTCCCGGAGGCGGTGGAATTGCTGATCGAGGCCACCAAGGACGATGAGTGGGAGGTGCGCATGGCGGCGATTGCGGGCCTCGACGGCATCGGCGACGATCGGGGCAAGCCCGCCATCAAAGCCCTGACCAAAGACCCCGACTTCGCGGTCCAGATGCGCGCGGAACGCATCATCTGGGGCTGGAAGAAGAAAGACAAGCAGGTCAAGGAAGAAATCAAAGAGAAGTCCGGGACCGCGTAATCCCTATTTCGCCAGCAGCTGATCCAGTTCCTTCACCAGTTCATCCACGCGCGCATGCAGTCCCGTCTTGAGGGCCTGCGCCTCGGTCTTTACGCCTGACAGTTTTTCGGCGACCTTCCGGAGTTTCCCCTGGAGTTCCTCGCCGCCGGCATCCCCGGCCTTGGTGAGGGACTGTGCGGCTTCCTCGAGGCTGGCGACGGCCTTGCCGTAGTTCTTGTCGAGCAATTCCGACTTCGCCTGCACCAGCCGCTCCTTTGCGTTCACGATCCCCGTGCGGACGGCGAGGCTGCGCTCCACCGAACTCGTCTTGGCGACGACGTCGGCGCCAAGCTGCTTGGCCTTGTGCAGCACATTTTCAGGCCCTTTCTGGCCGACGTATACGCCGAGCCCGAACGCGAGACCGAGCACCACCAGGAACCCCAGGAATTTGAGCATGGCGTTCTCCTCGTTAATCTACGGCTACGGTTTCTTTCCGCCCGCGACGGCGCCGAGATGGCCCGCGGCGAATGCGCGGACGGTCAGGTCCTTGTCCAGCAGCGCGCGTCTCAGATAGGGGATGGCCGTCCTGCCCCCGATCCGCCCGAGCGCCTGGACCGACGCCACGCGCACCCGCGGGGCGGGATCGTCGAACGTCTCCAACGCAAGGGCCGTGGCGCGGCTCGGATCGCTTCGGGCCATCGCCCCGACGGCCGCGCTCCGGACGCCGTAATCGGGGTCCCTGACCAGCTCGCGGATGGCCAGCGCCGCCTCGCCCTCCCCCAGCCGGACGAGCGATTCCGCCGCGGCCACGCGGACGAGCGAATCGGAATCCTTGACGGCCCCCCACAACGCGGGAATGGCCACCTTGGCGTTGAGCCGGCCCAGGCTCGCCGCGGCGAAGTTGCGGACGTAGGGGTCCTGATCGCTCAGCGCGTCCACCAGGGCGGACACGGCCGACATCGCGCCGAGATCGCCCAACGCTCCGGCGGCGAACGAACGGACCGAGGGCTCCGGGTCGTGCAGGCCGAGAGTCAATGCCGAGAGGGCCGACGGATCCTTCAAGCGGCCGAGAATGCCCATGGCCGCGCCGCGCACGCCGGGACTGAAGTCCCGCGCCGCCGCCAGGAAAGGCTGTACCGCCGTGGTCTGTTTGAGGCGCACCAGGGCCTCGCGCGCCACCAGTTGGACGATGGGGTCTTTATCGTTCAGGCCCTGCCGCACCACGCCGACGACCGACGGGTCCCTGGAGAGTCCCAGGGCGGACAGTGCGGCGATACGGACGTTGCTGTCAGGGTCGTTCGCCGCCGCGCGCACCGTCGGAAGCGTCGCGGCGACCCCCATGCGGCCTGCGGTCTGGATTGCAAACGCGCGTACCCTGGGAGACGGGTCGCGCAGCGCCGTTGCCAGCACGGCCTGTGTGCCCGACGGTCCCAATTCAGCCAGCGCGGTCGCCGCTGCGCCCCGGACGAATTCCTGGTCGTGCGTCAGTAGCGTCGTCAGCACCTCCAGGGACAGTCTCACGTCGTCATCTGCCGCCGAGACGGGCACGCCCGGCAAGAGCAGGAGCCACCAGGCAAGCATGAGGGAGCAAGCGACGAGCCTGTTCATGGCGCGATCTTACCAGTAATTCCGGCCGGTGGGAATGCCGGGAATGGCCCCGGTGCGTTCATTGACAGGGGTAGGTAAATGTGCGACCTTTGCGCATCCCGCTCATGGCTACAGAAATTGACCAGGAACGGCCCAGGGTCCGGGTTCCGCCGTCATGGATTGCGCTGCTTGCGCTTGTCGGCGCCGGGGTCCTCGGGGCGGTGTATTGGCTGGAGCCGACCTGGAGGCAGGTCAATGAAAGCCTGGACGGCGTCGGCCAAGTGTCTTCGACCGCAGAACAACCGGCCGTCCAGGTCCCGGAAGCGATGTTTCCCGCGCGGCGTTCCACAGCGCCCGGTCCGGGCCCGCCGGAGAGGGCGCGCGCGGCGGATCCCGCGGCGGCCGTGGCCCAGCTCAAGAATGCCCGGCTGACGGCAACGCTCGCGCTGTTGCAGCGGTGGGGGTTCTTTCGATCCGCCACGGCCGAGAAGCTGGCGGGGCGGGACCCCGCCCGTTTGATCAAGCAGTCCGGCCTGAAGTCGGCCAGGCTGCCGGTTGACTGGGCGCTGCTGGAACGGCTTGATTATCCCTGCCTGCTGGACTGGAAGGAAACCCCCGATGATTTCCGGCATGCCGTCGCGCTCCTGGAACTCAGCCCGACGGAAGCCGTGATTTTTGATCCGCTCATGGGCCGGCGGGTCGTGAGCCGCGAGGACCTGCCGGGGCATATCGATGGCGAAGCGATCATTTTGTGGAAGGGCCTGCCCGGCATCAGGGTTCCGCTGCGGGCCAGGAAGGGGACGGACCCCGCGGTGGCGGCCCTCCAACAGGCGCTCAAAAAGCAGGGACTGCTGGGCGCGGCCGTGCCCGGGGTGTACGATTCCTCCACGCGCGCGGCCGTGGTTCGGCTCCAGTCCGAGCACGGCCTGAAGGCGACGGGCGTTTTCGGCGTGCGCAGCTACATGGTTCTGTCCAAACGCGTGCTGGGCGCGAAGGCGCCGAGCGTCAAAGCCGGACCGGGCGCGCCTGTGAAGGACTAGGCATGGTTTCCCTGGATGGTAGCTCTACGGGGTCTGTGGTATTATCGGCGGCAGGGTGCCCGGAGACGCACGATTTTTAACGAGGAGAGGATGATATGTTCGCGCGCGTGATCATTTTGTTCGCAATCCTATTCGGATGGGCGGGGATTCCGCTCGCAGAAGCGGCCTCGGATCTCAGCGGCAAGCTGACCTTGTTCGCGGCCGGGCGGGAACAGGCCCTCTTCGAGAAGGCGGCGGTGAAATTCGAGAAGCTGAATCCCAGGGTCCGCACTCGGTTCGGGGTGACGGACGGCGCCGAGCCGCTGGCGGCGCTGGCCGACGGCTCGGCGGACGTGGCGGTTCTGGGGAGAGCCCTGAAGCCCGAGGAGAAGGAGTGGGCCGGCACGGTGGTGGGCTGGGAGGGGATCGCCGTCATGGTCAACGCCTCCAACCGGGTCATGGACGTCACGATGAAACAGATCGCCGACCTCTTTGAAGGGAAGGCCAAGACCTGGGATGAGCTGGGGGGGCTGGAAGCCAGGGTCTCCGTCATCCACCGGGAGGACGGCAAGGGTGTGCGGCCCTACCTGGAACAGCAATTGAACCTGGTCGGCAAGCTTGTGAACGGGAAGGGCGTGGTGGAGCCCGACAAGGAGGCCATCCGCATGGTGTCGGGGAACCTCAATGCGGTCTCCTACGTCAACCTCAGCACGGGGCTCGGCAACGTCAACGTCGGCGTGCCGATCCGCCTGCTGTCGATCAGCAAAGTCGAGCCGGAACCTGCCAACGTGTCCTCCGGCGCGTATCCCCTGCGCCGGCCGCTCGTGCTCGTGACGAAAACGCCGCCGTCGCCGGTTGCCAAGGCCTTCATCGACTTCATGCTGGACAAGGAAGGCCAGAAGACCGTCCTGGAAGAGGATTTCGTGCCGCTCCTCGTCACGAAGTAGGCGACGCGCAAAGGATGGACGCCGGGCACCAGAGACCGACGAAACCGGGCAAGGCCCCGGAGACGCCGGGCCGGCTAAGGCTCGGCGAACTGCTGGCGGCGCGCGGGCTCATCACGCGCCAGATCCTCGATCAGGCGCTTGCCGCGCAACGCCAGTCGGGAAAGCGCATCGGGGACATTCTCCTCGACTTCGGCCATGTGACTGAAGTGCAGATCCTCCCTCTGCTCAGCGATCACCTGAAGGTCCCCTACACCGACGTGTCCTCCCTCACCCTGAGCCCGGATACACTGGACCTCCTGCCGGAGGACCTGGCGCGCAAGTACACGGCCATCCCGATCAGCCGGCACGGAAAACGATTGGAGTTGGTGATGGCCGATCCCATGGACTACGAGGCGGTCCGGGATCTCTCATTTGCGACGGGGAGCAAGGTCACGGCCAAACTCGGAGGCCGGTCCCAAATCCTGGAAGCCATCGACCGGTTCTATGCGCGGCATTTGGAAGGGGCGGAACGCCTGATGGCGAAAGGCGTCGGGCATGCGCCCGCCGAGCCGATGCTCACGGCGCGCTCCCAGGCGCCCAGCGCGCTGGACGCGGACGTCGAGGGCGCGCCCGTCATCCAGCTCATGAACCTCATCATGCGCAAGGCGATCCAGATGGGGGCCAGCGACATCCACATCGAGCCCGGCGTGCCGGATGGCACCGTCCGGTTCCGGCTCGACGGCTTGCTGTCCGATCAGCTCAAGGTGCCGGCCGCGCTCCATCCGGCCCTGGTGTCCCGCCTCAAAGTCATCGGCCGGCTCGACATCGCGGAGCGCCGCCTGCCGCAGGACGGTTCGGTCCGGGTGACGGTGGAAGGGAGCGAGGCGGATCTCCGGGTCTCGATCATTCCGCTCCAGCACGGCGAGAAAGCGGTGATCCGGGTCCTGGACACCTCGACCAGAAGCCTGGAACTCGAAGACGTCGGCCTGGTGGCCGACGATCTGAAGAAGGTCCAGAGCCTCATCGAGCGCCACCGGGGGATGGTCGTGGTGACAGGGCCGACCGGCAGCGGCAAGACCACGACCCTGTACGGCATCCTGAACCGGATCAAGTCGCCGACGACCAACATCGTGACCGTGGAAGATCCGGTCGAGTACCAGCATCCGGGGCTCAACCAGGTGCAGGTCAACGCGGACATCGGGCTGACCTTCGCCGCGGGCCTCCGGTCGATCCTCCGCCAGGACCCGGACATCATCCTGGTCGGGGAGATCCGCGACGCCGAAACGGCCGAGATCGCCTGCCGGGCGGCGCTGACCGGCCACCTGGTCTTCACCACGCTCCATACGAACGACGCGCCCTCCACCATCACGCGCCTGCTGGACATCGGCGTGCCCGCGTACCTGGTGTCCTCGGTGCTGATCGGCATCATCGCCCAGCGCCTGGTCCGGACGGTGTGCAAAAACTGCAAGGCCCCGTCTTCGCCCGACGCCAGCGGGATCGTCGGGCTGGGCCTGTCCGCCGTCAGCCTGGCGGGCGGCACGTTCATGGCCGGCAAGGGCTGCGTCAAGTGTCAGGAGAGCGGGTACAAGGGCCGGACCGGCGTCTTTGAAACGCTGGTGATGAATCCGCGCATCCGCGACCTCATTCTCCGCCAGTCGGCGGAGGAGGACATCCGGCTTGCCGCCCAGGAGAGCGGCATGCGCAGCCTTGTGCAGGACGGGCTGGACAAGGCCAAGGAGGGCCTGACGACCGTCGAGGAACTCGGCCGGGTGCTGGAGGTCAGCGAGTACGCCTCGATCAGCTGTCCGGGGTGCGGCCGCCTGCTCAACTCCGAATACCGGTTCTGTCCCACCTGCCGGGCGACCCTCCGCCGCCTCTGTCTCGGCTGCGGGCGCGTCCTTCAGTCCGGCTGGATCGTCTGCGCCCATTGCGGGCAAGAGTACAAGTAGGGGCGATTCGTGAATCGCCCAGACTCCAAATCCGCCTCCTGGAACCTCCAAGATCTGCTCTCTGATCCGCTCCGGGACCTCGAGCTGTTGCGCAAAGAGGTGGACGGCCAGGCCCGGCGGTTCGAGGAATTCCGGGCGCGGCTGTCGCCCGACATCCCGTTCGAGACATTTCTGGACGCCCTGCGCCTGGCCGACACGATCGCGCGGACGACGAGCCGGCTCGGAGCCTATGCCTTTCTCTGGTTCTCGGAGAACACGAAGGACCAGCGCGCGCGCTCGTTCAAGGCGATCGTCGAAGAGCTGCAGGCGGGGCTCGCCAACCGCATGCTGTTCTTCGATCTCTGGTGGCAGAAGCTCGATGACGCGAACGCCGGACGGCTGCTGGCCCGGTCGGGAGACTACGCCTACCACCTGGAGTCCCTGCGCCGCTTCCGGGAGCATGCGCTCAGCGAGCCGGAAGAGAAGATCGTCAACGTCAAAAGCGTCACCGGCCGGCAGGCGGTCGTCGGGCTCTACGACATCCTTACCAGCGGCCTGAGCTACCGGCTGAAGGTCGGGGGCCGGGTGCGCGCGCTGACCCGCGAGGACCTGATGCGGTACGTGCGCGATCCGGACGCCCGCATGCGGGAGGCGGCCTATCGCGAGCACTTCCGGGTGTATGCCGCGAACGCCGACGTGATCGGCGACATCTACAAGACGCTGGTGCTGGACTGGAAGCAGGAGAACCTGGGCCTCCGCCGGCACCGCTCGCCGATCGCGGTGCGCAATCTGTCGAACGACATTCCCGAGGACGCCGTCGAGGCCCTGCTGAACGTCTGCGCCGCGAACGCCGGCGTTTTCCAGGACTATTTCAAGCTCAAGGCCCGGCTGTGCCGCATCAGGAAGATGAGCCGGTACCACATCTACGCGCGCTTTCAGGAGCCCGGCAAGCGGCACACGTTCGCGCGCGGGTCGAAGATGGTGCTGGACGCCTATCGCGGCTTCTCGCCCCGGCTGGCGGACCTGGCGCAGCGCGTGCTCGATGAGCGCCACGTGGATGCGGCCATTCACCCCGGCAAGGTCGGCGGCGCTTTCTGCTACAGCGTGGTCCCGGAATTCACGCCGTACGTGCTGCTGAACTTCAAAGGCGACGTCCGGGACATCGCCACGCTGGCCCACGAACTGGGACACGCCGTGCACGGGATGCTGGCGGCCGGCCATTCGGTCTTCACCTTCCATGCCACGCTGCCGCTGGCCGAGACGGCCTCGGTGTTCGGCGAGCGCATCCTGTCCGACGCGCTGATGGCGGGCGAGCGGGACCGGGCGGTCAAGCAGGGGCTGCTCATCCGGCAGCTCGATGACGTGTACGCCACCATCTTGCGACAGGCGTATTTCGTCCGGTTCGAGCGCGAGGCGCACCGGATCATCGGCGAGGGCGGCACGATGGACGACCTCTGCGGCGTCTATCTGTCCGAGCTGCGGCGGCAGTTCGGCCGGGCCGTGGCGGTGCCGGATGAATTCCGGTGGGAGTGGCTGACGATCCCGCATCTCTTCGCCAGTCCCTTCTATTGCTACGCCTACAGCTTCGGCAATTTGCTGGTCCTGGCGCTCTACGGGCTGTACAAGACGCAGGGGGCCTCGTTCGTGCCGCGGTATCTCGATCTGCTGGCGGCCGGCGGCTCGCGGGCGCCGGAGTCGCTGCTCAAGGACTTCGGCGTGGACATCCGGTCGGAGGCGTTCTGGCAGACGGGGTTCGAGACGATCAAGGGGATGGTGCGGGAGCTGGAGGCGACGGCATGAGTCTCATCGCTGAACTTTCGAGGGTCCTGCCGCCGATTTCCCCCGCCGGCTTCAGCTGCGAAGACTGGCCTCTAGGCGGCGGGGGGCCCCCAATCGGCGTCACCCATTCTCAAGTTCAGCGATTTGGTTAAGCCGATGAATATCTTTGACGGCCTCGATCAGCATATCCAACAAAGTCGCCCGCGGTTTGAGGAGTGGCTGGGGCGGCTGGTGGAGGTGCCGACGGTCAGCATGGACCCGGCCCGGCGCGGGGACATGCGGCGGGGGGCCGGGGTCGCCGTCGAGTACCTGCGGGAGCTCAAGGCCGAGGCCGCGATCGTTGAGACCGGCGGCCATCCGATGGTCGTGGGCGGCTGGGTGCGCAATCCAGCCTGGCCGACGGTCACGGTGTACAACCATCTCGACGTGCAGCCGGCGATGGAGCCGGAATGGACACGCGAGCCCTTCACGTTTGCCGTAGACGGCGATCACTATTACGGCCGGGGAACGACGGATGACAAGGGCCCGGCGCTGACCGCGCTGCTGGCGGCCTACTTCGCCGTCGAGCACGGCGTCCCGCTGAATATCCAGTTCCTCTGGGAGCTTGAGGAAGAAATCGGCAGCCCGCATTTCGCGGCGGGCCTGGCCAATCTCACCCGCCCGCCCAAGGCGCGCCAAGACGCGCCCCTTCCCGTTTTCCGCAAACCGGATTCTGTGGTTGTTTCGGATACGATCTGGCTGGCGGGGGGACGCCCGGCGGCGCCCTACGGTTTGCGGGGCAACCTGGCCGCGCGGCTCACGCTGGAAACCGCGAAGCGCGAGGCGCATTCCGGGTTGACGGGAGGCGTGGCCCGCAATCCCCTGACGGAGCTGGCCGCCGTGGTCTCGGCCTGCGTGGATGCGAAGAGCGGCCGCGTCACGATCCCGGGTTTTTACCGCGCGGTCAAGCCGTTGGGGAAGGCAGACCGGGCGCAATTCCTGAAGTCGGGCTTCCAGGTCGCCTCCTTTGCCGCGGCGCATCAACTGACGAAGCTGCGCGTGCGGGACCGCGCCGAGGCCATGCGCCGCCTCTGGGCGGAACCGACCTTCGAAGTCCACGGCTTCGTCGGAGGCTACCAGGGTCCGGGAGTCAAGACGTCCATCCCGCCCCGGGCCGAGGCGAAGGTCAGCATGCGGCTGGTGCCCGACCAGGACCCGGCCGCCCTGTTCTCGCTGTTCCGGAAATACGTCCGCAAGCTCAACCCGGACGTTCGCGTGGAGGCAGACGGCATGTTGCGGCCCTACGCGGCTGATCTTGGAGGGCCCTATGCCGAAACGTTGCGACGGGCCCTGCGGTTCGGCTTTGGGAAAGAGCCGGCCTTCATCCGGGAAGGCGGGTCCATCGGCGCGGTCGTGACCATGGCGGAACAATGGAAGGCGCCCGTCATGTTCCTGGGATTGAGCCTGCCGGAGCACGGGTACCACGCGCCGAACGAGCGGTTCGATTGGGGCCAGGCGTCCGGCGGGATGAAGGCCTTCGTCAAGTACTTCGAGGAAGTCAGCCGGATACCGGTGAAGAGGAGGGTGCGATGAAACGAGTCTATGTCCTCACGGCGCTGCTGGCGGTGCTGCTGACGGCGACCGGGTGTCTCTTCGGCTATGGGGCGGTGGACTACATCGTGCCGGATCCCAAGGCTGAAACGAACATGGTGTTTGCAGCACGAACCGTCGCGCAGCTCAAGACGCTGGCCATCGGGCAATCCCGCGACGAGGTGTTGGAGCGGCTGCGCTTGGAGCCGGTCGAAGGCTGCGTGGAGTGGAGCTGGGAGAGCCGCGAGTTTTATTTGCGCCACAACGGCTGGCTGCGCTGCGTCAAGTCCACAATGCTGCAGAGCCCCTATCGGACCGCGTTGCTTGATCTTGACGGGATCCGCCATGAGGCGCTGTTCTATTACACGGGCGGAACCGGTCCGGAGGGCGGCATTACCGATGAGCAACTCACGCCGGTGTTGATCGTCGGCGGCAAGCTGGTCGGGTGGGGATGGAATCACCCGCTGATGAAGCAGCTCAAGGCGGGCCTTGCGGCCGCGCAAGCCGCCGCCGTGTCTGTCCAGATGGATGACCGCCCGCCGCCCCAGTCTCCGCGCTGAAAGGAGGCCGCCATGGCGACGATCCTGGTTGTGGACGACGAGCTCATGTTGTGCGATCTGCTGAGGATAGAGCTGAGCACGTTCGGTCACGAGGTGGTGACGGCCAGCAACGGCCGTGAGGGCGTCGCGCTCTTCGCGCACCGGAAACCGGACCTGACCCTGCTGGATCTGCACATGCCCGACATGAACGGCATCGAGGTGCTCACGCGGATCCGCGAGCTCGATCCGCAGGCCAGCGTGATCGTGCTGACGGGCGGCGGGACCGATGAGCTGGAGAACCAGGCCCGGGAGTTGGGCGTGCACGAATTTCTCCGCAAGGGGTTGTCGCTGGCCATCCTGGTCAGGGCCCTCGGGAAGGCCATGCAGTCCCCCGGCCAGGCGTAACATCGACGAGTCAGCCATGAAGCTCCCGCACAATAAGGCCGGTGTTGTGTGGGGCCTGATCGTCCTGCTGGGCAGCGCGGTCTTCGCCTGGGACATCATGACGCCGCTCGGCCAGGTGCCGTGGCTGCTGTACGTGCCCATCCTGCTGCTTACGTGGTGGATCCCTCACCGCAAAGCCGCATTCATGGCCGCAGGGGTCTTTTCTCTCCTGATCGTGCTCGATCATTTCCTCTCGCCCCAGGGAGTCGGTCCACGCATTTCCATTTTCAACCGCTCGCTCGGGATTTCGACGATCTGGATCGTGGCGGCGCTTGTGGAGGTCTGGAAACGGACGGACGAATCCCTGCGGCAGAGCGAAACCATTCTCCGCAGCTTTTACAACAGCGCGTCCATGATGATGGGCATTGCCGAGATCGAGGGCGACGATATCCGCCCCATTTCGGTGAACGCGGCGACGGCCCGGTTCTTGGGTACGACGCTGGAAGCGATGCGCGATCGTCGGGCCAGTGAGCTCGGCGCCCCGCGCGAGACCATCCTCGAGTGGATTCGGCGCTACCGGGAGTGTGTGCAGACCGGCAGCCCCGTTCGGTTCGAGTACCTGCGCGCGACGCACGCAGGCCCTCGCCAGCTGGCTGCGACCGTCTGCCACGTCGGCGGGGCCGGCCCGAGCGCCGCGCGGTTCGCGTATATCGTGGAGGATGTCACTGAAAGCAGGCGGGCAGAAGGGGCGCTCCGAAGGAGCGAAGCCCGGCTGCATGCAATCCTCGAGAACAGCCCGACGATGATTTTTCTCAAGGACACCGAGGGCCGGTATCTGCTCAGCAATCGGGAGTTTGAGAAAATCACGCATAGGCCCGGCAAGGACATCATCGGCAAGACGGACATCGACCTGTTTCTGTGGGCGCAGGCCACCGTGTTCCGGGCCAACGACCGCAGAGTGCTGGAGGCCCAAACCCCGATGACGTTCGAGGAGGTTGCCTTGCATGACGACGGCCCTCACACGGGCATCGTCTCCAAGTTTCCGCTGTTCGATGGAAACGGCAAGGTGTACGCGATCGGCGGAATCGTCACGGACATCACC
>SCTG01000122.1 GCA_004298335.1 Nitrospirota bacterium
CGCTGGCCTGCATCTACGAGGAGCTGGCGAAGGCGCGGTGCGGCGGCGTGATCGTCACCGGCTCCTCGATGGAGTATGCCGACACGGACGAGGCCTGCCGGGAATCCGACGAGTGCAGGCCCTCCACGCCCTACGGCCGGTCCAAGCTCGAAGAGACCGAGGCCGCGGCGAAACTGTCGGCGCAATGGAGCGTGCCGACCCGCGTCGCCCGGCTGTTCATTCCCTTCGGGCCGCTCGACGCGCCGGCCAAGGTCCTGCCGTACGTGATCGAGAATCTCCGGCAGGGGAAGGCGGTGGACCTGTCGCCCTGCACCCAGCGGCGGGACTTCCTCTACGTCGGGGACGTGGCGAAGGCGTACGGACTGCTTGCCGGGGACCTGAAGCGCGGCGGCTTCGAGATCTTCAACGTCTGCAGCGGAGAGGCGGTCGCGGTCCGGTCGCTGATCGAGATGATCGCCGACCGCCTGGACGCCTCGCGTGACCTGCTGGGGTTCGGCAAGCGGCAAATGCGGCCGGGTGAGCCGGCGGTTTCCTATGGTAGCTGTGAACGTGCCCGGCAGGCGTTGGGCTGGGAGCCGGAAAAACTGGAAGAAGGAATCAGGGAATCATTAAGGAGCGTCCGATGAAAGTGGTGATCCTGTGCGGGGGGCTGGGGACGCGGCTGCCGGAGGAAACGGCGGTCCGGCCGAAGCCGATGGTGGAGATCGGGAAGAAGCCGATCATCTGGCACATCATGAAGACCTATGCCCACCACGGCTTCAAGGAGTTTGTGCTCTGCCTGGGCTACAAGGGCGAGATGATCAAGCAATACTTCGCCCCCGGCGTGGAGGACTGGTCGGTGACCGCGGTGGATACCGGCGAACGTGCGCTGAAGGGCGCGCGGCTGAAGCGGATTCAGAAATACATAGACGGCGACACCTTCATGGTGACCTACGGCGACGGGGTCGCCAACGTGGACATCAAGGAGCTGCTGGCGTTCCATAAGAAGCACGGCAAGCTGGCGACTGTGACCGGCGTGCGGCCGCGGTCGGCCTTCGGGGAGATTCGTTTCGAAAAGGACGGCAAGGTCACGAAGTTCATCGAGAAACCCCAGTTCTCCGCCGAAACCATCAACGGCGGATTTTTCGTGCTCAATACGAAGATCTTTGACTACCTCTCCGACGAGGAGACCTGCGATTTCGAAAAGGGCCCGCTGGAGAAGCTCGTGGCCGACGGGCAACTCATGGTCCGCGTGCACGAAGGCGGGTGGGCCTGCATGGACACCTACCGGGATACGTTGTATCTGAACGAGCTTTGGGACAAGGGCCAGGCCTTCTGGAAGGTGTGGTGAGCGTCGTAATGGCGGGCGATCGGAGGAACGTCGGATGAGCGGGACGGTGCTGTTGACGGGGAATTGCGGCTACATCGGCGCGGTGATGGCGAAGTTCCTCGCCGCGCACTCGTACAAGGTCGTCGGGCTCGACTCCCGGTATTACGTCGAATGCGACCAGCAGCCGTGCGGGGCGCCGGTCGTGCAGATCGCGAAGGACATCCGCGACCTCGCAGCGCGCGACCTCGACGGCGTGGACGCCGTGGTGCACCTGGCCGGCCTGTCCAACGATCCGCTCGGGGAGCTCCGGAAGGACCTGACGGGAGCAATCAACCTCGATGCGTCGGTCACGCTGGCGAAGCTGGCGAAGCAGGCGCGCGTGCCGCGATACGTGTTCGCGTCGTCGTGCAGCGTGTACGGCATTGCGTCGAACGAGACGCCCCTGGACGAGCACAGCCCGGTAAACCCCATCACGGAGTATGCCAAGTCGAAGGCGCTCGTGGAGCAGGAGGTCGGGCGCCTGGCGGACGCCGGCTTCCACCCGACGTTCATGCGAAACGCCACGGCTTACGGCTATTCGCCCAGCCTGCGGCTGGACCTGGTCGTGAACAACCTCGTGGCGTGGGGCTACCTGACGGGGAAGATCGCCATCATGAGCGACGGCACGCCCTGGCGGCCCATCGTGCACGTGGAGGACATCTGCCGCTCCGTGCTGGCCGTCCTCCAGGCGCCCGCCGACAAGGTCCACAATGAAT
>SCTG01000123.1 GCA_004298335.1 Nitrospirota bacterium
ATTTATTACGATAAAGACGCCGACTTGAAGGTGCTGAAGGGCAAGACGATCGCGATCATCGGGTTCGGCAGCCAGGGCCATGCCCACGCGTTGAACCTGAAGGAGAGCGGCATGGACGTGCTCGTCGGCCTGCGCGAAGGCGCCTCCTGGCAGAAGGCCGAGCGGATGGGACTCAAAGTGATGCCGGTGGCGGACGCGGTGAAGCGGGCGGACGTGGTGATGATCCTGGCGCCGGACGAAGCGCAGGCCGGCATCTATCGCGCCGAGATCGGCCCGAACATGAAGAAGAACGCCTACCTGGCCTTCGGGCACGGGTTCAACATCCACTTCGGCCAGATCGTGCCGCCGCCCACGATCAACGTGTTCATGGTCGCGCCCAAGGGCCCCGGCCATCTCGTCCGGTCGGAATACGCCAAGGGCAGCGGCGTGCCGTGCCTGCTAGCCGTCCATCAGGACCCGGCGGGCGACACCAAGAAGATCGGGCTCGCGTACGCCTCCGCCATCGGCGGCGGGCGCGCCGGCGTCATCGAGACCAACTTCCGCGAAGAGACGGAAACCGATCTCTTCGGCGAGCAGGTGGTGCTGTGCGGCGGGCTGACCGCGCTCATCCAGGCGGGCTACGAGACGCTGGTGGACGCGGGCTATTCGCCGGAGATGGCCTATTTCGAATGCCTGCATGAGGTGAAGCTGATCGTGGACCTGATCTACCAGGGCGGCATCGCCAACATGCGCTACTCGATCAGCACGACGGCCAAGTACGGCGACGTGACGCGCGGACCGCGCATTATCACCGACGAGACCAGGAAAGAGATGAAGCGCATCCTGGATGAGATCCAGAGCGGGCGTTTCGCCAGGGAATGGATCCTCGAGTGCCAGGCCAACCGCCCCCAGTACAACGCCCTGCTCAAGCGCGGAGAACAGCACCCGATCGAGGAGGTCGGGGGCAAACTGCGCGCCATGATGCCCTGGCTCAAGAAAGATCAGCTGGTCGACAAGACCAAGAACTGACGTATGGCTGACCAAGCGAGGGGCTGGCCGATCGCCCGGGAGGGCGTGCCCTTCCTCGCCGCGGCCTTGGTCCCGCCGGCCGCCGCCTGGGCGCTGGGCTGGACGGCCGCGGGCGCGCTGTTCGGCGCCGTGGCGCTCTTTACCGGCTGGTTTTTCCGCAATCCTCCGCGCCGGATTCCGGACGGGCCCAATCTGGTCGTGTCGCCGGGCGACGGCCGCGTGCTGGCAGTGGCGGAAGAAGAGGAAACGCGCTTTCTCAAGGCGCGGGCGGTGCGGGTGAGCATCTTCCTGAGCCCGCTGAACGTGCATATCAACCGCACGCCCTGCGCGGGGAGGGTCCAGACCATCAGCTACGCGCCCGGCAAGTTCCTGGTGGCGAGCGAGCCGGAGGCGACGCTGCAGAACGAGCAGACGGCGGCGCTGATCGAGACGGACGCCGGATGCCGTATACTGTGTGTGCAGGTGGCCGGCTATGTGGCGAGGCGGATCGTCTGCTGGCTGTCGGAAGGGGATCGCGTGGAACGGGGCGAGCGGTACGGGCTGATCCGGTTCGGGTCGCGCATGGATCTCTACGTGCCGGTCGGCACGCAGGTGCGGGTCAAGGCCGGGGATCGGGTCACGGGGGGCGAGTCGATCATAGGAGTGCTGCCATGAGAATGCGCGCATCGCTGAGGGAGCGCCGCCGGCAGGTCATCTACGTCGTGCCGAACCTGTTCACGACGGGGAACCTGTTCTGCGGCCTGTACGCCATCATCGCCGTGTTCGGCGCCAACTACGTGAAGGCGGCGACCGCCATCCTAGTCGCGCTGATCTTCGACATGCTGGACGGCCAGTCCGCCCGCTGGACCAAGACGACCAGCCAGTTCGGCATCGAGTACGATTCGCTGGCGGACCTCGTATCGTTCGGCGTCGCACCTGGGGTGCTGATCTATTCGTGGGCGCTGAGCGGCTATGGGGTGCTGGGGCTCGCGGTCGTCTTTGCCTTTGTGGGCTGCGGCGCGCTGCGGCTGGCGCGGTATAACGTGCTGACGGCGACGTCGGACAATCGCCACTTCCTGGGCTTGCCGATCCCGGCGGCGGCCGCCGTCCTGGCCTCGCTCATGCTCCTGGACCACCACATTCTCCGGCTGGGCCGGGAGGTGATGCCGGTCGTGATCCTGATCGTGACCTTCGCCCTGGCCTTTCTGATGGTCAGCACGATCAAGTACACGAAGTTCAAGGGGCTGACGCTGCAGGCCGGCGAAGGCTTCATGTATCTCGTCTGGGCGGTGTTGGTGATCATGCTGATCGCGGCGGCGCCCCAGATCGCGCTGTTCGTGTTGTTCGCCGGTTATGCGCTGTCCGGCGTGCTGATGCTGCCGGTCGGGTGGGCGCGGCGGGGAGTCCGGAAGGGCGCGCCCGCGGAGCGGGTGCCCGGCGAGGTGAAGGACACGGAATAAATGAGCCGCTTGATCCGCATATTCGATACGACGCTCCGGGACGGCGAGCAGTCCCCCGGCGCGGCGATGAATCTCGACGAGAAGCTGATGGTGGCCAAGCAGCTCGCCCGCCTGGGCGTGGACATCATCGAGGCGGGGTTCGCCTACAGCTCGCCGGGCGACTTCGAGGCCGTGCGGCGGATCGCGCACGAAGTGGAGGGGCCGACCATCTGCAGCCTGGCCCGCGCGCGTCCGGAGGACATCGACCGCGCCTGGGAGGCCCTGAAGGGCGCGCCGAAGGTCCGCATCCATACGTTCATCTCGACGTCGGACATTCACCTCAAGCATCAGTTCCGGCTGACGCGGGAGCAGGCGCGGCAACGCGCCGTTGAAATGGTCGCGCGCGCGCGCGGCTACGTGGAGGACGTGGAGTTCTCCCCGATGGACGCCACGCGGTCGGACCCCAAGTACCTGTACGAGGTGCTGGAGGCCGTGATCGCGGCGGGGGCCACGACGGTCAACATCCCCGACACCGTCGGCTACGCCGCGCCGCAGGAGTTCGGGCGGCTGATCCGCGGGATTCGCGAGAACGTGCCCAACATCAAGAAAGCGGTGATCTCCGTCCACTGCCACAACGACCTCGGCGTGGCGGTCGCCAATTCCCTGGCGGCCATCGTCGAGGGCGCCGGCCAGGTGGAGTGCACGATCAACGGGATCGGCGAGCGCGCGGGGAACGCGTCGCTGGAGGAGATCGCCATGGGGCTCCGCACGCGCAAGGACTTCTACGGCGCGGACACCAGGATCGTGACGGAGGAGATCGTCAAGTCCAGCCGGCTGGTGAGCAAGATCACCGGCATGGTGGTCCAGCCCAACAAGGCGATCGTCGGCGCGAACGCCTTCGCCCACGCCTCCGGCATCCACCAGGACGGGCTGCTGAAGGAGAAGACGACGTACGAGATCATGCGGCCCGAGTCCGTCGGGCTGAACAAGAGCACGCTGGTGATGGGCAAGCTCTCGGGGCGGCACGCCTTCAAGCAGCGGCTGGAGGACATGGGCTACAAGCTGGCCGACGACGAGCTCAACAAGGCGTTCGAGCGGTTCAAGCGGCTGGCCGACCAGAAGAAGGAAGTCTACGAGGAGGATCTGGAAGCCATCGTCGCCGAGGAGCTCCAGACCATTCCGGAAACCTACCGGTTCAAGTCGCTCCACGTCGAGAGCGGGACAGACATGACGCCGACGGCGCGGATCGAGCTCGAAATCGACGGGAAGGTTGCGCAGCAGACCGGCACCGGCGACGGCCCCGTGGACGCGGCCTATCGCACGATCGCCGCGATGACGCAGACCAAGAGCACGCTCTTGACCTATGCCGTCAAGGCCATCACGGGCGGGACGGACGCGCAGGGCGAGGTGATGGTGAAGGTGGAGGAGGGGCCGAAGACGGTGACGGGCCACGGCGCCGACACCGACATCATCGTGGCGTCCGCGAAGGCCTATCTGAACGCGTTGAACAAAATCGCCTATTGGAAGTCCCGCAAAGACGACGCGCCGAAGATCCACTACATCTGATTATTTGAACAGCTTCAGCATGCCGCCCAGGTAGCCGGCCTTCTCGGAGACCTGTTCCAGCTCGCCCGCGTCGAGCCAGACGCCGTGGCAGTTCATGCAGCGGTCGATCTTGACGCCCTTGTAATCGAGCTCCGCGAGCTGGTGCCCGCATTTGGGGCAGTGCATGTAGTGGAGCGCTTTGAGCTTCTTCGGCTCCTCTTCGGCCATTTTCGCCTGTCGCTCGGCGGCTTCCTTCTTCATCCGCTCAATGGCCTGCCGGGCGAAATACTCTTCTTCCTTCTCGCTGGGTTTCCCCATGGATCCTGCAGCCATGTTTTCACCTCCTTATGATGTCAGCCGTCGTGTTTGGTCCGGTAGGAACGGATCGCGAGAAAAATCGAGCGGCCGGCCTGGACGGCGACGTAGACGAACAGCCCGAAAAACAGGGCCTTCCAGCCGATCGTCTGCCAGCGATCAGGCGTGGAGCTGTGCAGCATGAACCCGAGGGCGACGTGCCCCCCCAGCCCGAAGCTCAGGGCGAAGATGATCCATTCTCTCGCCACGACGGTCTTGCGCGCGGGCGTCATGCCTCCCCTTAGCAGGAAGCCTGGACGCCGTCAAGCGCCGGGATGGCCGACGACTATTGTCGGTCTGGATAGGCAGTGCTTGCTCCATTCGGGAAGACGCCACCTCACATCCGGCAGACGGTGTTTTTCGTAATAAATGTGAAATCAAGGAGTTGGGCGTTGGCCCCATTCGGGAAAACAGGACTTCGGCCTGGCATCCACTTTGCGTATTACTTCTGCATGAGTTGCCCGGCACAAGCGACCCTTACTTGTGAAACGTGCGGCGTTGCCCTGAAAGGAGGCTTCCCATGCAGTGCGTACGGTGTCGCGGCCTGATGGTGAAAGATCAATTCTACGATATGCTCGATGACAGCGGGCGTCTCAGCTTCTACGGCTGGCGATGCGTCTGTTGCGGCAACGTGCTGGATCCCTTGATCTGGAAGAACAAGCGCGGGCGGCACGCTTCATCGGCCCACGTGTGATGCAGATCAGCCAGTGCTGGTTGAAAACCACCCTTCAGGGGCTGGGCCGGTTCTGATGCCGCAACGGCCCGTGCCCCCATCCGTTTGATTTAGCATACTATCCCGCCGCTGAATCACCTGGCATTTCTCCTGCTCTCTTCCCTTGTGAGCCTTCCAACCGGGCTTGAAAGGGCTGTCTTTCTTGTTAGTATCAAAGTGAGACGTGAAGGAGACCGCCATGAAAACCGACAGGGCCTGCGGCGGAAAGTTGACGTACGCGGGAGTGGTCTTGAGTCTGGCGCTGTGTCTTCCTTCCTATGCCGGCGCGACCGTGTCGCTTTTCGGCAACGTGGTCCAGGTCGAGCAGCTCAGCTTCCATCCGGACGCGGTCCACCTGCCCGGCGACAACTTTGCCGTCCTGGTGATCCAGAACCGGGAAGACGCGCCGATCCAGCACGAGGTGACCTCCCCGCAACTGTTCGAGTCCGGCACGCTCATTCAGGTGCAGGGAACCGGTAGGATCGAATACAACGGCAAACGCGTGTCCCGAGTCGTGCTCAATCCCGGCGAAGAAGTGGTCATCTGGTTTTACGCCGTGAAGGGGATAACCTACCAGTTCCAGTGCAATCTCAACGGCCATGCCATGGTCGGAATGGTGCGCGCCTCCTGAGCGTGGCGCCAAGCCGGCCCTATTCCTCTGTGGAAATACCGTACCGCTTGGAGTAGGATGAGCCTTGCCATGGCCGATGACCCCAAAGAATCCAAGCCCGAAGAGCCCAAGAAGAGAGAGCTCACCGTCGTGCCGCATCCGTCGGAGCAGGAAGATATCGCCGCCGACATGGAAGACCTCTTCGACGAAGAGACCGTCAAGCACCAGCACGGCCACGCCGAGCCCGAAGGCGACTAGGCTTTTTCCCATGCTGCAGGAGATGATCGAGGAGGTCGAGCAGGCCAACGAGGCCTTCTATCGCGCCTTTGAGAGCCTCGACGTCAAGAAGATGGATGAGGTGTGGGCCAGGGAGGACTACGTGACCTGCATCCATCCGGGCTGGAGCCTGCGGTCAGGCTGGCCGGCGGTCCGGGACAGCTGGGTGATGATCTTCAACAACACCTTCACGATGCGATTCCGGCTGAGCGACGTCTTGATCCAGGTCGCGGGCGACGTGGCGTGGGTGCTCTGCACGGAAAACATCACGAACAGCCCGGAGGGCGAAGGGCAGGAGTCGCGCGTGCTCGCCACCAACCTCTTCGAGCGGCACCATGGGCAGTGGCTGATGATCCACCACCACGGCTCACCCGTGATGTAGGGGCGGTTCGCGAACCGCCCCTACCCTACTCGAAGAGCTTCCCGCAGTTCCTTCAGAATCCCGAGTGCTTCCAGGGCGTCTTTTTCGGTGGGCAGACTTGCAGACTGGCTGCTGGGCACGGCATCGGGGTAGGTCAATGGGATGAGGTACTTGTCGAGGGCGTAGCAGCGGTCCTCGAAACGCGACAGGTTCTGGTCCGCTTCCGCGCAGAGGGCCAGCAGTTCGGCCAGATGCCGGGCCATGGGAATCGGGCGGTGGCGTTCGGCGAGGAAGGCCTTCAACGACTTGCCCGCGGCCTGCTGGGCGTGCAGGCAGACCTGGTTCCAGAGCCCCAGGCCTCTGGCCGCTTCGGCTATTGCCGCGTCTTCAGCCGCGAAGGCGGCCCATCTATTTTCGGCGCTCATACACCACGGCTCCCTTGTAAATGATTTCGTCCAGCACGAAGACCCGCCGTTCGTCCACCAGGCTGTCCAATTCCTCCGGCGTGTAGACCAGCACGTCCAGGCCGACCTTCGGGCGGATCAGCCGGAGGACTTCCTCCGTCCGCTCCAGCAACGGCTTGTCGGTCTTCTTGATCACGACCAGGTCGAGATCGCTCCATTCGTGGATCTCTTCCTGGGCCACCGATCCGAAGAGGATCAGCTTCTCCGGCTCGTACTCCCGGATCAGGATGTCGGTCATCCGGTGGAGCTCCTGCTCGAGGCGCAGTCCCCGTTGTTCGGCTGCGACGTCCATGCCCCCTAGGACCCTTTGACGAACGGCAGGGCGTGGACGGTGGCGGCCTTGCGTTCGCCGGTGATCTCGACGCTCAAGGCCGTGCCGGGCGGCGTGAAATCGCGGAGGGGAAACCCGAAGGCGATGACCTTGCCGAGCGACGGCGACCGCACGGCGCTGGAGACCCAGCCCACCTCGCGCTCTCCGCTGAAAAGCTTGGCGCCCGTCGGAGGCACCACGGCGTCCTCCAGGACGAGACCGACCAGGCGCCTGCGCACCGAGCCGTAGGTGTCCATCCGGGCGACCACCTCCTGGCCCGGATAGCAGCCCTTGGTGAGGCTGAAGGCCTTGCCCTCCAGGTTGGCTTCCGGCGGGACGATGTTTTCATTCAGGTCGGGGCCGGCTTTGGGGATGCCGGCTTCCATGCGCAGGGCCTCCAGGGTCTGGGCGCCGAACGGCTTCAAGCCCATGGATTCGCCGGCGGCCCACAGCCGGTCCCACGCCGCCTGCAAACTGTCGGCCGGCATGAGAAGTTCCACGTCGGTCTCGCCGGTTTCTTCG
>SCTG01000124.1 GCA_004298335.1 Nitrospirota bacterium
CTGTAGCCCAATGGTCACGTCCAGCTTGCACGCCTGCTTGATCTTAATCGCCTTGGAGATGCTCCCGCAGACCTTGTGAAAGCATTTCTCCGCAACGCCGTGGATCTCGCCATACCGCTTGGCCTCGCCAGCGGAAATGTTGAAGCGCAAGTAAGACAGATGGGGCAGGATCTCTTCCAGGCGGTTGTCGTCGAGGGTGAAGCCATTGGTGCCAAGGGCCATGCTCAGGCCGTTGGCATGCCCCTTGACGATGGCGTCGTAAAGATGCGGGCTGCACGTCGACTCGCCGTCGCTGACGAAGCTGACGCCCTTGACGCCGATCTCGGCGGCATCGTCCAAAAAGCGGAAGATGACCTCGCGGGTCATGTGCTTCTCGTCGTTCGCCTGGAGCTGGCCGTAGCAGTACACACAGCGATAGCTGCAACTGCGCGTCAGCGCGCAGTCGATGGTGATCGGCGCGATGCGCTCGCCGCGCAACCAGGCCTCGACACGCTCGTGATGCCAGGCCAGCTTATGCCCATCCAGTATAATATTCTGATCCTGCGCGTTTTCCTGGGTCATGACCAACTCTTATTTGGAAATGGTTTCCTTCACTGCCCGAACGATGTCGGCCACGCCTGGGTAGTAGGCTTCCTCTAATGCCGGGCAGGAAGGGGTGGGGAGGTCCGGGAATGAAACGCGCCGGACCGGCGCCTTCAATACTCCGGGCGCCCCTTCCATCAGGCGGCAGGTCAATTCTGCCCCGTAGCCGCCCGTACGGCAGGCCACGTCGCAGATCACAAGCCGTCCGGTCTTCGTCACCGACGCGGCAATGCTTTTCATGTCCAAGGGGGCGAGGCTGCGCGGGTCGACGACCTCCACGTCAATGCCCTCGGTGCTCAGGGCCGTGGCGGCCTTCATGGCCTGGGGTACGCAATGGGATACGGCCACCACCGTGGCATCCGCACCGGGGCGGCGCACCACCGCCTCACCCAGAGGAATGGTGTAGAAGCCCTCGGGCACGGGCCCCTTGGTGTCATAGAGCCAGCGGTGTTCAAAGATCAGGACCGGGTTCGGATCCCTGTAGGCGGCCAGCAGCATACCTTTGGCATCATACGGCGTGGCCGGCATGAAGATCTTGAGGCCGGCCACGGACAGGAACAGCGAATGCAGCCCCTGGGAATGCTGGGCTGCAGAGCCCCAGCCCCGTCCGATAATCGAGCGTATGACCAGGGGTATGGATACCTGGCCGCCGGTCATGTAGTGCCACTTGGCCGCATGATTGACGATCTGGTCCATGCACATGGGGAGAAAATCCGAGCGCATATGCACAAAGATCGGCTTCATGCCCACGGAAGCCGCAGCAATGGCAACACCGGTCAGCCCATTCTCGGCTATGGGCATGTCCATGACGCGTTCCCCGAAGCGATCGACGAGGCCCGATGTCGAACCGAACACGCCCCCGGCATCGTCAACGCCTTCGCCGAGAACGAAGGCCTCCGGATCAGTGGCGAGGATCAACTCGTGGGCCTCGCGCAGGGCCTCCCTGTAG
>SCTG01000125.1 GCA_004298335.1 Nitrospirota bacterium
CAGTCGTGCTCCACAATGGCTCCCGTATTCACGATCACGTTATCGCCCAGGCGCACGTCCGGATTGATGACGGCACCTGCCATGATGGTCGGGCCGTCGCCTATCTCCGCGGATTTGGCGATGACGGCACTGGGGTGGATCGCCCGGACGATCTGGAAGCCGTGCTTGCGCGCTGTCTCGTGGAGCCGGATGCGCGGCTGGGTGTTGCCGACCGTTCCGACACCGATGAAGGCGTCGCGGATGCCCTGCTCATAGAGTTGAGGAAGGAGACCGTCATCCCCAAGCACCTTGACTCCCAGCACGTCGGTCCCCCAAAGCTCCTTGTCGGCATCCAGCAGGCCGACGATCTCGTACCCGCCCATCAGCCGCAGGATGTCGATCACGACCTTGGCGTGCCCGCCCGCCCCGATGCCGACAACGCGGGTCATCGCGCCGATCCCTCGTCGTGAAAGATTTTTCGCAAAAGCTTGTCGCCAAGTTCCACGGACTTGAGCTTCGCGACAATCCTCTCTGCGGCATGGCCGTCGCCGTAGGGATTCACCATGCCTTTGAGCAAGGCCTGGAATTCCGGCGACACCGCGCGTGTTATCGCCTGGATGATCTCGCCGCGCGAGCAGGGCACGTCGATCACGTTGGCCGCGCGCACGCGGCCGTCCTGCCTCGTCCCGATGTTGACGACCGGCAGGCCCAGGGAAGGCGCCTCGATGATGCCGCTCGAGGAGTTGCCGACCATGGCGGCGCACAAACGGAGCGCGTCCCAATAGGCCTGGGAACCGAAGCTCGCGACGCACCAGGCGTCCTTGCGCGACGCGACATACTTGGCAATGCGGTCACGGATCAGGCGTCCCCCTGCATCGGCGTTCGGCTGGGTGAAGATGACCGGCATGCCGGCCTGGTCCAGCGCCGCCAGGAGTTCTTCCACCTGCCGGTCCGTCTGCTCCAACTCCAGCGTCACCGGATGAAACGTCACGAGCAGCGGCCTGGGCGAGACCAGCACACCATAAATCTTCTCGAAGGCGGCCGCATCCGGGAACGGCAGCGCGCGCAGCTCATCCAGCGCCGGCGCGCCGCTCACGGTGACGCGCCAGGGCTCCTCGCCCATCCGGACGAGGCGGTCGGCGTAGGTCTTCGTCGCGGTGAAGTGCAGGTGGCTCATCTTGGTGATGGCGTGGCGGAACGACTCATCGAGTGCGCCGTACGTGGCTTCGCCGCCGTGGAGGTGGCCGATGGGAATCGTGAACGGCAGCGCGGCGGCGGCGGCGGCGAACATCTCGAAGCGGTCGCCGAGCACCAACAGGATATCCGGCCTCGACTTGGCATAGGTTTGCGCGAAGCCGGTCACGGCCGAGCCCATCGCCCGGCTCATGCCTTCCGGGGTATCCGAGTCCAGCGGGATCGTGACCCGTTCGGCGATCGGGAAGTGGTCGCGCTCGATCTCGCGCACCGTCTGGCCGAAGTCCGGCGACAGGTGCATGCCTCCGACGAAGAGCATCGGACGCAGGTCGGGGTCGGCCTGGAGCGCGCGCAGGATCGGCCGGTAGATGCCGTAGTCGGAGCGCGAGGTGCTGACAACGCCGATGGATTTACTCATTCAGGAGCTCCGCAAACAGAACCGCGCCCGCCTTCACGTTCACTTTGAGTGTGCACCCGAGCAGGCTCTCCAGGCCGGCAGGCGGGATGCCGATGCCCGGGCGCCTCACGCCGATCATCGCGCGCGTGAGCGGACGGCCTTTCTTGATGTCCATCAGCGCGACCACGCTCTTGCGCGCGACGGATCGCGTATCCCACTCCGACCGCATCGGCTGCTTCACGCCGTTGCCCAGGATCTTTTCCGTCTCGCGAATGTTCCGCACCATGGCGGCAAACTCTTTCGGCTCCAGCGACATCCGGTGGTCCGGCCCCGGGAGTTTCCGGTCCAGCGTCAGGTGCTTTTCTATGATGCAGGCCCCGCCTGCCACGGCCAGCACCGCCACCTGGATGCCCTCGGTGTGGTCGGAATAGCCGACCGGCACATTGAATGTCCGTCGCATGGCGTCCATGGCGAGCAGATTCACATCTTCGACCGGCGCCGGATAGGCGGAGACGCAGTGGAGCAGCGCGATCTCGTTCAAGCCAGCCTCCCGCACGGTCCGCACAGCCTGCGCGACTTCTTTCGGCCAGCTCATGCCCGTGGAAATGAGCATCGGCCTGCCTTTGCCGGCAATATGCTTGAGGAGCGGGAGATCGGTCAGCTCCCCGGACCCGACCTTGGAGGCCGACACGCCGAGCTTCTCCAGGAGGTCGGCGCTCTCCCTGTCGAACGGCGTGGAGAGAAACAGCAGGCCGTGCTTTTCCGCCCGAAGCTTGAGCGCGCGATGGTCGTCCCGCGAAAGCTCCAGCTTCTTGAGCATGGCGTGCTGGCTTTCCCCGGCCTTTGTCGTCTTCCGCTGGTACTTGGCTTTGGGCGACCGGCTGGTGACCAGCCGGTCCGTGGAGAAGGTCTGGAACTTCACGGCGTCCGCGCCGGCCTTCGCCGCCGCGTCCACCAGCTTGAACGCTCGCTTGAGGTCGCCGTTGTGGTTGACCCCGGCCTCCGCGATGATAAAGACAGGCCGTCCCGCACCGATGGAACGCCTTCCGATTTGAATGACGTCCCGCACGTTTACCCCTGCTTCAGATGCCCGCTGCCGGCCACCGTGCGCAGTGCGTCCAGGTGGTCCCGGTACCAGACATAGCCGGCGCGGTTCGCGTTGAGCGCGTGGATGTCCGGCCGCCGGCGTAAAAGCTCCATCACCTCATCGGTCGAGAAGGCCGGTTTGGCGGGATAGAGCTCTTCGAACACGGCCTTGACGAACGCGTAGTCCTCGGGATAGTCGAGCGTCCAGCGGTAGTCGCGGTACCAGCGGTCGTCCGCCCGCGCCACGTTGCCGATGCGGAAGCGCTCCGGCTGGTCCCAGATGAACGGCGTCACATGCTCGCGCTGAAACGGCTCCTTGGCTTCGCGCCAGGCCGCCTCCAGGGCCGCCGCGCTGAACACCTCCACCTCCTGCCCGTCCTGCCAGGTGGGCGGATGGTTGTTGCTGACATAATCGTAGCCGCTGGGATGCGCCAGGTAGAAGCCGGTCACCTGATCGATGACCGCCGGATCGATCAGCGGGTTGTCGGCGGTCAGCTTTGCGCAACGCTCCATCCCGAACTGTTTCATGCACCCATGAATCCGATCCAGCACATCCGCTTCGCTGCCACGAAAGACCGGCACACCTTCGGATTCGCACAGCCGCTGGATGGCGTCGTCCTCGCGCTTATCCGTGGTGGCGACGAGCACCCGGTCGATCGTCTTGGCTCTGCGGATGCGTTCGATGTTATGGGACAGGATGGGCCGGCCCAGCACCGGCATCAACACCTTGCCCGGCAGCCGGCTCGCGCTCATCCTCGCCTGAAGAATCGCATCCATGATCAGGCGGCGCCGTTGACGGCCCAGAGGAGCAGGTCCTGGGGAGGCTTCGCGCCCACATAGACCTCCTGCCGGACCTCAAAGCCGGCCTGGCGCACGAAGCACAGCAGGTCCGCCGGCGACGAGACGATCTCCCTGCCGTATTGCTGGTCCTCCGGCGTCAG
>SCTG01000126.1 GCA_004298335.1 Nitrospirota bacterium
GGGGTTGCCCACCTCGATGACCGGCTGCAGGGCGGTCAGGGCAAACGCCTTGTCCGCGATCGCCAGCGCCGCGATCGTCCCCGCGCTCGTCTTCAAAAATTGCCGTCTTGTTAAATGCATCGCGTTTCCTCCTCCGTTGATGAACACCGAACACTTGCACCGGACACGGTCCGAGCCCGCCGCAGCGATCCCGAACCGATGACTACGACACGACCGTCCCACCTCCCCTCTGTTTCCTGAGATTTTTTGACCGGCTTGGTTGGCGTGATGAGGTATGCGTTAAACATGCTCTGTCGAGGGATAGTGCAACCGCAGGGCCATCTGCTAAACCCAGGTCAACACGTTCATAACAATTTGATTTACTTATGTATTGCTTGTCGCCTTTTGCCGGTTTGCTGAATAAGGCCTGGAATGGCGTTACCTGGTCGAGCCAAATGCAATTGGAAATTGAGTGTTAACTATTTGATTAGAAAGGAAAATGTTTCTATTCCGAGATGCAGAAATTTGCGGACCGACATTGCTACCATGAGGTAACAAAAACATTCAATTTAAAAACAGCATCTAATTGTTAAATTTTCATTCTAAAACAATGTCTTATAAACTTCGAGACGCCCGCTTGCCGGCATAGGCTGTCTGCATCGGTGAATATTCGTTCCCGAAGCTACACAGCGCGACTTCCAGTAATTATACGTAGATTTTCGGTTTGACAGGGTCGGCCCCGGACTCTATGCTACGAACACATGACCGCTCACGAGTTCCGACCCCAGGCCCGCGATTTCATTCTCGAGAGGAAATGGGACCGGGTGCTGGATGTCGGCCGCGCCTGGCTCCAGGCCGTCCCGGACGATCCGATCGCCCGGCTTCTCATCATCGCCGGCTCCCTCTTCAAGGGAGACTATCGCGAAGCCCACGCGCAGCACGAACACCTCTTTGCGTCGCCGGTGCCGGCAGAGGATGCTCCGGCCGCACCAGGCGAGCAGCAAGACCCACAGGCAGCGCTCCGCGCGTTCGCAGAGCAGCTCGCGCATGAACACCCAGAGCACGCGGGCGCCAGGCTCTTGCTCGGCATCACGCTGACGCAGACCGGGGACGTGGAGGGCGCGCTCCGGGAATACAAGGAAAGCGCGCGGCTGGACTCCGGCGACGCGTACACCCACTACTTCCACGGACAGGCCCTCCACGCGTTGGATCGCGTCGACATGGCCATCCGGGAGTATCGGGAAGCGGTGCGGCTGGCCCCTCAGGATATTCGGATGCGCCTCAATCTGGGTTCAGCCTATTACGAGCAGGGCATTCTCGAATCCGCGATCGCCCAATACCGGGAGGCCATCAAGCTGAATCCGTCGGAACCATTCGTGCATTACAACCTGGGAGTGGCGCTGGCCGATCAGGGGCGATTCGCGCCGGCCATCGCGGCCTACAAGGAAGCCGCCCGCCTGAACCCGAACGATGCGCTCGTCCACTACGCGCTTGCCGGTGCATATGAGACCAGCGGCCGGCTGAGCGAGGCGATTGCAGCATTTGACACGGCCATCCAGCTGGCCCCGACCCTGGCGGCGGCGCACTCGCAGCTGGGATGGATTTATTACCGACAGAACAAGGTGCCCAAGGCGCTCGAGGCCTTCGAGAAAGCCGTCCAGTATGACCCGGAGGATGCCCAGTCCCTGCATGGACTGGGGCTGGCCAAGCTGGTGATGAGGAAAGAGGAGGAAGCCGTCGCGCTCCTGAAGCAGGCCTACCAGAAGGAAGAACGCGAGGACAAGAAAAAAGCCATCCGCGTTGTCCTGGTCAAGGTGGGAGTCTTCGAGTACTGATTCCTAGAGGTCTCTGATCACGCCCTGCAGGACGGTGGCCTGCGTCACGGGATCGCCGGTTTTTTTCAGTTCCGCGCGAATGCGCTCCTTCAGGTACTCCGAATAGCCGACCTTGTCGATGAGGATTTCCAGGAACCGCTCGCCCGGCAGGAGCGCGCACGCCTTGAGTTCGCTCACGATGGCTTCCGTCACGGGGACGTAGCTGCTCCCGACGTGCAACAGCACCGGGTAATGGTGCCCCTTGCTCGGCAAGCGTTCGAACCTGACGCCGTCCATGCCGTCCTCCTCCGTGAGCGAAGCGGCGGTATTGTACGGGACGGCGCACCAGGACACAAGCGCCGGTATGGACTCGGACGAAAGGAATGTTATGATAGGCCGGGACTTGCGATGCGCGAAAAAATTCTGACCACGCCGGCCCTTCCGGACGCCCTGCGCGCGCGGCGCGCCCGGAAGGAACGCATCGTCTTCACCAACGGGTGCTTCGACCTGCTGCACATCGGCCACACCCGCTACCTGCAGGAAGCGCGCAAGCTCGGGGACTGCCTGATCGTGGGGATCAACAGCGACGCCTCGGTCCGCGCGATCAAGCCTGACGGACGCCCCGTCGTGCCGCAGGCCCAGCGGGCCGAAGTGCTGGCCGCCTTGGCCTGCGTGGACCACGTCGTGATCTTCGATGAGCCGGACCCCCGCAACCTGATCGCCGCCGTTCAGCCCGACGTCCTGGTCAAGGGCGGCGACTGGCCGGTCGAGCGGATCGTGGGACGCGAGATCGTCCAGGCGCGAGGCGGCACCGTCGTCACCATCCCGCTCGTGCCCGAAGTGTCCACCACCACGCTCGTGCAGCGGATCAAATCCATCACCTGAATGACTGCCGCCGCGCTCCCTGCCGCTTGGGCCGCCCTGGTGGCGCCTCTCCTCCGCGCCGTTGAGGCGCGCCGCGGCCCCACGGCCCTCGCCGGCCTGTTAGGGTCCGCCAAGGGCTTTGTGCTCTCGGCGCTGGCCCGGCAGCTCGCCGGGCAGGGTACGTCCCTGCTCGTCGTCACGCCCACGGACGAAGCCGCGGAGACGTTGCACGCCGACACGGCCTTCTTCCATCAACTGCAGCGCGCGGTCCCCGAGGACGTGCTGCTGTTTCCCGACTGGGGCGTGCTGCCCTACGCGGCCACCCCGCCGCCCGTCGAGGTGATCGGACAGCGGATGCGGGCGCTGGACCGCCTGCACGGCGGGGCCGGCGGCGGCGTGCTCATCGCGCCGGCGACCGCCTTTCTCCAGCGTCTCCTGCCGCGCACCCTGCTGCGGGACGCGTGCTTTTCCCTCGCGCCCGGCGCCGTGACCGAACGGGCGCGCCTGCTCGCCGGCCTGTTGCGTCTCGGCTACCGCCAGGTGTCGGTGGTGGAGCGTCACGGCGAGTTCGCGGTGCGGGGAGGCATCGTGGATCTCTTCTCGACGGCCCACGCGGAACCGCGCCGGATCGAGTTCCTGGGCGATACCATCGAAACGCTGCGCCTGTTCGATCCCGCCACGCAGAAATCCTCCGGGCGCGCCGACGCCCTCCGCGTGCTGCCGGCCCGCGAGCTGATCCGGGACGACCTCTCGCCGCTTCCCCCCGATGCCGAATGGCGCGGGCCGGCCGTCTATCCCGCGATGGACACGCTGCTCGATCATTTCCCCTCGCCGCCGGTGCTGATCGCGGACGAGCCGCTGGACCTGCGCAAGCACGCCGCCGCTCTTCTGGCCGAAGCGCACGAGGCATACAATGCGCTTGAATCGTCCGCGTCTCCCCCGCCGCCTCCCGACGATCTCTTCCTGCCGCTGGAGCACCTGTTGGAGGCCGGCGGCGCGCGGTGCCTCGTGACCGTCGAAGCGATTCCCCGGGGCGAGGCGGAGCGCGCGACGACCACAGAGGCGTCGCAGTTCCGCTTCGAAGCCCAGCGCCCCCAGACGATCGGGATCGGCGTGAAGGGACGCTCGTTCAGCGAGACCGTGACCCGCCTCGAGGCCTTGCGGGCCCAGGGGCCGGTCGTGATCGTCGCCCGGAGCCGCGGCCAGGTGGATCGCCTGCGCTCGCTCTTCATGGAGCACAACCTTCCGGCGGAGCCGCTGGGAGACAAGGCGGCCACGGCGCTCGGCGCGCACGCGCCCTACGCCCTGGTCCAGGGAGGACTCTCCGGCGGACTCCTGGGGCTGCGCGGAACCTGGGGCGGCGTGGAACCGCCGCCGCTCTGGATCATCGTCGAAGACGAACTGTTCGCGCGGGGCGTCCGGCACAAGGCCCCCGCCGCGTCCCGGAGCGCCGCGTTCCTCAAATCGATCGAGGAGGTGAAAATCGGCGATTACGTCGTGCACGTGCTGCACGGCATCGGCCGCTATCTCGGACTCCGCCGCCTCGCGGTCCACAGCTTCGACAGCGACTACCTGATCGTCGAGTACGCCGGCGGCGATACGGTCTATGTGCCGCTCGACCGGCTGAACCAGATCCAGCGCTACTCCCCTTCCGAAGGCCACGCGCCCAAGCTCAACCACCTGGGCGGCGTCTCCTGGGGACGCACCAAGGCGCGCGTCCGCAAGAGCATCGAGGACATGGCGAAGGACCTGATCGCCGTCCAGGCGGCGCGGGAGACGCGCGGCCGGCCGCCGTTGTCCCCGGACGGCATGCTCGCCCGCGAATTCGACGCCGCGTTCGAGTTCGAAGAGACGGCGGACCAGCTGCGGGCCATCGAGGACATCAGGCGGGACCTGGAGTCGGAGAAACCCATGGACCGGCTGATCTGCGGCGACGTGGGCTACGGCAAGACCGAGGTGGCCATGCGCGCCGTCTTCAAGACGGTCCAGGACAGCCGGCAGGCGGCGGTGCTGGTCCCCACCACACTGCTGGCCCAGCAGCACTTCGAAACCTTCACCGAGCGCTTCGCGCCGTTCCCGGTGACGGTGGGCGTCGTCAGCCGGCTGCAGCCGCCCCGGGAGCAGAAGGCCACGCTGAAAGGCGTCGCGTCGGGCGCTGTCGACATCGTCATCGGCACGCACCGCCTCCTGCAGAAGGACGCGCAGTTCCGGAACCTCGGCCTGGTGGTGGTCGACGAAGAGCAGTGGTTCGGCGTGCGGCACAAGGAGCGCCTCAAGCAGCTGCGTGCCCAGGTGGACGTGCTCACGCTCACGGCCACGCCGATTCCGCGGACGCTCCAGATGGCCATGTCGGGCCTCCGGGACCTCTCGGTCATCGAAACCCCGCCGGCCGACCGGCTGGCCATCCGCACCCAGGTTGTGCGCTTCGGCAAGGGAATCATCCGCGAAGCCATCCTGCGCGAGCTCGCGCGCGACGGGCAGGTCTTCTTCGTGCACAACCGCGTCCAGGGCATCGAACGGATGGGCGCCTGGCTGAAAGACCTGGTCCCCGAGGCCCGGATCGTCGCGGCCCACGGGCAGATGGACCCGCGGCTGCTGGAAGCCGTGATGCTGCGCTTCCACCGACGCGAGGCGGACGTGCTGCTCTCCACGACCATCATCGAATCGGGGCTCGACATCCCCAACGCGAACACGATCCTGGTAAACCGCGCCGACACGTTCGGCCTGGCCCAGCTCTATCAGCTCCGGGGGCGCGTGGGACGCAGCGCCCACCAGGCCTACGCCTATTTCATGGTGGCCGAGGAGGAGACGCTCACCGGCGACGCGCAGAAGCGCCTTCAGGCGATCCAGGAGTTCACGGAGCTCGGGGCCGGCTTCCGCATCGCGGCGGCCGATCTGGAGATCCGCGGCGGCGGCAACCTGCTGGGCAAGGAGCAGTCGGGCCACATCGACGCCGTCGGGTTCGAGCTGTTCATGCAGATGCTGGAGCAGGCCGTGCACGAGCTGAAGGGCGAGCCGGTGGCGGAGGCCGTCGAGCCGAACCTGCAGCTGCAGGTCTCGGCCTTCATCCCCGAGGAGTACGTCGGAGACGTCGCGCAGCGCCTGTCGCTCTACAAGCGCCTGTCCTCCAGCACGCACGCGGGCGACCTCGCGCAGCTGCACGGCGAGCTGGTGGACCGCTACGGCGCGGCCCCCGAACCGGTCGAGCGGCTGTTCGAGGTCATGGAGCTCCGGCTGCTGGCGAAGGCCCTGCGCATCACCGCCATTCAGGCCCAACCCAAAGCCGTGGCGTTCAGCTTCGACGAGAAGGGACCGCCGCCCCAGGCCGGCCTGCAGGCGCTCATGGATCAGTACCGGGGGCGGCTGCGCTTCACCCGGCCCACCTCGTTCGAGTTGCCCGGCGTCGATCCGGACTGGAAGACCGTCTTCCCGGAAGTAAAAAGAGTGTTGCAAGTCCTTGCCGCATATGATAAAAATCGGCCGCTTACCGCGTCGTGAAATGGCCGCCGGAAACCAGTGCGAGGGCTCGTTTGAACGAACATCGTAGATCCGCCATAAGCGTGCTCGGTCTTGCGCTTCTCCTCGCCGCATTCAGCGCATGCAGTGACAAGCCGGAAGATTCCACCAAAGCTCTCGCGATCATCAACGGCAAGGAGATCACGGCCAGCGAGTTCGACCTGCGCTGGTCCCAGCTGCCGGAATTCGCCCGCAAGACCTATGCGGGACAGGACGGCCGCAAGAAATTCCTGGAAGAGCTCATCACGCGCGAGCTCCTGCTGCAGGAAGCCAGAAAGCGGGGCCTCGACCGGGACCGCGCGCTGGTCGAGCGGGTGGAGCGCTTCAAGGAACGGAGCGTCCTCGACAACCTGATGCGGGAGGAGGTGGACTCCCGGATCACGGTCACGCTGGAGGAGATGAAGGCCTACTTCGCCGCCCATCCCGGGAGCTTCGCCTCGCCGGACGATATGCGCGCGAGCCACATCCTCGTGAAGACGGAAGAGGAGGCGCTGGACGCCAGGAAGCGCCTCGAGCAGGGCGAGGACTTCGCGGGGCTGGCCCGCAAGATCTCGCTGGATCTCGCCACCAAGTTCAAGGGCGGCGACCTCGGGCCGATCAAGAAAGGCCAGACGATCCCGCAGTTCGAAAAGGCGCTCCTCGGGTTGAAGGTCGGGGAAATCAGCCAGCCGGTCGCCACGCAGTTCGGCTGGCACATCATCAAGCTGAACGACCGGGCCACGGGCGCGTCCCTGGCCTTCGAAGACGCGAAAGACCAGGTGAAGGAACAGATCCAGATCGAGAAGAAGCGCAAACGCTTCGACGAGCTTGTGGCATCGCTCCGGGCCAAGGCCAAGCTGCGCGTCGCCGACGTCCCGATTCCGGCCTCGGAAGTGCCCGCCGCCGGACCGGCGGCCGCCGCGCCGTAACGTTTCTCGAACACGCATGCCCGTATCCACCCTGCAGAAGGCCGTGGCGGCCTTGGCCGCCGGGATCGGTTTGTCGTGCAGCCCCGCTGCCGGCGCCGCCGAGCTCCAGGACCGGATCATCGCGGTGGTCAACACCGAAATCATCGCTCTGAGCGAACTGGAAGAGGAAGTCGCGGAGGTGAAGCTGCAGGCCCAACGGCGGTTCAGCGGCGCCGAGCTCGACCAGCGCCTCCGCCAGATCGACTACATGGGCCTGAACCGGATGATCGAGCGCAGGCTCCAGCTGCAGCTCGCCAAGCGCCGGGGGATCAAGGTCGGGGACGACGAAGTGAAGGACGCGGCCGTCCGGCTCAAGCGCATCGGCGAAACATTCAACGAAAACGATCCCAAGGAGATGGCGTCGATCAGGGACCAGCTGACCGCCATGCGCCTGGTGAACCAGCAGATCCGGTCCAATTTGCTGGTATCCGACGAGGAGGTGCTCCGGTTCTACCAGCAGCACAAAGACCGTTTCATGCTCCCTCCGGAAGTCCGCATCAGTCAGATCCTGATCGCGCTGACCCCCGGCGGCGAGCTGCTGGCGGTGCGCGAGAAAGCGCAGCAGGTCTTCGTCCTGCTCAAAAAAGGGGAGCGCTTCGAGGAGCTGGCGGCGAAGTACTCGGACGGCCCGGAGGGGCGGCGCGGCGGGAACCTCGGTTATATCAGGCCCGGCGACATGCTCCCCCAGATCCAGAAGGCGATCGAGCAGATGGACAAGGGCGCGGTGACGGACCCGATCGCCTCGCCGGTCGGGATGCACATCATCCGGGTCGACGACCGCAAGACGCCCCAGTTCCGCCCGTACGATGAAGTGAAGGAGGACATCCGCAACCTCGTCCTCCAGCTCAAGTCAGAGGAAGCCTACCTGGAGTGGATCAAAGAGCAGAAGGACCACAACTACATCGAAATCCGGCGCTAGCCGATTATCCGCGCGGGCGGGGCGCCAGCGTCCGGATCGCCTTCCAGACCTCATCCATGCCCTCGCCCGTCTCCGCCGAGCAGCCGATGACGGGAACATCCAGCAGCGTTTCCAGATCCCGAATCCCCCGGACCCGCTGGCCGCGCGGCAGTTTGTCGATCTTGGTCGCGACGGCGATCAGCCCCAGCCCCTGTTCGCCGATCCAGCGGACCAGGTTGATCTCGTCCTGCTCGCCGCGCCGCACGTCGGTCAGCAGCACGACGCCCCGCAGGGCGGACCGGCCCGCCAGGTAGCCCTCGATCATCGGCCCCCATTGCTCCTGGACCGCCTTCGACACTTTCGCATAGCCGTAGCCCGGCAGGTCCACGAACATGAACTCCGCGCCCTTCTTGTCGGAGACGGCCACACGGAAGAAATTCACCAGGCGGGTCCGGCCGGGCGTCTGACTGACCCGCGCCAGATTCTTGCGCCCCAGCAGGGCATTGAGGAGCGACGATTTGCCGACGTTGGAGCGACCGGCGAAGGCGACCTCCGGCAGGTCGCCGGCGGGAAACTGCGACGGTTCCGTGGCGCTGGTGACGAACTCCGCCTGCAGGACTTTCAATTTAACAAGAGCCGGCGGGCCTGGCGGTACCGCGGATCCTGCATCCGGTCGAGGTCGCCGCGGATGAACCCCAGCCCCACCACGCAGAGTTCGAAGTTCTCCGAGAGCTTGCGGAACAGCGGCGGCGACGGCGGTTCCTCCTCCGTCGGGCCCGGCCGCGCGCCGAACTCGGCCGCCATGCCGTACGAGCGTTTGCCGGTCTTGATGTAATCCACGAGGAAGTCCTTGTGATAGATCAGGCCGGCGGTCCTGATGCGCTTGAGATATTCTGGGAAGAGACCCGCCATGAAGAGGGTGAAATCGCCGATATGCCGATGGACCTCGCGCTCGCGGTCGAACGAGCCGGCTTCGAGCGTGACTTCCGACTCGTACAACAGGTCCACCACGGCCTCGACCCGCTCGCCCCGGGCGTTCCTGATCCGGTTGAGCCGGTCCTGGTGCGTAAAGTCGACCAGGAGCGTCGACACGTACTCGCTGACGTTGAAGTCCGGCCACCCGAGCTTTTCGGTAAAGGCCTTCTCCGCCAGCGTGCCGAACAGCCGCCGCAAGGGATGGTGTTCCGGAATGCGCGATTCCATGCCGCCCTCCTCCTGGACGATGCCAGTATAGCCCCGCTAGGCGCGGCTGTCGAGCACGAACGTGACCGGGCCGTCGTTGAGCAGCTCCACCTTCATGTGCGCGCCGAAGACGCCGGTCTCGACCGTGAGATCCGTGGTCGCGCGCAGGGTCTCGACGAACTGGTCGAAGAGGCGCTTCGCGGTCGCGGGATCGGCCGTCTGGTCGAAGCCCGGGCGCCGGCCCTTGCGGGTGTCGCCCAGCAGGGTGAACTGGGAGATCGCGAGCAGCCCGCCGCCGGTCTCCGCGAGCGAATGATTCATCTTGCCGGCGTCGTCGGAGAAGATGCGCAGCGCCGGGATCTTCTCGACGAGATACTGGACGTCCGTCTCCCGGTCGCCCTTGGCGACGCCGAGCAGGACCAGGAGGCCGCCGTGGATCCGCCCGACGGTCTTGCCGTCCACTTCGACCGAGGCGCGGGTGACGCGCTGAATCACGGCTTTCAGAAAGTGATCCCTTCCAGCGTGAGCAGGCGTTTCTTGTTGGGCAGGCCGCCGGAGAATCCGCCCAGCGAACCGTCGCCGGCGACGACGCGGTGGCACGGCACCAACAGCGGCACGGGGTTGGCGCCGCAGGCCGCGCCGACGGCGCGCGCCGCCCGGGGCCTGCCGATCTTGCGCGCCACCCAGCCGTAGGAACGCACCCGGCCGTACGGGATGGTTTGAAGCATCTGCCAGACCTTCTTTTGGAAAGGCGTCTGCCCGTCAAGATCAATCGGCAGGTTGAAGCTGCGGGACTTACCTTTTAGATAAGTTTCGATGGCGGACTGGGCAGCTTTGATGTGACGACCCTCTCTGCCAGCCGTTGTAGGAGCAGGGGCGGTTCGCGAACCGCCCCTACCGGTCAGATCCCGCTCGACCGCCCGACGCGTCGCCTTCGGAAGCACCACCGTCGACACCCCGCGCGCGGTCGCCGCCAGGCCGATCCACCCTAGACTGGTCTTAAAAACGGCCTGTTTCATTTCTGCTTGATGGCCTCGATCTCGAGCTTGATGTCCACGTCATCGCCGACCACCAGGCCGCCGTTGTCGAGCGCCTTGCTCCAGTTCATGCCGAAGTCCTTCCGGTTGATCTTCCCCTCGGCCGTGAAGCCGGCGCGTGTGTTGCCCCAGGGATCCTTCGGCACGACGCCGTTGAAGGTGCCGGTCAGGACGACCTCCTTCGTGACGCCCAGCAGGGTCAACTCGCCCTTGGCCACGTACTTGTCGCCGTGCTTCTCGTACGACTTCATCTTCCAGGTCATCGTCGGGAACTTCTCGACGTTGAAAAAGTCGGGGGTCTTCAGATGGGTGTCGCGCTTGGCGTGGTTGGTGTTCACCGACGCCGTCTGGATCACGGCCTCGAGGGCCTTGACGGTCCTGGCTTCCGGGTCCATCTCGATGAAGCCGGCGTACTCCGTGAACCGGCCGGTGGTCCGGGACACCACCATGTGCGCCACGCTGAAGCCCACGATCGAGTGATCGGGATCGACGTTGTAGCGTTCGGTGGCCGCGCGGGCGTCCGGCGCCGCCCAAAGAACCGCCGCCGCGAGGACCGCGATGGCCTGCGTCATGTTCAGTTTCATGGAACCCTCCCTGTGTGAGTCGCGTGCCCAGGGTACTGTGGCGCGGGGAGGAGGGTCAAGCGGCCGGGCGCGCCAGTTTCCGTTTCAGCAGCCCCCAGAGAAAGTCCAGTTCGTCCGAATGCAGCAGGGCATGGACCGTCACGTAGCCGGTCACGCTGATGCCGATGCCGACGATCAGCATGACCGTCTTCGCCGCCCAGGCCTCCGGCTGGGCCCAGACCCCGAGGCCGGCGACCCAGGCGCAGGTCACGGCGATCGGGATCGCGGCCAGCAACACTCGCATATGGCTGCGGGCGATCGCGTCCCAATCGAAGGGACCGAGCCGCCGGTCGAGCAGGACGACCAGCAGGACCATGTTCAGGATCGCGGAGAAGGCCGTGGCCAGCGCGAGCCCGGCGTGCCTGAGCGGCTCCATCAACGCGAGCGACAGCGCGACGTTGGCGGCCAGGGCGGCCGCCGCCACCTTCACCGGCGTGCGCGTGTCCTGGAGCGAATAGAACGCCGACACGACGATCCGCACCCCGGCGAAGGCCCAGAGGCCGACCGCGTAGGCGAGCACCGCCGCGGCGGTCGCCTGCGTGTCGGCCGCCGTGAACCGGCCGTGCTCGAAGAACAGGTGCACGATCGGCAGGCGCAGGAGAATGATGCCGACCATCGCGGGAAAGATGACGAAGAAGATCAGCCGCAGGCCGAACCCCAGCGTGCCCCGCAGCGCCTCCAGTTCGCCCTTCGCGGCCTGGCCGGCGAGCGACGGCAGGAGCGCCGTCGCCAGCGCGACGCCGAAGACGCCGAGAGGGAAGTGGATCAGCCGCATGCCGTAGAAGAGGTACGTCGGGCCGCCGGGGAAGTACGAGGCCAGGATCGTGCTCACCAGGATGTTGATCTGCGTGACGGACAGGCCGATCAGGGCCGGCGCCATCAGCCATCCGATCCGGCGGACGCCCGCGTGGGCGAAATCGAACCGCCAGCCGAAGAGGAGCCCCGCCTTCTTCATGGCCGGCATCTGGATGAGGAACTGGGCGAGCCCCCCGAGCACGACCCCGGCCGCCACGGCCAGGATCGGCTGATCGAACAGCGGCGCCAGCAGGAACGCCGAGGCGATGATCGCGATGTTGAACAGCACCGGTGAGAAGGCCGGCGCCGCGAAGCTCCGGACCGAGTTCAGCACGCCCATCGCTAGGGCCGCGAGGCCGATGAACAGGAGGTACGGGAACATGATCCGGGTCAGGAGGACGGTGAGCGCCTGCCGCTCCGGATCGGCGCCGAACCCCGGCGCGATGAGTTGCACGAGCCAGGGCGCGGCCAGGACCCCGAGGACGCAGACGCCGGTGAGAATCGTGAGCAGCGTCGTGAACGCCGCGCTGGCCAGCTCCCAGGCGTCGCGTTTGTCCCGCTTCACCAGGTACTCGCTGAAGACCGGGATGAAGGCCGCCGACATCGAGCCCTCGGCGAAGAGCTCTCTCAAGAGATTAGGAATGCGGTAGGCGACGAAGAAGGCGTCGGCGGCGGCCCCGGCGCCGAACAGCCGCGCCAGCACCATGTCCCGCAGGAAGCCGAGGATGCGGCTCAGGAGGGTGGCCGCGCCGATAATGCCGGCGGCCTCGACGACCTGGGTACGTTCAGCGTGGTGCGGGGAGGAAGAGTCGCCGTCCGCCTTACTCTTTCCCAAGAAGAGCCTCGTCGACGAGCTCGCAGAGGACGTGGCCCAGCGTGAGGTGCGTCTCCTGGATGCGGGCGACCACCGTCGAGGGCACGATGAAGACGTGGTCGGCCAGGCCGGCGAGCTTGCCGCCGGTCCCGCCGGTCCAGGCCACCGTCACCAGCCCAAGCGTGCGCGCGGCCTGGAGCCCCTTCAGGACGTTCGGCGAGTTGCCGCTGGTGCTGATGCCGACGGCCACGTCGCCCTTGCGCCCCAGCGCCTGGACCTGCCGGGCGAAGACCTCGTCGTACCCGTAGTCGTTGGCGATGCAGGTGAGCTTGGCCTGATCGGAGGAGAGGGCGAGGGCCGCCAGCGGCGCCCGCTCGCGCCGGTAGCGTCCCACGAACTCGGCCGCGAGGTGCGAGGCGTCGGTCGCGCTGCCGCCGTTCCCGAAGAGCAGCACCTTGCCGCCCTTGCGGAAGGTCTCGGCGAGCAGGTCGGCGAGCTTCTGGATGCGGTCGGCGTGCTCCGCGACGAACTTGAGCTTCGTCTCGGCGCTTTCCTCGAACCATCGGCGGATGCGCTGCGACATTGCGCCTAATTGTAGGAGAGGCCCCCCGCGGAGTCAAGAAACGGGGCGGCCTCGTGCTATAGTTGCGGCATGGCGCAAGACAAAAAGGAGCGGGCGGCGAAGGACGTCGCGACCAACCGGAAGGCCTTCCACGACTACGCGATCGAGGAGCGGCTGGAGGCCGGCATCGTCCTGCAGGGGACGGAAGTCAAATCCCTGCGCGAGGGCCGCATCAATCTCCGGGACAGCTTCGCCAGCGTGGACAAGGGCGTGGTCCGCCTGCACAACTGCCACATCAGCCCCTACAGCCACGGCAACATCATGAACCACGACCCGCTGCGCAAGCGGACGCTGCTGCTCCATAAGAAGGAAATCCGGCGGCTGATCGGCCTGACCCAGCTGCGGGGCCTGACGCTGGTGCCGCTCCGGATCTACTTCTCGCCGCGCGGGCACGCCAAGGTGGAGCTGGCGGTCGCCAAGGGCAAGAAAGACTACGACCGGCGGGAGACCATCAAGACGCGCGAGGCCGGCCGCGAGATGGAGCGCGCCATGAAAGGCGGGAGACAAGGCAGGAAGTAGCGCAGCGCCTACGGTCGTTTCCAGCTCGCGTCGGGGTCGAACGCCTTGACCCTGGAGGCGATCGACGCGGTGTCCTTCCCCAGATCTTTTTCATAGACCACCCCGTCGTGATTGACGGCAAAACTCATGACGCCCGACGCGCCGTACCGCGCCGGATAGGCGAGCACGGCGATGCCGCCGATCATCCTGCCCTTGACAAGATAGTTGTACGCCCCGCCTGGCGCATGCTTCCCCTGCCGGATGAGAATTTTATAGAAGTAGCCGTGATAGGGCGCCAGCGGCCCGGCGTTCGAGCCGGGGTAGCCCTCCTTCGTCGCGGCCGCCAGCAGCGGTCCGAGCGGGCTTTGGCGCTCGTCCCCCTGGGTCGGCCAATAGAGCCCGTCGCGCTTGCCGGGCGCGCTCACGAATTTGCGGGCATATTCCGGAATGCCGTCGCCGTCCACGTCGAGCGCCGCGTACTCGCGTTCGGCGTCGAGGATGGCAAGGCACACCTGGATCGCCGACAGTTCGTTGCGGCCGATGCGCCGGGCGAGAATCTCCTGTTCGCCCTTCCTGGTATCGAACCGCCACCCGCCGCCGGACTTCACCAACGGAATCGGCATGGGCCACTCGTCCCTGCCGATCGCGAGCGTGACGCGCGCGTCGCCGTCGTGCACGAGTTTGTTGGCGTCGTCATAGGCCTTGAGAAAGGCCTCGCGGCGGTGCTGGTCGGCCACCGCGTCTCCCGAACTGATCAGTTTGCCGCCGCGAGGACCGAGCACCGCGCGCAACGCCGGCTCATCGTTCGCCCTGACCGCCTCAACCAGCGCGCTGATGCCTTCCTCGGGCGAGGCGAAACCCTTTTGTACCGCCGTCGCCGCCAGGGCCACGGGCGCCATTGCCAGCAGCGCGACCGCGCAGAGTATCCTGTTCACCATGGTTCCCTCGACGCACATGAGTTGTGGAAAAGCTGTCGCACTCGCTTCGCTGCCGCTAGTGGCGGGACTTTCCTCCGCCTCCGCCGCCGTGTCCCCCGCCGGAAGACGAAGGATGCGGCGCGGATCCCGGCGCGCTGGCATGCCCGCGCTCGCTGAAGTTCCGCACGGCCGCTCCCTGGCCGACGCCTTCGAACGCATGCGGCCGCTGTTCAACGTGCGCGGGACCGCCTCCGCCCGGCACACTCGGGCGGCCGGGGATGACGTGCGGGGCGGAACGGCCCACGTCGGGCGCGGCGAAGCGGCCGGGCGCGCCGCCGCGACTCTCGAACAGGGACGGCTCGTGTCCGCGAAACTCGCGTCGCGCCTCGGGCGACGGGCTGATGCGGCGAAATTGCTGCCGCATCGACTCGTCCCGATAGAACACGCCCCGGCGATGGACGGGATCGTGCGCCCACACATTCAGGGCGGTCACGCCCGCCGGGCGGTAGTAGACGTTGGTCACGTTGATCACGTTGACGTGGCGATGCGGCCAGTCGAAGGCGCCGAAGAAGAACCGTTCCCCCACCGGAATCCCGAGGCCCCAGGTGAACCCCACGGCGAATCCGGGGCGCACAAAATAGCCGGGCCACGGCGTCCAATAGACCGGCGGGTACGCCGACCACCACCAGGGCCCGTAGATCACCCTCGGATCGTAGTAGGGCACGTAGATCACCTGCGGGTTCGGCGACTCGACCACGATGGTCTGCCCCTGCTGATCCACGCGGACCTGGTCGGTCGTCGCGAGATTGCCGGCGGCGAACGCCTTCTGGCGCAAACCCTGGACGGCGTCCATCACCTGCGCCTGCTGGGAGAGAAACGCATCGCCGAGCCGGTGCATCCAGTCCAGATGCTCGTCCATCATCGCGAGGACCTGGGGAAAGGCGACGAGCGACTTGACGCTGGGGTCCCAGCTGTTCTGCGCCACCGCCTGCACCGCCTGCTCGCCCGTGAGGTTGGGGTTGGCCTTGGACCAGCGCGCGGCCTCGACGACCTCGAGCGGATACGTCGCGGCCATCAAGATCTGCGACAGGAGTGAATCGGGATACAACGCGATCGGCGCCAGCATTTGATCGAGTTCCTGCTGCGCAAACGCCGGCCGGCCCGGAGGAGCCGCGTCGGGTAAGGCCGTCGTCGAGGAACTTGGCACCACGCTGATGTCTGTTCCCGACTCGTACTTCTGACAGGTGCGGGGGTCCGTTGCCTGGTCGGTGAAGACGTCGGGGCCGTTCGCCTGGGGGCAGCGCCAAAGTTCGGCGTGAGCCGGGAGGGGCGACAGCAGCAGAACCAGGATGGCGGCAGCAAGGCGGAGCATCGTCGAGGCTCCTTTCATTCAGCTTCCTTACCTATTATGACACCGCTCACCGTCTCAAAGTTACCTGCTCCGCCAAGTCATGGAAATCGATAGGGAAGTCAGCGGAAGACCTCCGTGAACAGCTCCAGCATCGCCGCCCAGGACTTCTGGTCGGCCTCCGCATTGTAAGCGAGCGCCTCCATGCCGGCCTTGTCCGCGGCCGGGTTGGTGAAGCTGTGCTTGGCGCCCGGGTAGCTGACCACCCGGAACGTCGCGCCCGCGGCCTCCATCTCCTTCGTGAAGGCCGCCACCTGCTCGGGCGGGATGAACGGATCGGCGGCGCCGGTGAGCACGAGCACCCGGGCCGTGACCTTCCCCTGGGTCGCGGGACTCTTCGTGCCGAGCGCGCCGTGGAAGCTCGCGACCGCGGCCAGGTCGGCGCCGGCGCGCGCCCGGCCGAGGACCACGGAGCCGCCGAAGCAGTAGCCGATCGCGGCGATCTTTCTCTGATCGACATGAGCATCCTGCTTGAGCTGCTCCAGCGCCGCGTTGAACCGCGCCGCGAGCACCGCCGGGTCCTTCGTGGCCTCGGCCATGAAGGCCGTGGCTTCATCCGGATGCTTGGCCACCTTGCCCTTGCCGTACATGTCCAACGCGAAGCCGACGTAGCCGGCCTCCGCGAGCCGCTTCGCCTGGTTCCGGGCATGCTCGTTGTGGCCCCACCACTCGTGGACGACGAGCACGCCGGGGCGCTTGCCCTTCGCGGCGCCGTCCCAGGCAATGAGCCCCTGCAAGACCGTGTCGCCCTGCTTGTATTCGACCTCCCGCGTCTGGACCTCGGCGGCCGACGACGACGCGAACGCGAGCACCGCCGCTGCTGCCGCTATCAGTATTCGTTTTGTGCGCATACGCATCCTCCCGAAAAGTGGTCTGTCGCGTTTCTTTCCCCGCAATCATCTTGGCGCCCGCGCTCCTCATCGGGCGTGGCAGGCCGCGCAGGCATGGGCCGAGTTGAACATGATCTCCGGGTGCTGCTTGGGATCGGCCGCCTGGAACTGCCGGGCCCGCTCCTCCGCCTGCGCGAGACGCGCTTCCAGCACGGCCTGGTATTTCCACGAGCCATAGTCCTTCGAGAGCTTCGCCGTCTGGTAGATCTTCTTCGCCTGCTCCACCCGCCCTTGTTTGACCAGCAGGTCTCCCATGTTCAGAAAGAACCCTTCGAAGTTGTGGGGGGCGATCCAGCCGTTCCAGCAGACGCGCCTGGGGCCGGTCGTCGTCGCGGTTGCCATGAACCGCCGGTAGTCGGGGTCCGTCCGATCGATCTTTTCCCCGGCGCAGAGGTCCAGGCTCCTCCACATGTCGTCCACGGCCTCACGGAATTTTGCATCATCGGCCGGACGGCTGCCCAGGACGTAGCCGGCGCTGAAGTAGTTGAACTCCGGGAACAGCGCGATCGAGTCGTGCAGCATGACATACCCCTCCCGCGTGAGCCGCTCGTCCTGATGGATCTGCCCCAGCGCCAGCTTCACCCCGCCCAGCCAGCCGGGAATCCGGTGATCCGTCGGGTTCAGCCGGCGGGCCTCGGTAAAATATTTCTCCGCCAGGACGGCATGGTCGGTAATCCGCGGGTCCGGCTCCGGCTCGCGGGACCGTTCCGCGATTTTCCACAGGTGGGCGTGGGCCAGGAGGAGGCTGGTCTCCGGGTTGCGGGGATTTTGCAGGTAGGCGGCGGTCAACAGCCGCAGCGCCTCGGGCAGTTGCTCGTACCGCCCGCCGTGCAGCGCGGCCCAGAAGGTGTCCCTGGCCTTCTGCGACAGCTCGGTCGCCGAGGCGTCCGCGGTCTTCTCCGGGGCGGACTGCACCGCGATGAAATCGCACCCGGCGAAGGCCAGCAGGACGCCCAGCACCGCATGACTGATTCGACGTTCCATTGCGACGCAGCCCTCCCCTGTTGACCGCCTCGATCCCGCCCGCGACGAAAATCAGCCTATCTCTTTCCCCCTCCGGCGGCAAGAGCAGGAAGGCCTTGCGCCGGTCCGCCCGGTTCCCTATGCTTGCGCCTGACTCCGGGAGGCGGCGGATGTCCGACGGGAATCAAGCGGAACACCTGATCGCGCGCGTGACCGTGCTGGCCGACCCGCGTTTTCTGCCGGCCCTCACCGACCTGGTGGCCGACATCGCCACGACGGTCGGGCTGGACGAGGACGGCGCGCGCAAGCTGGACGCCGTCCTGGATGAAGTGTTCCGCAACGTCGTGGAGCAGGGCTACAAGGGGGACGCCGGCCAATCCCTCGACGTGATCGTGTCCCGGCGGGCCCACGCCCTGGTCGTCGCCGTCGAGGACAAGGGGCTGCCTTTCGACTATCGCCAATTGCAGGCGGGCCGGGATTCCCGGTTCTCCGCCGTGCTGTCGGCCGGCTATGTGGACCAGGTCAACTTCTTGAACCGCGGGCCCAACGGCAACCGGGTCGAGCTGATCCGGGAGTTGCCGGCGGCAGACTTTCGGGACCGGGCGGACCCGGCGGAGCACCGGGCCACGGTCGCAGCCGCGGAGGCGCACCCCGAGGAGGCCATCGCGACGCGCCCCATGCGGCCCGAGGAGGCGGCGGACCTGGCCCGCCTGATTTACCGCTGTTACGGCTATACGTACCCCGGCGAGTTCATCTACTACCCGGAGAAAGTGGAGGCCAAGCAGCGGGCGGGGATGATGAAGTCCTACGTGGCGTGCAACCAGCGAGGCGAGCTGGTCGGGCACCTGGCCCTGACCTTTCCCCGGCCGGGCGCCAGGGTGGCCGAGGCGGGGCAGGTGGTGGTGGACCCGCGCTACCGGGGCCACGGCCTCTTCCAGCGCATGAAGCGGCAGGCCCGCGACGAGGCGGCCGCGAACCAGGTGGTCGGCATTTACAGCGAAGCGGTGACCGTCCATCCCTACAGCCAGAAGGGGAGCCTCGACGTCGGGGCGCATGAAGTCGGCTTCCTGCTCGGCTATACGTCGGGCACGATCTCGTTCCGGAACATCAGCGAGTCGGAGAGACCGAGGCGGCAGTCGATCGCCTTTCTCTACCTCAAGGCCGGCGACCACGCCCCCGTGACCGTCCACCTGCCGGCGCCCTATCGCGGCCTGGCGCAGACGCTCTATGAAGCGGCGGGAATACCGAGGCGGGTCGCGTCCGATCAGGACACGGAGCCGGCGGGCCTGCCGCCGGCCGGGCATCTCACGGTGTCGCTCCGCCCGGACCACAACCAGGCGATTCTGACCGTGGACGCGCTTGGCCGGGACACGCTGGATTCCGTCCGGTCCCACCTGCGCGAGCTCCGCCTGCAGCGCGTGGACTGCATCTACGCGGACCTGCCCCTCCTCCAGGAAGGCGCGGGGGCGTTGGGCGCCGGGCTGCGCAAACTCGGGTTCTTCTTCGGGGCCCTGATCCCGGAATTCGGTCCGGGCGACGTGCTCAGGCTTCAGTATTTGAACAACGTGGACATCGTCCCCGCGGACATTCATACGGCGTCCGAGGCCGGACGCAAGCTGCTCGCCACGATCCTCGACGACCAGGCCGCCGTGACGACCTGAGCCCGGTCACGGGCCCGCCTCCGGCTACTTCTTGTAAACGCCGCACCCGAAGATGTAGGCGTCGTGCTTCTTCACGAACGAGGTCTTGTCCTCGATCTTGCCGCTGACGGGGTTCTTGAACTTGTAGTCCTGCCAGCCTTCGCCTTTGTCCTTGACGAGCGCGATGCGCTCCTTGACGAAGTACTTGCCGCCCGCATCGGCGGTGTCCAGCAGGTTCTTGCCGATCAGGGTCGCGTCCTGGCCGTGGGCGACGACGTTCCCCGACAGGTCATAGACGAAGACGTACAGCTCCCCGTCCTGGAAGCGGCCCTTCTTGTTCGTGATCTCGGCGAAGGCCTTGTCCTTGCCGGCTTTTTGGTAATACGCGATGGCGTTGTTCACCATCTTCACGGCCTTCTCCTTGTCGCCCGCCCACGTCTGCGGCGGAGCGAGCAGGACGGCGCCCAGGGCGACCGTGACCGACAGGGCGAGTACACAATTTCTCATGGGGGCCTCCTGGGTGATAGTCGGAGCGACGCACCAGTCTGCCGCAATTAAAGCAGCCTGTCCCTCTTTATACGCCCGGGTCTTCAGCGCTGCTCCTGGTACTTGAGCGTCGCGGCCTGAATCTGCTTCCGAAATTCAAGCGGCGCCGCGATGCGCGCAAACTGCTCCTTGGTTCCCCCGGTGCCGGTCACCGTGATCGTGCCGTAGTTGAGCATCCGCCCCCCAAGCGACTGGTCGACGCTGATGTTCTCGACCTTCGTCAACAGCGTCTCAAGGGTATGGCGGTTCAGGATGCCGGTCTTGACCAGGACCCGTTTATCCGTGACCGCAAACTCCGAAAAACGGCAGAGCAGGTACGGTCTGATGAGCGGCAAGGGCGCCAGGACAAAAAAGAACCACGCGATGTCCTTTGTACTTTTATCGGCCGCGAGGGCCAGCCCGACGGCAATAACGAGGAGCGCTGCCAGAACGGCCGTGATGTAGAGCACCCAATGCAGGTGCGCACGGTACATCACATTTTCTCCTGCGACGAGATTGTCATCGACATAGCTCATGGCCGTTCCTCATCCTGATGTGTTCTGCCACGTGTCTCCGGCTTGCGGCTAGCGCGCGCAGGAGCCCGCCTGGTCGGGGGCACAGGTCTTGTCCAGGATGAAGTACACCGGGCAGAAGCCGGTCACCCCGCTCTGGATGAGGATCACCCCGATCGCGCCCGGCACGAACAGCCACATCGGGTTGACGTAGTACCCCAGCGCCACCCCCGCCGTCACCACCACGCCGACAATGGCATCATGTATCCGTCGCTTTGAGTTCATGATGGGTCCTCCTTATCTTGCGGCTAATTCGGAGTCTGACTCTGGTTAACGCGGCCCTAGATGTCAGCGAGCGGGTGACGTTTACGGCGCATCTCCCTTAGCTGGCTTGCTAGGGGACGCGTCTTGTTTGGGGGGTGGTGCCAAGAACGCCCCCGGGGCGTGCCAGTCCTGCAGAATCATTGCAAAGACCTGCGATTCGGCAAGAGGCTTAACGCTCTCAAAGAGTCCATCGAGCCGAATGGAAAGAAAGGCCACCACGGCCCTGAATTCGCCCCCTGGGCCTGGTCGATCTTTGAAATACCTATGCAAGAAGAGCTTTTCCCAGTCCGGCATTGCCTTGAATGGTGCGACGAGTTCACGAACCTGATCACGATGTGCACCACTACTCAACGTGATCCCTGAGAGCTCATGCGCGAACGCGTTCCGTATTTTCCTCACCAGATTAAGAGCACGGGCAAATTCCTTGTCAATTAGGCCCAGGCGATATGCGAGCTTTATTCGAGAACTAAAAGTCGCCAGCGGGGCGTCTCCATCGAACAGCTCGTCAGCAGAAGAGACATCAGGAAGAAGGAAGCGCCGCAGTACTTGGTAAAGAAGATTGTCGAGCTTTGCTGTGCCGAGGATTACAGCCGCGCGATCCGTT
>SCTG01000232.1 GCA_004298335.1 Nitrospirota bacterium
AATCCTATGTGTTAAACATACTCCGTTACAATGGTGGCGGAGATCGAACCACCGGAAGTGAAGCATCTGAGTACGGTGTGGAAAAGAAATCAACCGAGATTTCCCAAGTAGCGGCGAGCGAAAAGGAAAGAGCCCAAACTGAATCTGTTATGGTAACATAATAGAGATGTGGTGTTGTTATGATATTCGATCCCAAGTCAGGAGCTAAAGTGATCTGGAACGTTCCGGCGAAGAGGGTGATACCCCCGTGAGCTAAATGATGAGGGATTTTTTCATAATACGAGTAGTTGTCCTTGGTAGTGGGCAATGAATTTAGGTGAAAGTAGCATCTAAGGCTAAATATTTCTCAAGACCGATAGTGAACTAGTACCGCGAGGGAAAGCTGAAAAGTACCCCGGAAGGGGGGTGAAAAGTGCCTGAAACCAACTGGTTACAGACGTGCATGGCATGAAAGGAGTTTTTGTCAGACTGGAGGTTCTAGCAATAGAGCTGAAGGTTTGGCGTTCATAGCTCTAGTGTCATGCGTTCCGTCTAGAAACACGGGCCAGGGAGCTTACCGTTATGGCAAGCCTAAACCTTAACAGGGTGGAGGCGAAGGGAAACCAAGTTCTCGCAACGCAAGTGAGGAGAAGCGTGTGAAAGTGCGTCGAGTCATAGCGGCAAGGCTAGAAACCAGACGATCTATTCTTGGACAAGCTGAAGTCGGGCGAAAGCCCGATGGAGGGCTGTAGCAGTTCTAACGTGCAAATTGTTTGTCTGATCTGAGAATAGGGGTCAAAAACCAATCTAGTCTGGTGATCGCTAGTTCCTAACGAAGTGTATCGTAGTACTGCCTTTATCGAGACAGCGTGTCCTGTAGAGCACCGATAGGATATGACGGGCCAGAAATGGCTCGCTATCCATTCAAACTCCGAAGGGATGCGCGTCGTAGAAGTAGGGAGACGGGTTTACGTGGCGTAAGGCTCGTAACCAAGAGGGGGACAACCCAGACTGAGGTTAAGGTCCCCAAGTTTTTGCTAAGTGTCAAACTAAAGGGCGTATTGAAGCCAAGACAGCAGGGAGGTAAGCTCAGAAGCAGCTATCCTTTAAAAAGTGCGTAACAGCTTACCTGCCGAGCTT
>SCTG01000127.1 GCA_004298335.1 Nitrospirota bacterium
TGCTGGCCGCCCGCCGGGAAATTCTGAAGCTGGGCCGCCGGCATCAGGCGCAGGCCGTCTTCCTCCAGGCCCTCGGCGTAGCCCTGGCGCAGCTTGTCTGTACTCGTCTTGCGAACAAATCGAACGATGATCAGGCCGTCCCGCGCCGCGTCGGCTTTCGACGTGACGACCAGCACCGCCTGGCGGTCGGTGACGAGCCACGCCTCCGGGACGGCAAAGCTCACCCCCCAATGGGGATGGGCGTACCGCGGTCCCTTGGTGTCGGCGGCGGGCGATGGCGCCGGGCCAGGCTGCGCCCACGCGAGCCCCACCGGCAGGCCACACAACAACAGCAGCAGGACGTCAGCGGTTCGTCGAGGGAGCATGGAAGCGCCAGTCGGTGAATTCCTCGATGACGGGGTCCAGGTTGAACGCCACGCTGATCCGCGGGGCGTCGCCCCGGTAGAGGCTGACGGAGTGCGACAGCCATCCGGGAAACATCACGCACCGCCCGTTCTCCGGGGTGAAGGAGATGGTCTTGCCCGCGTCGTGCAGCTCGGCCACGGCGTACCGGAGAAACGGCGCCAGCATCGTCGGCAGACACCCGCGCGGATCGTAGAGCTGCAAGTCCCCGCCGGCGTCGCTTCCCGCGGTGATGTCGCCCACGTCCACGTAGTACACGCCGGACCAGAACGTGCCGGGGTGCGGGTGCGTGGAATTGCTGCCGCCTTTGCGCTGGACGTTCGCCCAGGTCTCGACCACCTGCCAGCCCGGATGCTTGCCGGCCAGCTCGGGCGCGCGTTCGGAGAATTCCGTGGCCTGCGTGGCGACCTCGATGACGGGAGCCAGCAGGTCCTTGATCACGGCGCCGGCCCAGTTGAACATGGACATGTCGTGGGGGGACGACCAGCCGACGACCTCGTGGTCCGCCTCCGCCGGGGTGGACGCCTCGCGTTCGAGGATCGCGCGCTGGAGCTCCTTGTTGATGCGCTCGTGGTCCGGGATGGTGAAGACCAGCAGGGGCGTGGCAAAAACCGGCCGGACGTTGATTTCCATTTCTCGCGACATGACGGGACGCCTCCGGACGCGGTGGTCGTTGCCGCAGAATATCGTCAGGGCCGGATGGTGTCAAGGCGGCGGTCGCCTTGTGAAGTCCCCGTGCGGTTCGCTATAATGCGACCCCCATGCCGTTTCCCGCCAAAGACTTCGTCGGTCTGCTCCAGGAAGCGGGGTTCGACTTCTTCACGGGGGTTCCCGATTCGACGCTGGCGGGGGTCATTGCGGCGCTGATCGAGCGGCGGGCCTACGTGCCGGCGGTCCGGGAGGACGAGGCCGTCGGCATGGCGGCGGGGGCCTACATGGGGGGCCGGGTGCCGGTGGTCCTGATGCAGAACTCCGGCCTGGGGACGTCGTTGAACGCGCTGATCTCGCTGAACCTGATCTATCTCCAGCCGTGCCTGCTGCTGATCTCCTGGCGCGGGCATGACGGCAAGGACGCGCCGGAGCATCTCATCATGGGGCAGGTCCTGGCCCAACAGCTCGATCTCGTGCGCATTCCCCATCGCACGCTGAAGGCCGAGACCGTCCGCGAAGACCTCGGGTGGGCCGCGCAGGCGTTCATGGCCCGGCGCATCCCCGTCGCGCTGCTGGTCACCAAGGGAGTCCTGTCGTGAGGCCGGAGGAGGGCGTGCTCACGAGCCGCGGGCGCGCGATCGGCGCCGTGCTCGACCTGCTGACCGACGAACTCGTCGTGGTCTGCAACGGGTTCGCGTCGCGCGAGGCCTTCGCGCAGCGCGACCGGCCGGAGAATTTCTACATGATCGGCTCGATGGGCCTGGCGCCGGCGATCGGCCTGGGCCTCGCCCTGGCGCAGCCGAAGCGGAAGGTGGTGGTGCTCGACGGCGACGGCAACGTGCTGATGGCGCTGGGCACGCTGGCGACGGTGGGCGCGCTCAAGCCGAAGAACCTGGTGCATATCGTCTTCGATAATGAAACGTACGGCAGCACCGGCAACCAGCCGACGATCTCGCGGACCGTCCGCCTGGAGCAGGTGGCGAAGGCCGCCGGCTACAAGAACGCGGAGCGAGTGCGGGAGCTGGATGACGCGGTGTATGAGGCGAAGACCATGCTGAAGGACGACGGTCCGAGTTTTCTGCTCGTGAAGGTGTCGGAGTTGGCGGATGACGTGGGGCGGGTCGAGATCGAACCGGCGGCCATGACCGAACGATTCCGGAAGGCCGCAGTGGGTGTGGGAGGGGCGTCTGCGGGCCCCCTTCCACGCTAATGGGAGGAGCGACGTCATGATTTTGTTGAGCCCCGGTCCGGTGAACGTCTCCGAGCGCGTGCGGCAGGCGCTGCTGAAACCGGACATCTGCCACCGCGAGTCCGAATTCACCGACCTGATCGAAGGCATCCAGGACAAGCTCGTCCGCGCGTTCGCCCCCGCGGGCGAGTACCTGCCCATCCTGCTCAGCGGGTCGGGCACGGCGGCGGTGGAAGCGGCCGTCACCTCCTGCCTGCCGCCCGGGCGCCGCGTGCTCGTGCTCAAGAACGGGGTGTACTCCCAGCGGATCGCCTCGATCGCCGCCGCGCACAAGATGCAGAACATGGACATCCCCTTCGAATGGGATCAGCGGCTCGAAGCCGAGCCGGTGCAGATTGCGCTCCGGCAGAACAAGGGCATCGAGGTGGTGGCCATGGTCCAGCACGAAACCTCCACCGGCCTGATCAATCCGGTCAAGGAAATCGGGGCGATCGCCAAGAAAGCCGGCCGCATCCTGCTGGTGGACGGCGTCAGCAGCCTCGGCGGCGAGGAGCTCGATTTCGTGTCCTCCAACGTGGGGTTGATCGCCGGCTCGTCGGGCGCGTGCATCCAGGGCTTCCCCGGCGTCGGGTTCGTCATGGTCCGGCGCGACATCATGGAGCAGATGGTGACCTACGAGCAGCGCTCGGTCTATTTCCACCTGCCCACCTACTACAAGCACCTGGAGGAGGGATCCATCCCGTTCACGCCGGCGGTGCAGCTCTACTACGCGTTCGACGAGGCGCTGAGCGAACTCCTGGAGGAGGGCGTCCCCAATCGCATCGCGCGCTACCGCAAGATGGCGCGCCTTGTCCGGAACCGCATGCGGGCCATCCGCATGAAGTTCTTCCTGCGCGAGCCCCTGTGGTCGAGCACGCTCACGGCCTTCAATCTGCCGGAGGGGGTGCATTACGATCACCTGCATGGTCTGCTGCGCGAGCGGGGCTACGTCATATATGCCGGTCAGGCGCAGCTGGCGGGCACGTTCTTCCGTGTGGCCAACATGGGGGCCTTGACCGAGGCCAACATCACGGGCTTCCTGGACGCCTTCGAGGAGGTGCTGCCCGAAGCGCGGAAGCTCGGCGAGGAGCGGGCGGGAGAGCTGGATCGTCTGGGCGGCGAGCGGAAGGAAAAAGCGGAGCGCGAGGCGGCCGAAGCGAAGGCGGCGGAGGAGGCGGCCAAGGCTGCGGAAGAGGCCCGGAAGGCCGAGGAAGCGGCCAGGAAAGCCGACGCGGAAGCCCCCAAAGGCGACGAGGACGCGAAGACCGAGGACAAGCCCGAGGTCAAGTCGGGCGCGTGATCGTATGGAGTCCTCTCTCATAAACACCGCGGTCATCCTTTCCACTACCCGGGTCTTCGACCGGCCTGGAGAGCCTGCTCAGGCTTGTCCCCTGACGGACGTCGGCGGGCTCTCCCTGTTTCAGCGCGCGGTGCTGACCCTGCAGCGCGGCGGCATCTCCCGGTTCGTCGTGCTGGCGGGAGAGGAAACCGACGCCCTGCAGCAGCAGCTTCGCGGCGATGCGCGCATCAAGGCCGGCGTGCGATGGCTGCCGGTCCGCGAATTCCCCCCCGGCGACCCACGGACGTGGGAGGCGCTCGCGGCCATGTTCGGCGGGTCGTATCTGGTGGCGGGCACGAGCGCCGTTTTCCCGGTGAGCCTTGTCGCGCGCTTGCGTGAAGAGAGCGGAACAGGCGAGCCGGTCGTCGTTGTGCGGGGTCTGGCGGAGCATGAAAATCTTCCGAACAGGGTAGGGGCGGTTCGCGAACCGCCCCTACAGGGCACGGTGGGCATGGCGCAGTCGGCTGCCGGAGTCATCACTCTGGAGGAAGCCGCCACGCTTGCGCTCGACGTGGATCTCATGGTGATTTCTCCGACCTTCATGTCGCCGGAGTGGGCCGGCGCGCAGGACGGCCGGTATCCCCTGCAGGCCGCGATCGAGCGGGGCATCCGGCAGGGGCAGGTCCGCATCCTGCCGCTGGGGGAGGACTGGTATCAGGACGTGTGCACGGAGGGTCCCGCGACCCCCGCGCAGGCCGTATGGACTTTGCTGACAGATGGCCTTGAAGGGTTCATGGCCCGGCATTTCAACCACCCGTGCGCCAAGTGGGTGACTCGCGCACTGCTAAAGATCATCCAACTCCTCCGATAAGATGAAGCGGCTCACGCTCGTCCTCCTCCTGCTGGGCGTGGCGGTGCTCTGCGGTCTCGTGCTCCACATCGGCCCCTCCGTGCTGGCGGCGGAAATCCGGAAGCTGGGATTCAACTTCCTCTGGGTCCTGCTCCCCTCGGTCGCCAGTTATGCGCTCGATGCGCTCGGGTGGCGCTACACGCTGGGCCGCCACGCGGAGAAGATCCGCTTCGACCGGCTGTTCATGACCCGCATGGCAGGCGAAGCCGTGAACTACACGACGCCGGGCATGTACCTGGGCGGCGAGCCGATGAAGGCCTATCTGTTGAGCCGCCACCAGGTCCCGCTCGTGGACGGCATGGCCTCGGTCGTCACGGCCAAGACGACGATGACTTTCGCCGAGGTCACCTTCATCATGATCGGGATCGGGCTGAGCATGGTGCTGCTCGTCCACTCCGGCGATTTGCTGGTGCCGAGCCTGGTCGGGCTCGGCCTGCTGGGGTTCGGCGTCGGGCTGTTCGTGGCGGTGCAGCGGTTCGGGCTGTTCGTCAACCTCCTCCGGGTGCTGGAGCGTCTGGGTATCAGGATCGCGTGGCTTCAGGCGAGGGAACACAAGCTGCAGGCGTTGGACGACGCGATCCGGGACTTCTACGTCCGCGACCGGCGCGGGTTCTTTTTCTCCTACATGGCTTTTTTCACGGGGTGGCTGGTGGGCGCGGTGGAGGTGTACCTGATCCTCTATTTTCTGGACCTTCCGGTGGATTGGCCGACGGCGGTCGCCCTCGAGGCGCTGGCCGTCTTCGCCAAGGGCGGGACAGCGTTCATCCCCGGAAGCGTGGGCGGGCAGGAGGCGGGCACCGTGCTCCTGTTCGTGGCCTTCGGCTACACGGAAGCGGCCGGCGTCACATTCGCAATCGTGCGCCGTTTTCGGGAGATCGTCTGGATCGCGTTCGGCCTGTGGGCGCTGGCGTTGCAGAGCCGCGGCCTCTCGCCGCCCGAGCCCTGCGACCGTCCCCAGGCATGAGGAGTGTGGTGAGATGACGGCTGTTGCGTCCATCGGGTGGGCCGCGGTCGCGGCGCTGTGCGCGGCCGGGTTCGGCGTCGTCACCGGCCTGTTCAATCCGAATGAGAAGGTCAACGGGCTCTGGCTGGTGGTGGCCTCGACCTGCTTCTACGTCCTGGCGTACCGGTTCTACGGCCGCTTTCTCGCGCGGCGCGTCCTCGAGCTGGACGACCGCCGTCTCACGCCGGCGCACCGCCTGAACGACGGAGCCAACTTCCAGCCCACGAACCGGTGGGTCCTCTTTGGCCACCATTTCGCGGCGATCGCGGGCGCAGGCCCGCTGCTCGGCCCTGTCCTGGCCGCGCAGTTCGGCTTTCTTCCGGGGTTCCTCTGGCTGGTCATCGGCGCGGTGCTGGCCGGCGCGGTCCAGGACTTCGTCATTCTCGTCGCCTCGATGCGCCGCAACGGCCGGTCGCTCCCACAGATTGCGCGGGACGAGATCGGCCCGGTCACGGGTCTCGCGACGGCCGTCGCCGTGCTCTTTATCGTCGTCGTCGCGCTGGCCGGGCTCGGCCTCGCCGTGGTCAACGCGCTCTACCATAATCCCTGGGGCGCGTTCACGCTGGCCATGACCGTGCCCATCGCCGTGCTCATGGGGTTCTACCTCCAGCGCTGGCGGCCGGGGCGGGTGGGAGAGATGTCGGCGATCGGCGTGGCGCTGCTCGTGGCGGCCGTCGTCGCCGGGCGGGCCGTCGCGCAGTCCCCGCTGGCGGCCTGGTTCGATCTGGAGCGCGACACCCTCGTCTGGCTGCTCGCGGGCTACGGGTTTCTCGCGTCGGCGCTGCCGGTCTGGATGCTGCTGGTCCCGCGGGATTACCTCTCCAGCTTCATGAAGGTGAGCGTGGTCGCTTTGCTGGGCGTCGGCGTGATCGTGATGGCGCCGACGATCGAGATGCCCCGCGTCACCGGCTTTATCGCCGGCGGCGGGCCGATCATTCCCGGGCCGATCTTCCCCTTCGTCTTCATCACGATCGCCTGTGGCGCGATCTCGGGGTTCCACTCGCTGGTGGCC
>SCTG01000204.1 GCA_004298335.1 Nitrospirota bacterium
CAACCAGGTGGTCATCAACGAAGGCGACACCCTCCGGCTGAACAGCGGCGTCAGGAGTTACGACAGCAGCAGCCTGCAGATCGATCGCGCCATCTACGGCGCGGGCAATCGCTGGGCGGACGTCACCAATCGGCTGAACTCCCAGATTCGCGGCGGCCGGCTCGATATGCAGGTCACCAATGACAACATGGGCGGCGATCCGGCCCAGAACCAGAGCAAGTCGCTGCGCGTCGACTACACGTTGGACGGCCGCGCCAATCAGGTGGTCATCAACGAAGGCGACACCCTCCGGCTGAACAGCGGCGTCAGGAGTTACGACAGCAGCAGTCTGCAGATCGATCGCGCCGTCTACGGCGCGGGCAATCGCTGGGCGGACGTCACCAATCGGCTGAACTCTCAGGTCCGCGGCGACCGGCTCGAGATGCAGGTCACCAATGACAACATGGGCGGCGATCCGGCCCAGAACCAGGCCAAGTCGCTGCGCGTCGATTACACCCTCGATGGCCGCTCCAATCAGGTGGTCGTCAACGAGGGCGACACGCTGCGTCTGAACAGCGGCGCCAGCCAGACCTCGCAGAGCATCCGTTGCGAGTCCGACTACGATCGCAGGTACTGCCCGGTGGACACGCGGGGCGGCGTGCGTTTGTCGCGCCAGCTCAGCAGCGCTGCCTGCAATTCCGGCTCTACCTGGGGATACGACAACGGCGGGATCTGGGTGAGCAATGGATGCCGCGCGGACTTTGACGTTGCCGCATCCGGCTACGGGTCGGCTTCCTCGCAAACCCTCCGCTGCGAATCGGAGAATAGTGCGCGCAAGTACTGCCCGGCGGATACGCGCGGCGGCGTGCGCCTGTCGCAGCAGCTCAGCGATGCTGCCTGCACCCAGGGCTCCTCCTGGGGATACACCACGCGGGGCGTCTGGGTGAGTAACGGCTGTCGCGCCGATTTCCAGGTGTACGGAGTCGGGCAGTACACCGGCGCGTCCGTCTACACCATCATCCCCAGCGGCACGGAACTTTCGGTGGTGACCAACGAGGTCATTGATTCCAAGACTGCCAGCGAGGGGCAGACATTCTCTGCCCAGGTGAATTCGGACGTCGTTGACAGCTCGGGCCAGGTGACCATCCCGAGGGGCTCCATCGTCGAGCTGGCGATCCGCAGGGCGACCACTGACGGCAACGACCTGACGCTGGACGTTGACGCGGTCACCGTGGGCGGCACTCGCTACCTGGTTAGCACCGGGGACCTGACGCAAAAGGGCGGCACGGGCCTGGGCGCCAACAAGAAGACCGCGGTCATGGTAGGCGGAGGCGCGGCCATCGGAACCCTGATCGGCGCGATTCTCGGCGGCGGCAAAGGGGCGGCCATCGGTGCGGCCGTGGGCGCCGGCGCGGGCGTGGGAGGAGTCGTCCTGACCAAAGGGAAAGAAGTTAGCGTTCCCGCGGAAACCATACTCAATTTCAGGCTGGACCAGGACCTCAGCCTGCTGGCGTCGCGTTAGCGGCTTGGGCACTGTAAGAGTCGTTTTGCAAGGAGGTACCAAATGCTCGGAACCATCCTCATCGTCGTCCTGATCCTGATGCTGGTGGGAGCGTTTCCCACCTGGAACCACAGCCGTAGCTGG
>SCTG01000128.1 GCA_004298335.1 Nitrospirota bacterium
ATCGCCGTCGTAGCTCGCCAGTTCCTTGGTGGTCTTGTGCCTGTTGCCCCGCTCGGCCCCCGCCTCGTCATAGGCCAGCACGGTGCCGGCCGGCTCCAGCTCGTGGTAGATCTCGGGCACTGCCACCACGAAGCCATGGCTCGCCAGCATCGCCGCCGTGCGCCGGATCGGGCCCGTGACCTGAAAGATCTCCGAGTACAGCACCAGCCCCGGATATTTGCCTTCCGCCGCCGGCCTGAAGATGTACGTCCGCATGGGCCCGGTGGGAGTTTTGATATCAGCCGACTCGGTGTCCTTGATGATCATCGTGCGCTCCAACTCGTTAACATGAACAGGTCGCTCCTTACTATCGCCAAGTCACTTCCTCCCAGCACAGATGAACGAAGGTCTCGTACGGCGGGAAATTGTCCTTGTTCGCCTCTTTCGATCGGACCCACAGATCGATTTCCATTCCGGCTGGATCAGTTTCACCGCCGGGGAGTGTCCGCTTCGTCGGATAGCGCACCTCGTGCGTCTTCGGGTCGCGGGAGCGCTCCATCACCATGAAGTGCGCCGCGTAGTCTTTGTAGAGCACCTGATCGTTCCTGAAGACCGTCGCCGTGCCCCACCCGGCCAGGTACAGCCAGGTCTTGGGATACAGCGGGTCGCCGTTGCCGGAATCGCCGTGCTCGTACACGCGGGTCGCAATGCCACCGTCCTGGAAGGGCCGCGCCTCCGTAAACCGATCGAAGACGATGCGATACCGGTTCCCGCCTTCCACGAACTCGGCTGTGACCAAACCCGTATTCGCACGCTCGTTGACATCAATGTCGATCGTCCCCTGCACTGGTATCAGGTGCTTGCCGGCATAGTCGAGATGATCCCACGGTGAACGATCCTGCATACTCCCGACCAGAACGGCCCGTTGTCCTCCAAGCCGAAACTGCCCCGTGTAATTCGGATGCTCCGTCGCTTTGAAAATGCGCGTACCTTCATCGCCCTTCGGGGTTCCAAATTGTAGTTGGTCAGCCTGAGCCGAAATTGAGAGCGCCAGCATCAGCGAAACCCAAATGCTGGCTGCCCATATTGAGTGCCTTTTAAGGAACATCGCAATGCACCTCCATGTGCTTCTCACGAAAGCGCCTTGGAATGGATTGCCTGCAGACGGGACGCCACCACTTCCACCGGCAGCGTGTTGACGACATCGGCGGCCGTGACGCCGCCTTTGCGGGCCACGTTCACGCCGAAGGGTACGTCCGCAAGCCCCTCCGTGCTGTGGGCGTCGGGGTTGATGCTGAACTGCACGCCCCGCTCTTTTGCATAGCCGCAGAGCCGCCAATCCAGGTCGAGCCGGTGCGGGTTGGCGTTGATCTCCACGATCTTGTTGTGCGCGGCCGCCGCATCCAGCACCTTCTTCATATCCACCCGGTAGGCGTCGCGCGACAGCAGCAGCCGCCCCGTGGCATGGCCCAGCATCGTGACGTAGGGATTGGCCAGCGCGCGGCAGATGCGGTTCGTCTGGTCCTCCTCCGACAGATTGAAGCGGCTGTGCACCGACGCGATCACGAAATCGAAGGTCGCCAGCACCGCGTCCGGATAGTCCATCGCCCCGTCCGCCAGGATGTCCGCCTCGATGCCCTTGAAGATCCGGACGTCCGGGAACTTCTTCTGCACGATGTCGATCTCGGCATGCTGGGCCTTGACGCGGTCCTCCTTGAGGCCGTTCGCATAGAAGGCCGCCTGGCTGTGGTCCGAAATGCCGATGTAGCGATAGCCGAGCGACCGCGCGGCCCCGACCATCTGCTCCAGCGTCGCCGAACCGTCGCTCCAGACCGTGTGGTTGTGAAAAATGCCCTGCACCTGCCCCGCTTCGATCAGGACAGGCAGACGCCCGTGGGCCGCCTGCGCAATCTCGCCATGGCCTTCGCGCAGTTCCGGCGGGACGTAGGAAAGGCCGGCGGCGGCATAGATCAATTCTTCAGACTCGCCCTTTTGTGAACCACGATGCGCAGTCAAACTTTGCTTAACCGCCTCGACATGCTCGACGCTTCCCGTCGCAGAGAGCAATTCCCACCCATAACCGGCGCTGTCAGACAACGTGATCGAGACCGGCAGGCCTTGCGGCGAACGCGCCGTGATCGTGTGTGTTTCAGGATGCCGTTCGACTTGCGTGACGTCGGGGATGGATTGCAGTGCCTCCGCCAACGCTTGCGGCTGCGGGCCGGCCACGACCAGCGCGATCCTCTGAATCACTTCCAGCCTGCGGCGGATCTCGCCGGCAAGGTCGGCGCAAAGGACGCCCGGCGCTTTGCGAACCGCTTCCAGGATGCAGTCGGCCTCCCCGACCACGTTCGCGAAAAGGTGAAAGCCTTGGTGCCGCTTGAACCGCCGGATGCCGGCCAGGATTTTCTCCTGCGTTTTCTGGCCGAAGCCCGGCAGGCCCACCAGCCGATTTTCGATGCAGGCGTACTCCAGCTCGCCCACCGACCCGACGCCGAGGTTCTCGTAGAGCGCCTTGATCTTCTTGGGCCCCAGTCCGGGCACCCCCGCCATCTCCATCACGCCGGCCGGAAAAGAGGCTTTCATCTCCTGGTGCGCGGTTGAACGGCCCGCCGTCACAAGCTCCGTCACCACGCCCGCCAAGCCCTCGCCGATCCCCTTGACGTTTCGCAGAATGCCCTTCTGGACGAGCACGGAAGGCTCTTCCGGCAGGCTCTCGATGACCCGCGCGCCGGCGGAGTAGGCCTTGACCTTGAAGGGATTTTCGCCCTTCAGCTCCAGCAGGAACGCCATCTCCTCGAGCACGGCCGCGATCTCGCGCTTGGTCATAAGAGGATTTTAGCACAGCGCCCCCACCGTTGCCCGCCGGTTTTGAACCTGCTAGCATTATGCCATGCCGTCCATGCGCCTCGTTCTCACGAGTCTGCTCCTGCTCGTCATCGGCGCCTCCATCCAGGCCGACGCCCAGCCGCTCGGCCGCCAGACGCAGACGTCCAGCTCCTGCCAGGTTTCCAATATCAAGAAGGGCGTCAGCGGGAAGCAGTGCGACGTCCCCATTCCCAGGACCTGCAAAGTCGCCATCAATGCGGCCACCAGGATGCACTGGACCGACATCGAGAAGTCTCCCGGCATTGCCTGCCGCTTCGACGACCAGCTCACCGACTGGAAGACCCGCATCACGGGCGCTTGCGGCACCTGCCAGGGCCGGCAGTGCAACGCCAAATTCACCGTCTATTTCGACTGTCCACAGCCCGACGGCGCATCCAAGGCTCCATGACTCTCACAGAGCGAGTGAAGCGCACGGCCCTCGACCTGGGGTTCCAGGCAGTGGGAGTCAGCCGCGTCACGTCCGACCGCCCCGAGGCGGCCCGCCTCGGCGAATGGCTCGCCCGCGGGTTCCACGGCGACATGGGCTGGATGGCGAAGACCGCCGCCAAACGAAAAAACCCGGCCCTTCTCCTCCACGGGATCCGCGCCATCGTCTCGCTGGGGATGAACTACTACACCGACGACAGGCCGGACGACGCGCCCGGACACGGCCGCATCGCGCGCTACGCGCGCGGGGAGGATTACCACCGCGTGCTCGGCGCGCGCCTGGAATCGCTCGCGGCCTTCCTGAAGGCGGAGGCGCCGGACTCGCGAAGCCTCGCCTACGTGGACACGGGCGCCATCATGGAGAAGGCCTGGGCGCAGCGGGCCGGGCTGGGGTGGATCGGCAAGCATTCGAACCTCGTGTCCGGACGGTACGGCTCCTGGCTGCTCCTGGGCGAGGTCCTGACGACGGCCGAGTTGGCCCCCGACGAACCAGGCGCCGACCTCTGCGGGACCTGTACGCTGTGCATCAAAGCCTGTCCGACGGGAGCCATCGCCGAGCCGTACGTCGTGGACGCGCGCCGCTGCCTGTCGTACCTCACGATCGAGCGGAAGGGAGCGGTCCCGCCGGAGATCCAGCCCGCCCTGGGAAACTACGTCTTCGGCTGCGATGATTGCCTGGACGTCTGCCCGTACAACCACCGGGCGACGCCGGCGTCGGAGCCGGCCTTCCGCGCCACGTCCCTGACATTGAATCCCGACCTGGACGTCCTCGCCGGACAATCCGCCGAGGCATTCCAGGAGGCGTTTCACGGCAGTCCCGTTCGCCGTGCCGGCCACGAGGGGCTCCGGCGGAGCGCGGCGATTGCAAAAAAGAACATCCAACGCAGGAGGTGACCCATGGCAGACACCATTCGCCTTGCGCAGTACTTCAAGATGAAGGCCGCGAACCGGCCCGGCCAGGCCGCGCGCGCGCTCGGCGCGCTCCAGAAAGCGGGCGTGAACCTGCTGGCCTTCTCCGGCTTTCCCCGCGGCGGCCAGGCCCAGCTCGACTTCGTGGTCACCAGCGCCGCCTCGTTCAAGGCGGCGGCCAAACGGGCCAAGCTGAAGGTGCAGGGGCCCAAGGCCTGCCTGCTCATCCAGGGAGATGATCGCCGGGGGGCCGGCGCAAAACTCACCGGCAAGCTCGCAGCCGCAAAGGTCAACGTCACCGCCCTGCAGGCCATCTCCACCGGCGGCCGCTACGCGGCGATCCTGTTCGTGAAACCCGGCGCCGTGAAGAAGGCCGCCAGGGCGCTTGGCGCCCGGTGATGATCTTGTAGGGACGGTCCGCGAACCGCCCCTACTTTAATTGAACCAGCGTCACCCCGTCCCCGCCTTCCGCACGTTCGCCCGGACGGAAGGCGGAGACATAGGGAGACTCCGCGAGATAGGCCCGCAGGACCTGCTTGAGGCGGCCGGTCCCGTGGCCGTGGATGATGCGGACCACCGGGACGCCGTCCAGCAGCGCCTGATCAAGACGGGCCACGAGCGCCTCTTTCGCTTCCTCCGCCGTCTTCCCACGGACGTCCACGACCGTGGCGGCTTCACCGCTCCGCGCGAGCGCATCGCCGGCCCCCGTCTTTTTCCTCGGACCCGACGGCCGGGGAACTGCTTCCGCGGTTTGCCCGGCCAATCCCGACAGGTCCGCCACAGGGACCGAGACTTCCTTTTCGCCCATGCGAACCTTCACCCGCTTCCTGCCGGCCGGACTCTCCAGCAGGACGCCCACGGCGCCAAGGTTGATCACTTCGACGCGGTCCCCGGCCTGCAGCTCCTCCACCGGACGGTAGTCGCCCGCCTGCGCTGATTGCGCCTGCATCGCGCCCTCGATCGCCGCGAGCCGCTCCTTCGCCGCGCGCGCCTTGACGAGCTTCTTGTCGGCCTTGAGCTCATCGAGCACTGACTGGACCTCGGCGCGCGCCTTCAACAATTCGTCGGTGATCTTCCTGCGGGCGGTCTGACGGATCTCCTTCTCGGTCTCCGCCTGGCTGGCGGCCAGCGCCTTCTGCGTGCGCGCGGCCGACTCGGCCTCGGTCAGCAGCGCGGCGACCCGGCGCGCGTCCTCGTCCAGTTTCCGGCGCGTCTCCTGGAGCTCCTCCATCAGCTGCTCCACCGCGCGCTCCTTGCGATCGACCAGGCGGACGGCTTCGTCGAGGATGTCCCCGTGCATGCCCAGGCGGCCGGCGATGTCGATGGCCGAGCTCCCGCCCGGCATCCCGAGGATCAGCCGGTAGGTGGGCGACAGCGTGGCGATGTTGAACTCCACGCTGGCGTTGGCGAAGCCCGGCCGGGACTGCGTCAGCGCCTTGAGCGAGTTGTAGTGGGTCGTCGCGACGACGGTGAACCGGCGCTCGGCCAGGCGGGCCAGGAGCGCCTCCGCCAGCGCCGCGCCCTCCGCCGGATCGGTGGAGGTCACGGGCTCGTCCAGGAGCACCAGCGCGCCAGGGCTCGCCGACCTCAGCAGCGCGATCATGTCGGTCATGTGGGCCGAGAAGCTGGAGAGGTCTTTGGTGAGGTCCTGCGCATCGCCGATGTCGGCATAGACTTCCGGAAAGAAGGCCATCGCGGAGCCCGGCACGCAGGTCAGCTGCAACCCGGCCCGCGCCATGAGGGCAAACAGGCCGACGATCTTCAGCGTGACGGTTTTGCCACCGGTGTTGGGGCCGGAGATGACCAGCACCCGGACCGACTCGCCCAGATCGATGTCGTTGGCGACGATGGGCTCCTGTGTCTGGAGCCGGCTCAGCACGAGGAGTGGGTGCCGGGCCTGCTTGAGCCGGATGTGTCCGTCCGCGTTCAGAACGGGATCGGAAGCCCCCAGAAGATGCCCCAGCGAAGCCTTAGCCCGCAGGCAATCGAATCGCCCCAGGAGTTCCAGGTCTGCCCGAAGCGCGTCCGCATGGACCGCCACCTGTTGCGTCAGGTCCTGCAGGATGCGCCGGACCTCGCGCTCGACCGCCAGGTCCGCCTCCTTGATCTGGTTGTTGAGGTCCACCAGCTCGCGCGGCTCGATGAAGACCGTCGCGCCGCTGGCCGACACGTCGTGCACGATGCCGGGCACTTCGCTCTTCCGCTCGGCCTTGACCGGCACGACGTAGCGGTTCTCGCGCTGCGCGAAGTACTGCTCCTGCAGGAGGTCGGCGAACCGGGACGAGCCGAGGATCGCATCAAGCTTCGTGCGGATCTTCTGTTTGTAGGCGTTGGCCTGGTGGGTCAGGTCCCGGAGCTCCGGCGTGGCGGACTCGCGGATGTTGCCCTCATGGTCCACGCACCGGTCGATCGTCCGTTTGAGCTGCGGCAGATCGTCCAGGCCGGCGGCAATGGCCGACAGCGCGGGGGCCTCGTCCTTGCGGCGGTTCAGATAGCGCAGGACGTCCGAGACGAGGCCGAGCACCACCGAGAGGTCCCGGCAGTCCACAGTCTGCAAAGGCGCGCCCTTGGCGGCGCGTTCCACGATCGGCCGCAGGTCTGGAAAGTGGGAGAGCGGGAAGCCCTCCCCGCCCGCCTCCAGGGCCGCCATCTCGGCGGTCTCCCGCAGCAGGGCCCGGGCTTCCTCGAGGGTCTCTGCCAGAGGCAGCGCCCGGCAGCGTTCGGCGCCCATCGCGGAGACCGTGCGGCCCGCGAGCGCCTCCAGCAGCGTGTCCCACTGCAACGCCTGCCGGGCCTTGGCTAAGAGTGCCTCGCGATCCTTCACGACTCACCTTCCATCAGGTGGAAAGACTAGCCGGTTCCGGGGGCGAGAACAAGACCGGGAATGCTATACTGCGGCCCGATGGCCCCGACGCCGGAAGAGTCAACGTTACTCCAGGCGCTCCGCAACGGCGACGAGGCGGCCTTCGCCCTATTGGTGGATCGCTACCACGGTCAACTTCTTCGACTCGCGATGGCTTTCGTAGCCAGCCGGGCGATCGCCGAAGAAGTGGTCCAGGAGACATGGATCGGCGTGCTGGAGGGGCTGGCCCGGTTTGAAGGGCGCTCGTCGCTCAAGACGTGGATCTTCCGCATCCTGACCAACCAGGCAAAGACCAGGGGCGTGCGCGAGAGCCGCACCGTTCCCTTCTCTCCGTTAGGCAACGATGACGCCGACAAGCCCTCCGTGGATCCCACGCGATTTCTGACTTCCGGTTACTTCGTCGACCACTGGGCGTCCCCACCAACCCCCTGGGACGAGGCGACCCCGGAAAGGCTCCTGCTGTCCAAGGAATGCGGCCAACGCCTGGAGCAAGCCATCGAGGCCCTGCCGCCGGCCCAACGGCAAGTGCTGGTCCTGCGCGACGTGGACGGGCTGAGCTCCGAGGAAGTCTGTAACGTTCTGGCGCTCAGCGAGACCAATCAACGGGTGTTGCTCCATCGCGCGCGGTCACGGGTCCGGCGTGCCCTGGAGCGATACCTCGAAGGAGACGCATCGACGCCATGACGCGCGAAGAGATCAGGAACCGGGTCATCGACTGCCTGGCGGGCAAGGTGACTTGTAAATCCTTCACCGAAGCCGTCACCGACTACCTGGAAGGGAATTTGAGTGTCCTGGACTGGGTGCGGTTCCAGATGCACCTGGGACTGTGTCTGGGCTGCCGCCTCTACCTCCGGCAGATGAAGCTGACGATCCGCGCCATGGGCACACTGCCGGAAAAGCCGATCCCCGCCGATGTCCGGGCAGAACTCATCCGACGGTTCCGGAACTGGAAGAATCCCTAGCGTTCAGCCAGCAGGGCCTGAATCTGCTGCTCCGTCTGCCCGTACCCGCCCTCTCCGAACCGCGTGTAACGAATGACACCCTGCTTGTCGATGAGGTAGAACGCCGGCCAGTAGCGGTTGCCGTACCGGTCCCAGGTCGTGAAGTCGTTGTCGATCGGAACCGCGTATCGGATGTCGTTCTGACGGATGTGCCGCTTGACGTTCTCGAGATCGTGCTCGTAGTCGAATTCCGGCGAATGCACGCCGATGACGACAAGACCCCGGCTCGCGTAGTTCTTGTGCCAGTCCTTCACGTAGGGTTCGACGTTGCGGCAGTTGTAGCAGCCGAAGGTCCAGAACTCCACGAGCACGACATGGCCCCGCAAATCGGCCATGCGCTTGGGCTCGGAGTTGAGCCAGACCTGGTTGGCAATGTCAGGCGCCGGGATGCCCACGCGGCCCTGCGCCGGCTGCCTGAAGACCGCGACGGCGGCCACCACCATCAGAATCCCGGCCAAAACCCAGGTTCTTTTCGTCATGGTCCTCCTACTGCAGCGCCGCCTCTAAATCCCCGCGTACCACTCATAGCCCTGGTCCTCCCAATAGCCCCCCTTGCCGCCGGCGATGGACTCGAAACCCTCGACGAGCTCGATCCGCATGACGTACTTGGCGTGCTTGTAGCCGAGCTGCCGCTCGACCCGCAGGCGGATCGGGGCGCCATGCGCGACGGGAAGAGTGTGGTCGTTCAACTCGTAGGCCAGGATGGTCTGCGGGTGATAGGCGTCCTCGAAATCGAGGCTTTCGTAGTAGGCCTGGTCGTCCTCATCCGGATCGGCGCAGTGGAACACCACGTAGCGGGCCGCCGGCAGGGGTTGGGCCAGTGAGAGCAGCATGCCGAGCGGCGCGCCCTTCCATTTCCCGATGGCGCTCCACCCCTCCACGCAATCGTGGCGCGTGATCTGGGTGCGCGCGGGCAGCGCGCGCAGCTCCGCCAGCGAGAGACTGGCCGGATGCTGAACCAATCCGCCGATCTGCAGTTTCCAATCGGCGAACCCGTTTTGCGCCATGGCTTGATAGTCCGGATTGTCCGGATCGTTGTTCCCGTTGGCCGGGAACACCGGCGACAGCTCGGCCTCGGTATACTCCTTGGCCATCGCCTTCCGCGATGTCAACAGGCGCTGGGCCCGGCGGGTCAAGCCCTCGGCGCCGCCGAGCAGTCGCGGGAACCATTCCGAGCGGGACAAATTGTCGCAGCCCGCGAGCAGGAGCAGGCCGGCAGCCTGCGCGGCGCCGGCAAGGAAGCGCCGGCGATCAATGCGATGGTTGTTCGTCATGCGGTCCCTCATGTTCGGCCACAGCGAACCAGCCGGTAAACATGGACCGGAGGTTGTTCCACAGCCCCGTGATCGCCACCATCGCCAGGTGGACTACGACGAATCCGACAAAGGCGAAGCAGGCGACGAAATGGATGGTGCGCGCTCCCTGCCTCCCCCCGAAAAGCGTGAGGAGGCCCGGGAACGCGGCATCAATCATCGGCGACATGGACAGGCCGGTCAGGACGATCAGCGGCCCCAGCCCGAAGATCACGCCGGTGTACGCGATCTTCTGCAGCACGTTGTAGCGCTTCGCCTCCTCCCCCTTGGGATGGCGAAAGAGGAGGTGGTCCAGGAGCGCGCGCCCGAGGCCGCGTAGATCCTTCCACCAGGGGAACAGGTCTCGCGTCAGGTGCCGGCTGATAATGGCGTACAGGCCGAAGATCAGCCCATTGATGACGAAGAACCAGGCAAAGAACAGATGCCAGCGCCGCCCCATGGCGAGCCATTGCGGACCGGGAAGCGTGGCCCAGGAAGGAAATCCCCGCCGCATGTCCGATGAATAGCCGAGAAGGCCGGTGGTGTCGAACGGATGGCCCAGCACCGTGGTGATGCCCTTCCGCTCCCCGTTTTCCGTCACCACCATGCGCATCGACAGGAGCGGGCGGTCGCGGTCGGACCGGTCTCCCCAATAGAGGGCGGGGTGCGCGTTGAAAATCTGCAACCCGCTCATGATCAGGATCGGCAGGCAGAGGACGTTGATCCAGTGCCCGATCCGGACCGGCAGTTTGTGGCGATAGATGCGCATGTTGTGTGAACGTCCACCCGGCGCGAAACCGGCTTTCTTACCCTGTTAGTCTCGGTTCCCTGCCGTTCGTTACACCTCTTCCCCCTCAAAAACTGAAGCCGCCAGGCATTGGGAAGCCCTTGAAAAGATTGGCGCGCCCGGCATAATGCAGCGCTTCAAGGAGTCACTACGCCAAGCCGCTCCAATGATCCTCTCAAGCCTGACTTCTGGGCGACGCCAGCGTCCGGGATCTCCGAGAAGCGGAACGAGCGCTTGACAGTATCCAGCCGCTTTCCCGCCGCCTCAACGTGAGGGTAGATGAAGTAGTTCAGCGGACCGGCGGTGTGGCCATCTCCCAGTTCCAGATCCCGCCCGATCGTGAACTGGAGGCGATCCGCAGGCTGCGTGCCGAAATAGAGATCGCGGCGCTCCTTGCGCTTCCAGGCTTCGGACGCATCGATGGGGAACCACCCCACGTCGGGCAGGTGGAACTCCGTCCAGCAGTGATAGCCCTCGACCACGCCCGAGGTCCGGTCTTCGGGGATCGGGAAGCCGATCTCGAACCGGGCTGGAATGCCCTCCGCCCTGGCCAATGAGATGAAGAGGGCGTGAAAGTCGGTGCAGTTGCCATAGCGCGCGCTGCACGCCCAGAAGGTGTCGCCGTTCCCCCAGCCCGTCCCCACCTTCTTGTACTCCATGTTCGCGATCACATAGTCGTAGATGGCCCGCGCGCGGGCGAGGGGTGATGGATCGGTGTGAGGCAGTTCGGCTCGCACCCGATCGATGAGCGGGCCGTCGATCGGGACCAATCGGTCCGGGCCCAGGGACAGCGCCAGCTCCTTCCGCTCGCTTGAGCTGTACGCTCTGACGCCGGATGAGGCCAGTCGCTGTTGCTGAAACACCCGGCGCTGAACGATGTAGTCCACCACCACAGTGATGGGCTTGCCATCCGAACGATCCACGTGCCCATGCCAGAACCTGTTGCCATACCGGCTCTCGGTCGCCTCCCGACCGGGGATGCTCGCCTTGACATCGCGGCGGAGGATCGCCTGGTGGGCATCGGATGCGGCAAGTGGAATGAAGACATCGATGGGGCCGGTGCCGGCCGGCTGTGCCGGGACCTCCGCCTCATACGTGAAGGAGAAGGTGCGCGCGGTGCTTTGATCCGCGGCGCCAGCGCTGAGAGCCGCGGCCATTGACATTCCCAGCACACCAGTGAGTATTGCTAGCAGGCTTCTTCGTGCACTTGACATGCCGTCCTCCTCGTTCAACAGCCGGTATGTGGCAGATCCATCCGGTAATCCACGGCAATACGCGCCGCGCCGGCCTGCATCTGTCCGATCACCGCGGCGCCGGCGAATCCCTCCTCGCGAAACAATGCCAGCACCGCGGCGACCGCCTGCGGCGCACAGGTGACCAGCAATCCGCCGCTCGTCTGCGGATCGCACAGGAGCGCCTGCTGCCAGGGCGCGAGATCGTCCGGCAGCTGGACGTCATGGCCGTAACTGGCCCAGTTGCGCCCGGCGCCGCCGGTGTTGTACCCCTGTTGCGCGAGCGACAGCGCCGCCGGGAGGACCGGCAGTGACTCGAACGCGACGCGCGCGCCGAGCCGCGAACCGCGGCAGATCCCGGCGAGGTGGCCGAGCAGGCCGAAGCCCGTGACATCGGTCATCGCGTGCACCCCCGCCGTCTCCGGCAGCCGATGGCCGACGGTGTTGAGCTGCGTGGTGGCGGCCAGCATCTGCCGGTATCCCTCCTCCGGCAGCGCGCCCTTCTTGAGCGCGGCGCTGAGAATCCCGACGCCCAGCGCCTTGCCAAGCACGATGGCGTCGCCGGCGCGCGCGGTGCTGTTGCGCGTGACGCGCTGCGGGTGAATCACGCCGAGCGCCGCCAGGCCGTAAATCGGCTCGGCCGAATCGATCGAGTGGCCGCCGGCGATGGGAATGCCCGCGGCTTCGCACACCGAGGTCCCGCCCGCGAGAATGTCCTGGATCACGCTCACCGGCAGCGTGTCGAGCGGCATGCCGACGATGGCGAGCGCGAAGATCGGACGCGCGCCCATGGCGTAAATGTCGGACAGCGCGTTGGTCGCGGCGATGCGCCCGAAATCGTACGGGTCGTCCACGATCGGCATGAAAAAATCGGTGGTGGCGACGACCGCCTGCTCGTCGTTCAGGCGATACACGGCGGCATCGTCGCCGGTCTCGATGCCCACGAGCAGCGCCGGATCGAGGACCTGGCGCGGGACCTTGGCGAGAATTTCCGCCAGCGCGGCGGGCGCGATCTTGCAGCCGCAACCGCCGCCGGACGACAGACTGGTCAATCGAACGTCCGACATTGCACACCTCTCATGCATAGTGGAAGGGGGCCCCGCCAAAGGCACCCCTCCCACTCATCAGAACGGGAGGGGGCCCCGCCAAAGGCGCCCCTCCCACACCCACCCATTGGCGGAAGAGAGTGGGAGTCGAACCCACCAAGGACCGGCTGACGGCCCTTACCGGATTTGAAGTCCGTTCGCCCCACCGGGGTGCGAGTCTCTTCCGGAAACCTGTGTCTCGTGCCGGCCGCTGTCGGTGCCGGCGCTACTCGTGATGCGTTCGACCAGCAGGGCCGGGTCGCGCACGCGGTGGGCGTCGCCGACGCGGCGTGAGAACCCGGTCTTGTCGAAATACTCGAGGATGCGGATCGCGATCTTGCGGCCCGTTCCGATCCGGTCGCGGAACTCCGCCGCCGTCACCTCGCCCTTTTCCGCCGCGAGCTCCGAAACGATGCGCGCGAGGTCGGCGATCGCTTCGCGCGTGAAGAAACGGTCGCGCATCACCTCGTAGGCGTCGCCCAGCATCGTCACGCGCTGCAACAGGCTGCGCACCTGCGGCTCGGGCGCCGCGAGCGTCCGCGCGATGTCGCGCACCCACGGCGGCTGAAACGGCGCGGCCCGAAGCAACGGCTCCACCGCGCGCCAGAGCTTCTCTTCCGCGCCGGTGAGCGTGATGCGATGCTGCGGCAGATGCAGCCACGGGCCGTGACGCGCCACGCGCCGCCCGGCCAGCATCCGATCGATCAACGCGGTGAACAGCTCCCACGGCAGATCCGGGGTCGCCAGCCGGCGCAAGCGCCGGCCTTCGAGGCCGAGCACCTCCGGGACGCGGGCGTGTTCGGCCGCGAGCGCCGCCAGCACCGCCTGCTGCGTCGCCTCCCAGCGCCGCGGCGAAAAACCAAAGCGGCCGGCGCCGGCGACGTTGACCACCGCCATGGAGATCTCGCGATACAGCGTCTCGGCAGCCTTGGCGCGCAGATTGAAGCTGCGCGCGAACCATGACAGATCCACGCCCGCCGGCGCGTCGTCGAGCAACTGCCGCAACACATCGGACACGGCGGGACGCTCCAGGGCCGCGAGCACCGCCAGACGCGCGGGCGTGCGCACCTTACGCGCCGGCGCAAACGGATCGAGCACCACCCCGCCCGCGAGCGTCTGCTGGGCCGACTGGTCGCGCAGGATAAAGCGGTCGCCGCGCAACGCGCCGACGGGCCGATCGAGCACGATCTGCGCGCGACCGCTGCCGCCCGGGTCGATGCCCGTGGCCTGCAGCAGCGAGACGCGGCCCATCGCCTCCGTGGCGCCGAGATGCACGTGCACCGGGGTCCAGTGCCGGAGCGCCCGCGCCGCGGACGGCGGCAGCGTGAGCAACGCGTCGAACCGCGCGGTCGGTGCGTGCACGGCGGGCTCCAAGACCCAGTCGCCGCGCGCGATGTCCTTCTTCTCGACGCCGACGAGGCTGAGCGCGCAGCGCTGGCCCGCCGCGCCGCGCTCGGCCGCGCGGTTTTGCGCGTGGATGCTGCGCACCCGCACTTCCAGGCCGGGCGGCGACACCAGCAGGTGGTCGCCCACGCCCACGCTTCCGGAAAACACCGTCCCGGTCACCACCGTGCCGCTGCCGGACAGCGTGAAGCAACGGTCCACGGCGAGACGAAAGCAGCCGTCCGCCGCGCCTGCCGGCGGCGGTGACGCGGCCACATCCTCGAGATGCGCGCGCAGCGCCGGCACGCCGTCGCCGGTCATGCTCGACAGCGCAAACACGGGGCTGCCGGCGAGCGCCGTGCCGCGGAGCAAGGCCTCGATCTCCGCCCGCGCCGCGGCCACGCGCGCCGGTTCCACGCGGTCGATCTTGGTGAGCGCCACCACGCCGCCCTTCACACCGAGCAGATCGATGATCTCCAGATGCTCGCGCGTCTGCGGCATCACGCCGTCGTCCGCCGCCACCACCAGCAGCACGATGTCGATGCCGGTCGCGCCGGCGAGCATGTTGTGCACGAAGCGCTCGTGTCCCGGCACGTCGATGAAGCCGAGCACCTCGCCGCGGGGCAGCGGGTAGAAGGCATACCCCAGGTCGATGGTGATGCCGCGCTCTTTTTCTTCCTTCAGGCGATCGGCGTCCATGCCGGTGAGCGCCTTGATGAGCGCGGTCTTGCCGTGGTCGATATGGCCCGCGGTGCCGATGATCATGCCCCACCCCTGCCGGCGCCAAGCCGGAGCTGCGCCAGCTGATCGACGAACTCGCGTTCATGCTCCAGGCAACGCAGATCGAACGTGAGGGCGCCCTCGGAAATGATCCCGATCACCGGGATGGGCAGCGCGCGGAACGCGGCCGCCAACTGCCTGAGGGCAGTGCCCTCGCCGCGCCCGCGCGTGAGCGGCGCGAGCGCGAGCGCTGCGCTCGGCAGCAGCTCCACCGGCAGCGCGCCGCTGCCGATCTGGCTGTGGCACGACACGACGCTCACGCGCGCCACAGCGCGCACCGCCTGCGCCACCGCGGGCTCGACCAGCCGGCACAGCGCCTCGATGTCGGCCGCCGGGCGCGTGAGCAGCCGCAACGTCGGCAAGCGCTGCGCGAGCTTCTCCGGCTGGCGATAGAGCGTGAGCACCGCCTCGAGCGCGGCGAGCGTCATCTTGTCCACGCGCAGCGCCCGCTTGAGGGGGTTGCGTGTGATTTTTTTCACGAGCTCGGCGCGCCCGACGATGATGCCGGCCTGCGGCCCGCCGAGGAGCTTGTCGCCGCTGAAGGTCACGAGATCGGCGCC
>SCTG01000129.1 GCA_004298335.1 Nitrospirota bacterium
AGCTGACATACTGACGGTCTCCGATAATAACGTGGTCCAAGACCCGAATGCCAATGATCTCGCCTGCCGACACGAGACGGCGGGTCAACGCGCGATCCTCAGGACTGGCTTCCGGATCGCCGCTCGGATGGTTGTGTACGAAGATGACGGCGGCGGCCGACTCCTTGACGGCGGGCACGAACGCCTCCCTCGGGTGCACGATGCTGAGCGTCAAGCTCCCCTCCGACACCGTCACGTCGCGGATGATGGCGTTCTTCCCGTCCAGCAACACCACCTTGAAAATTTCCCGTCGCAGATCCCGCATGAGTGGACGGTAGTGCCGGAACACATCCTCGCTCGATGTCACGCGCTGTCCCGTCGTCAGCGGAGCCGCAGTGGCCCTCTTCCCGGCTTCCAGCGCCGCTTTGATAAGGGCCGCCTTGGCCGGCCCCACACCGGGCACCGCGCAGAATTCGCGGACTCCGCGCCGGCTCAAACCCGACAGGCCGTCGCATCGTTCGAGCAGGGCGACGCCAACATCCAGCGCCGTTGAACCTTCGAACCCCGTTCCCAGCAGAATGGCAAGAAGCTGGCCATCCGTCAAGGCCTCCGGCCCGTAGCGAACGAGGCGCTCGCGCGGACGCTCGTCCGGAGGCCACATATCGATTCCCATCACCTTCCCCATGCCTGTTCCCTCTCCCTCTGTGTAGCCGCTTACATACCAGATGGACTTTTTGACACAGGGAACGCACTCTAGGGTAAATAGTCAGGGTCAGAATTCTCCTAAGCCACTGAAATTACAAGAAGATAAATTTTCGGCACCTACCTTGCCTTCACCGCGTCCAACGATCTCGTGTCCACCGACAGGGAGGAACACATCCATGCAATGCGAGAAATGCAAAGGCCTCATGGTCAGGGAGCGTTTCTCAGATTACTTCCTGATTGTCTACGCCTGGAAATGCATCAACTGTGGGGCGATCGTCGATGCCACCATCACCCATAACCAGAAGAAGCACCCCGCGGTCAACAGCGCCGAGTCTCTCTCCCGGTAATCCCGCTTCGGCAGCCTGCTTCGGTTCGCGCGACGGAAGAACCGGCGTTCTCGTTTCCCCATAGCGCGAACTTCGCTTTCCTGTCAAGCCGATTTTCGGTTGCCACGGACGGCAATGTGCATGTTAGACTGTCGTCATGCGGGTGATCGGCGGCACATCGCGCGGACGCAGGCTGGCCGGGCCGCGGGGCCTGGACGTCCGGCCCACGGCGGACCACGTCAAGGAAGCGCTCTTCAACATCCTGGCGGACCGAATGGCCGACGCCCGCTTCCTCGATCTCTTCGCGGGAACCGGCAACATCGGCATTGAAGCCTTGAGCCGGGGGGCCGGGCAGGTCACGTTCGTGGAATCCAGCCCGGCCGCGGGTCGGGTGCTCCGGGCCAACCTTCGGTTGTGCGGCTTCGGCCACCTGGCCGACGTCCGGCTCATGCCGGTGTCGCGTTTCCTGAAGCAATGCCGCGAACCCGCCTATGACATCGTGTTCCTTGACCCGCCGTACCAGGGGCGTGAGACGGAAAAGGTATTGCCATCATTGGGACGCGATGCTATCATCCGCGCGAACGGCGTGGTGGTCGTCGAGCACTTCCATAAATCCCCCCCGGACGATCGGATCGGTCATTTGGCCCTCGTGAAAACGTATCGGTACGGGGACACCTGCCTGTCGGTCTACCGGTCCGTTCGGGAGGAACCCCCGGCATGAAAATCGGCGTCTATCCGGGCACGTTCGACCCGATCACCAACGGGCATGTGGACCTGATCACCCGGAGCCTGCATCTCTTCGACAAGGTGTACGTGGCGGTGGCCTCCAACCCCCAAAAGCATCCCGTGTTCGACCTGCAGGAACGGGTTGAAATGGTCCGGGTGGTGACCAAAGACCTCCCGCATGTCGAAGTCGAGGCATTCCATGGGCTGCTGGTCCACTTCGTCCGCGAGCACGGGGCCCACGCGATCATCAGGGGCTTGCGGGCGGTCTCGGATTTCGAGTTCGAGCTCCAGGTGGCGCTCATGAACCGGAACCTGGACCAGAGCGCGGAGGCCGTCTTCCTCATGCCGAGCCAGGAATACATCTACCTGACCTCGACGATCATCAAGGAAGTCGCCCGCCACGGGGGCGACCTGATAGGCCTGGTCCACCCGGAGATCGCCCGCCGCCTGTCCGCGCGCCTGGGGAGCGCCTCCCGATGAAGCTCGCGCAACGGGTCGGACGCATCTCGCCGTCACCGACGCTGCGCATCACCGCCGAGGCGAAGGCGATGGCGGCGCGCGGCGTGGACGTGATCGATTTCGCGTCTGGCGAGCCGGACCTCGACACTCCCCTGCCGGTGAAGGACGCTGGGATCGCCGCCATCCGTAGTGGCTTCACGAAATATACCGCGGCCGGCGGCACCGACGAGCTCAAGCAGGCGGTCCTCGACAAGCTCAAGCGCGACCAGGGCCTCAGCTACGACAAATCCCAGGTCCTGATCTCCAGCGGCGCCAAGCATTCCCTGTACAATCTCGCCCAGGCCTTCATCGAGGCCGGCGATGAAGTGATCATCCCCGCGCCCTACTGGGTGTCCTACCCGGATCAGGTCCTCCTCAACGACGGCACGCCGGTGATCGTCCAGACGGAGGAAGCGACGGGCTTTCACTTGACGGGCGCGCTGCTGGAACGGCATGTGACGCCGCGATCGAAGGCGGTCATTGTGAACAGCCCGGGGAACCCGACGGGCGCGGCCTATGACCGCAAGACCCTGGAAGGCATCGCCGAAGTCGCGCTTCGCCACGGGCTCCTCATCATTTCGGACGAGATCTACGAGAAACTGCTGTACGACGGTCTCATGCACGTGAGCATCGCTTCGCTGGGGCCGGAGGTCCAGGCTCGGACGGTCGTGGTGAACGGCGTCTCCAAGGCCTACTCGATGACGGGGTGGCGGATCGGGTATGCCGCGGGACCGAAGGACCTGATCGCCGCCATGACGACCGTGCAGAGCCAGAGCACGTCCAACCCCACGTCCATCTCGCAGAAAGCGGCGGTAGCGGCGCTGAACGGAGGCGATGCCTTCATCAAGGAGCTGGTCACGGAATTCGACCGGCGCCGGCGGTACATGGTGGAGGGCCTGAATAAAATCCCCGGCATCCGGTGCGCGATGCCGAAGGGGGCGTTTTACGCCTTTCCGCACGTCGGGCAGCTCCTCGGCCGCCGCGCTCCCGACGGGCCCCTCGCCTCGGCGACGGCGCTGGCCGGCTACCTCCTCAAGGAGGCCCGGACCGCGCTGGTTCCCGGCGAAGCCTTCGGCGCGCCCGAGTATCTGCGCTTTTCCTACGCCACCGGCATGCAGAACATCGCCGCGGGGCTGGACAGGATTGACGCGGCCGTCCGCCGCCTGAGCTGAATTCCGGACAGCGCCCGGGCTTGTGCGCGCAGGAACAGTGGTTATAAAGGAAGGACGATGCCGATTTACGAATACGGATGCGAGGCAGGGCACCGCTTTGAGGTGACCCAGAAGATGACCGACCCGCCGGTGACCACCTGCCAAGTCTGCGCCCTGCCGGTCTCCAAGCTGATCTCGGCCTCGGCCATTTCGTTCAAGGGAGCCGGCTGGTACGTGACCGATTATTCGAACAAAATGAAGCCCCCCGTGGCGGACGAGAAAACCGCCAAGCCCGCCGAGTCCAAGAAGGACGGCGCGGAGAAACCTGCCGCCGCCCCCTCCAGCGCGCCACCGACGACACCCTCCGGAGGCTCCACCGGAAGCGGCTCGACTCCCGCTCCTACGGGCAACCCGAGCACCTAACCGGCGTTTCTTCCGGCGGGACGCTTACTTCTTGGCCGGCTTGCCCTTCTTGGTTTTCGCTTCAGCCGCTTCCAGCGCCGCTTTGAGCTGATCCACCTGCGCCTGCAAATCGGCCTGCGCCTTGGCGACCTGGGCCGACTGCGCCTTGCAGTCGTCGACCGCCTTGGTCAATTCCGTCACCTTCCCCTGGAGAGCCGTTTTCTCCTTCCCCAGGTTCTGGATCTGCGTGTCCTGCTGGCCAATCCGTTGCTGCAAGGCCGGCGGCCAATAGTCGCACCCGCTCAACACCGCCAGACACCCCACCGCCGCCAGCATCCCCACGATACGTTTCGCCTTGTCGTTCATCCGTCCCTCCTCCCTGTTATGCGCACCTCGACACCGCTCACGTCCGAGACTCCTGCTCCTCAGGCATTTCCGGCGGGAGGTCACGGCCGCCGGACGCCCCCCGCCCGATCTGAAACTTCTCCAGCCGGTACTGCATCGTTTTGTAGGTCAAGCCCAGCATCTTGGCCGCCTTGGCGATCACACCGCCGCTTCGCACCATCGCCGTCTCCAGGAGCTTCCGCTCGAACTCCTCCAGCGAGAAGCCCTCGGCCGGCAGATCGAACTCCATCCGGTCGATCAGGGTCGCGCGCGCGCGCGCTTCCAACGGCAGATCCTCCACGTCGATGCGGCCGGCCTCGCACAGCAGGACCGCGCGCTCGATGACCGACTCGAGCTCGCGCACGTTGCCCGGCCAATGATAATCGAGCAACGCCCGCAACGCCGCGGGGCTCACCCCCTTCACGACTTTGCCGGACGAGGCGGCGTATTTCTTCAGGAAGTGCTCCACCAGTTCGGGAATGTCCGTGGTCCGATCCCGGAGCGGCGGGAGGGGAATTGAGACGACATTAAGACGGTAAAACAGGTCCTCGCGAAACGTGCCCTGCTTGATGGCCGCGGCCAGTTTGCGGTTGGTGGCGGCCACCACGCGCACGTCCACCTTGATGTCCTCCCGGCCGCCGATCCGGCGGATTTCCTTTTCCTGCAGGACCCGGAGCAGCTTGGACTGCAGCGGGAGACCGAGGTCTCCGATCTCGTCCAGAAACAAGGTCCCTTCGTCCACCGTCTCGAACAGCCCGATCTGCCTCGCCTGGGCGCCTGTGAAGGAGCCCTTCTCGTGGCCAAACAGCTCGCTTTCGATCAGGGTTTCCGGAACCGCGGCGCAATTCAGCGCCCGGAAGGGACGCTCCGCCCTCGGGCTGTGCGCGTGGAGCGCCCGGGCGACGAGTTCCTTCCCGGTTCCGCTCTCGCCCGTGATCAGCACGGTGGCCTGGCTGGCCGCCACTTTCTTGATCACGCGAAAGACTTCTTGCATCAGCGGGTGATGACCGAGGATGTTGTCAATTTTAAATTTCTCGAAGAGTTGCTGCTTGAGCTGTCGGTTTTCCTTGACGAGGCGGAGATTTTCGAAGGCCTTCGCGATCGTGATCAGCAGCTCTTCCCGATCCACAGGCTTCGTCAGAAAATCGACCGCGCCCTTCTTCATCGCCTGGACCGCGGAACCGATCGTGCCATAGGCCGTGATGAGAATGACGACCGCTTCGGGATCGAGCTTCACCAGTTCCTCCAACAGCGAGAGACCGTCCCGCTCCGGCATCGACAGATCGGTCAGCACGACGTTCGCCTGGCGGTTCCGGTAGAAGGAGAGGGCCTGGGTGACGTTGGAGGCGGCTTCGACCGTGTACCCCTCCCCTTCCAGGATCATCGTCATGATGTCCCGCTGGGATTTCTCGTCGTCCACGACCAGCACGTGCCCGGCGGTCATACGGCCACCTCGATGCTTTCCACGGGCAGGCTGATGACGACGTCGGTGCCTTCGTTCGGCCGGCTGTTGACGGTGATCCGGCCCCGGTGTTCCTCCACGACTTTCTTGGTGATCGCGAGCCCGAGGCCGATACCCAGTTTTTTGGTGGTGAAGTAGGGGTTGAAGATGCGGTTGATATCGTCCTCGCTGATGCCCGGACCGGTGTCCGAGATGGTGACGTCGACGGTCCCCGACCCCGGCGTGACGGTGATGCGCAGCCGCCCGCCGGCGGGCATCGCCTGGATGGCGTTGAGGACGACGTTCATCAGGCAGGTCTTGATCTGCAACGGATCGGCGCGCAGGCGCGGGGCCGGCACTCCGTCGGCGACTTCGATCGCGATGCCCTGCTCGACCGCCTTCTGGCGCGCGAGCTCGACCACGTCCTGAATGAGCGCGCCCAGATCGACCTCGCTCTTGTTCAGCGTGAGGGGCTTGCCGACCGTGAGGAAGTTCTCGATCATGGTGTTCAGCCGGTGGATCTCGGCCTTGATGTTCGCCATCAACGCCAGCGCCTCGGCGGTGCCGTCCGGACGCCCGCTGCCCAGCCGGTTCCGGATGTGGTCGATGCTGAGGTTCATGAAGTTCAGCGGATTCCGGATCTCATGCGCGATGCCGGACGCCAGCTTGCCGACGGCGGACAGGCGTTCCGCCTCCCGCAGCCGCTCTTCAAGCTCGCGATGCTGACGGAGCTTTTCGACCATCTCGTTGAAGTTACGGGTCAGCTCGGCGATTTCGTCCCCTCCCTCCACTTCGATGGTCTTGGTCAGATCTCCGGCGGCGACGTGCTTGGCCGCCCGCACCACATCGTGGAGCGGCTTCGTGTATTTCCGGGCCAGATAGAGGGAGACAAGGATGCCCAGCGAAAAGATCATCACCGTCACGGCCACCCGCTTGTACAGCGACGCCTTGGTCGTCCGCGCCACGTCGTCCAGGGTGAACGTGACGTGGATGTAGCCGAGGACGTCCTTCCCGTCGACCAAGGGAGCCGACACATTGTATTCCCGCTTCCCCCCTTCCGTGGGGGTGCTCTGGATCTTCCGTTCGGCCCCGCCTGGCTGCGGCAGCGTGCTGACGAGCACCTCTTTCTTCTCCACGTCGAGCAGCTTGATCTCCTTCACGCCCTTCTTCCCCAGGCGGGCCATCAGTTTCTGCAACGCGGCGGGGTCCGGCTCGCCGGATAATTGTTCGACGCTGACGGCCGTGGCGTTGGAGAGCTCGTTGATGCTGTCCTCCATCTCCTGCACCAGCGCCTGTTGGGACAGGTACGACAGGATGATCGAGGCCGTGAGCGACAGCACCAGCAGGGTGAGCATCATGATGACCAGCTTGGTGGTCAGCTTGAGGCGGTGAAACAACTGGTCGTTCAGGGAGCGCAGCGTTCCCAGCATGGTCACGCCGCCCTGACGTTGAGGATCGACTGCAACGAGGCCGTGGGGACGCGTCCCTCACGGAGCACGCGGGGCGGCGTCACCGTCGTGTCCACCACGGTGCTCGGCAGGCCGCCTGGGGTTGCGCCGCCGTTCAGGATCGCATCCACGCCGTCCCCAAGAGCGCGCTCCACTTCCTCCGCGGTTGTCGCCGGCGGCTGCCCGGAACGATTCGCGCTGGTGCCGGTCAGCGGCCCGCCGACCGCCTCGAGCAGGCGCTGCACGTCCGGATGGGCCGACAGACGGACCCCGATCGTGCCCGTGCCCGCGGTCAGCACCGGCGGCACCGCCGCCGCCGCGCGAAAGACGATCGTCAGCGGGCCCGGCCAGCAGGCCTCCATCAGCCGTTCGGCGGCGGGAGGAACTTCGGACACCAGCGCGGCCAGATCGGCACGGGAGCGGATGAGCACGAGGATCGGAGCGGCCCGAAGCGACCGGCCCTTCAGGTCGACGAGACGCTGGACTGCGCGGGCGTCGAACGGACGGGCCCCGAGGCCATAGAAGGTTTCCGTCGGAAAGGCGATGATGCCGCCGCCGCGAACGATGTCGGCGGCCTCGCGAAGCGACGGGGTTGAACAGTCACGGTGCGTCGTCATAAGCGTACGGCATTATACCATGGACCATGCCTCAACGCCGGTTCAGGGCGCGGGCCGCAATATCGGATCGATAGTGCATGCCGTCGAAACTGATCCGCCGCACGCCGGCATAGGCCCGGTCGCGCGCGGACTCGAGGGTCTCGCCGATGCCCGTCACACCCAGCACACGCCCCCCGGCCGTCACAACTCCGCCGGGGCCGGCCGCCGTGCCGGCATGGAAGGCGACGAGCTCGTCCCGCCGTTCCAGTTCCGCAAGCCCGGCAATGGGAGTCCCCTTCACCGGCGTGCCGGGATAGCCGGAAGCTGCCAGCACCACGCACACGGCCGCGCGCTCGTGCCATTCCACCGTCAAACGGTCCAGCCGGTGCTCCGCCACCGCCATCAGCACCTCGACCACGTCGGTCTTCAGCAGCGGCAACACGACCTGGGTTTCCGGGTCGCCCATGCGCGCGTTGAATTCGAGTACCTTCGGCTCGCCCCGCACCATCATCAGCCCCGCGTACAGCACGCCGTGAAAGGGGCTGCCCAGACGCGAGAGGCCTTCGACGGTCGGTTCGAGGATCGTCCGCCGCACCCGCTCCAGAAGCTCGCGCGTACCGATCGGCGCGGGCGCGTAGGCCCCCATGCCGCCCGTGTTGGGGCCGGTGTCCCCGTCGCCGACCCGCTTGTGATCCTGGGCCGCCGCCAGCGGAAGAACGGTCTTCCCGTCCGTGAAGGCCATGACCGTCAGCTCTTCGCCGTCGAGAAACTCCTCGATCACCACGCGCGTCCCGGCCTCACCGAAGGCCTTGCCCTCGAGCATGGCGCGGACCGCTTCCCGCGCCTCGGCGCGGGTGGCGGCCACGACCACGCCCTTGCCCTGCGCCAGGCCGTCCGCCTTCACCACGATGGGCGCGTCGCGGCGGTCGAGGTACTCGAGCGCCGGCGCCAGCGCCGTGAACGTCTGCGCCTCCGCGGTGGGAATCCGCAGCCGGGCCATGAGGTCCTTGGAGAACGACTTGCTGGCTTCGATCCGGGCGGCCGCCTGGTGAGGACCGAAAATGAGGAGCTTGTCCCTGCGGAACGCATCCACGATGCCGGCGGCCAGCGGCGCCTCCGGGCCGACGACCGTCAGGTCCACCCGATGCGCTTTGACGGCGTCACGCAGGGCGTCGATATCGTCCGACGGGATGGGAAGACACTCGGCGACATGCGCGATGCCGGGATTTCCGGGCGCGCAATAGAGTTTCGTCACCCGGGGACTTTGGGCGATCTTCCAGGCGAGCGCATGTTCCCGTCCGCCCCCGCCGACGACCAAAACTTTCATAGAGACATCATCATGAAAGACAGGAGGTTCAAAAAAGACATCCGGCAAGGCCGCAGCGAGCGAAGAGGCGAGGCGTACTTTTTCTGTACGTTGAGCCTCTGAGCGATGCGAGAACGCAGCTGGAGGCTTTTTTCAACCTCCTGCTAATGGCGGAAGTGGCGCATGCCCGTCAGGACCATCGCCATGTTGTGCTCGTCGACGGCCTTGACGATTTCTTCATCGCGGATGGACCCGCCCGGCTGGATGACGGCCGTGATGCCGGCCTGCGCGGCCGCGTCGATCCCGTCGCGGAACGGAAAAAATGCGTCCGAGGCCATGACGCAGCCTTTCAGCGGCGAAGCCGCCTTGAGCGTGGCCAGCTTCACCGAATCCACGCGGCTCATCTGGCCCGCGCCGATCCCGACGGTCCGGTCCGGCCGGGCGAACACGATGGCGTTGGACTTGACGTGCTTACAGACCTTCCAGGCGAACGCGAAGGCCCGATATTCCTCGTCGGTCGGGGCCCGCTTCGAGGCGACCTTCAGCGCCCGGACGTCCGCGATGGCGCCGAGGTCCCGGTCCTGGAGGATCAACCCGCCGACGATCTTCTTGAGGTCCAGCAGGTCCGGCCCCGAGCGGACGCCCGGGCGCAGGTCCCCCACCGCCAGCAGACGCAGGTCCTTCTTCCGCTTGAGCTCGGCCAGCGCGTCATCTTCGAAGGCCGGCGCGACGACCACCTCGACGAACGTGGCCGTGATTTCCTTGGCGGTGGCGAGGTCCACCCGGGTGTTGAACGCGATCACGCCGCCGAAGGCGGAGGTCGGATCGGTCTCCCGCGCGCCGACGTACGCGTCGCGCGGCGAGGACGCGACGGCCGCGCCGCAGGGATTGTTGTGCTTCACGATCACCGCGGCGGTCTCCCGGTACTCCTTCACCAGCTCCAGCGCGGAATTGGCGTCCAGGAAATTGTTGTAGGACATCTCTTTGCCGTGCAGCTGTCCGGCGCGCGCCACCCCGGGCTCCCCCCCGCCGAAGTCCCGGTAGAACGCCCCCTGCTGGTGCGGGTTCTCGCCGTAGCGCAGGGATTGCACTTTTTCGAATTGTAGGGTGAGCACGGACGGGAAATGGACGGGGCCCGCCGCGCCCTGGCGCTCGAGATAGCCGGCGATCATGCCGTCGTACCGCGAGGTGTGCTGAAAGACCTTGTGTGCCAGTTCGCGCCGCATCGCCGGGGGCACCTCGCCCCCCCGCAGCGCGTCCAGCACGGGTCCGTAGTCGGCCGGATCGACCACGACCGTCACGTCGGCGTGGTTCTTGGCGGCCGACCGCAGCATCGACGGCCCGCCGATGTCGATGTTCTCGATCGCCTCGTCGAACGTGCAGCCCGGCTTGTTGATCGTCGCCTCGAACGGATAGAGGTTGACCACCACCACGTCGATGGGCGCGATCCCCTGCTGCGCCATCTCGGACACGTGCTTCGGGTCCGTGCGCCGGCCGAGCAGGCCGCCGTGGATCTTGGGATGGAGCGTCTTGACCCGCCCGTCCAGGATCTCCGGCGAGCCCGTGTACGCCGCCACATCGGTGACCGCCACGCCGGCGTCCCGCAAGGCCTTGGCGGTCCCGCCGGTGGAGAGGATCTCGTAGCCCTGCCCGCTCAAGCCCTTCGCAAACTCGACGATGCCGGTCTTATCCGACACGCTGATCAGCGCCCGCTTCACGCCTGCTTCTCCTTCGTTGGGTACGATTCTTACGACTTGCCCGCGTCGCGCAGCGCCTCGCGGAAGACGCGATAAAACTGGTCGTTCGCCGCCATGGCCTGACGCGTGATCGCCTTGATCTTGGCAATCTCCCGTTCCGCGACCACGAAGCTGACGCTCTTGGCGAAGGCCATCATGTTGTCGAGCGTCCGGAAGGACTTGCCGACGAGTCCCACGCACATGTGCCGCCGGAGCGGCATCGCCATCGGCTGGATCGTCTGGAGCACCAGGTTGTTCTCCACCGAGCCTCCGTAGGCCTCGTGGAGCAGGACCACTTCATACTTGTTTTGCCGGAGCCGCTGGATGGCGTCCTCCACCTTGGCGGGAACGTGCACGGTGTAGCCCAGCCCTTCGAGGGCGGTCTTCACGCCGGCCTGGACCTTCGACTGATCAAAGCAGATGATCGCCAGCTTCTGGTCTTCGACGAAATCATCCTCCTTTGTCGTCGCCATGGTCCCCGCGTCATCTTCTTCCTCGAACGCCGGGACCTCCGGCGGAGGCGGGGGCGCAGAAGACGGCGGCGGCGCCATGGCGGGCGGCGGCGACGGCGCGGCCGCAGGAGCGGGCGCCTCCGCGCCTTCAGTTTGCGTGCTCACCTGGATCTTGTTCTGACACTTCGGGCAGGTGACTTTGAAGACGGCGTTCTGCGGCACTTTCTCGTCCGGGATCGCCAGCTTTGTCGAACAGGAGTCGCAGGTAACTTCCATCGCCCTATCTCTTCTTCGCGGTCGGCTTGGCGATGTCCATCGCCAGCCCTTCGATCTCGGTCGTCTTCTCGCCGCGGCTCTGCTTGACCTTGTCGATGCCGCGCTGGACGATGGCCTTGCGCGTGGCATAGAGCTCGGCGGTTTCGGCCGTCACCAGGCCCTCCTCAAAAGCCTTCAGGATCGCCTGATCGAACGTCTGCATGCCGAAGGGAACGCTCGCCTCCTGGATCTCGTAGAAGGTCTTCCCATCGGATTCACCCATCAGGATGGATTCCTTGGTCCGCATGTTGTTCCCGAGGATGTCATGGATGGCCAGGCGGCCGCCGCCCACCTTGGGGACAAGGCGCTGCCCGATGATCCAGCGGACCGTTTCGGCGAGGCGCTGGCGGATCTGTTTTTCCTCCTCCTGCTCGAACATGCCGACGATACGGTTGATCGTCTGGCCGGCGTCCACCGTGTGCAGGGTGCTGAGCACCAAGTGGCCGGTCTCGGAGGCCTTCATCCCCAGCTCGACCGTTTCGCGGTCGCGCATCTCGCCGACGAGGATGATCTTGGGCGCCTGCCGCAGCGCGGCCCGGAGGCCGTTGGCAAACGTGTCGAAATCGCCGCCCAGCTCCCGCTGGTTGAACGTCGCCTTGATGTTGGAATGCACGAACTCGACCGGGTCTTCCAGCGTGACGACATGAATGGACTTGGTCTCGTTGAACTCCCGCAGCAGCGCCGCCAGCGAGGTGGATTTCCCGCTGCCGGTGGCCCCGCAGACCAGGATCAGGCCGTTCTTTTCCTTCGGCATCTTGTAGAACGCCTCCGGCAGGTTCAGGTCCTTCAGCGTCGGGATCACCGTCTCCAGTTTCCGCATGATGATGGAGTAGTTGCCCCGCTGGGAGAAGATGTTGACCCGGAACCGGGCCTTTCCGACCAGGAAGTACGAGCTGTCGCAGGACCCCTGCTGCAGGAGGATCTGCGAGAGCCGGCGGTCGCTGTTGATCAGGTTCAGGGCGAAGATCTCGGACTGGAACGGGGTGAGATTGTCGATTTCGGGCGCGACGGTGACCTTCGTCAACTGGCCCGACGACTCCACCTGCAGCGGGCGGTCCACGGAAATGTTGAGGTCCGACACGTTGTCGTGCGAATCCAGCATCGTCGTGAGCATATAGTCGATTTCAGGTCGCCTCATGGCAGAGCTCCTTTCGTGACAGACGCCGACGGATCAGCCGGTGCTCAACCGTAGTAATCGTCCGGCAGCTTCTTCCCCGCCTGCTGGAGCAGCGTCGCGAACTTGGGTTTGTCGATGCACTTGTCGAACGCCTCTTCGTAGCTGATCCACTTCTTGTTGAGGTTCTCCAGGATCGCGTCGTCGAGGGTGCACATCCCGTACCGCTTGCCCACCTGGATCGCCGAGGGGATTTGGAAGGTCTTGTTCTCGCGGATCAGGTTCTGGACGGCCGCCGTACAGACCATGATTTCCAGCGCCGCGCACCGGCCCTTCTTGTCGATGCGTTTGAAGAGGTTCTGCGCCACGACCAACTTGAGGCTGGTCGAGAGCGTGTTGCGGATCTGGCCCTGCTCCTCGTGCGGAAAGACCTCGATGACGCGGTCCACGGTCTTGGCGGCGTTGGTCGTGTGCAGGGTGCCGAAGACCAAGTGGCCGGTCGCGGCGGCCTCGACCGCCAGGCGGATCGTTTCCAGGTCCCGCATTTCGCCGACGAGGATGATGTCGGGGTCTTCACGCAGCGCCCCCTTCAAGGCCGCCCCGAACGACTTGGTGTGCATCCCCACCTCGCGGTGGTTGACGACGCAGCCGGCGCTCTGGTGGACAAACTCGATCGGGTCCTCGACGGTGATGATGTGGTCCTTGCGGTTCTTGTTGGCATGATCGATGATCGCAGCCAGGGTGGTGGACTTGCCGCTTCCCGTCGGTCCCGTCACCAGCACCAGGCCCTTTTTGTACATGGCCGCCTGGGTCAGGATGGGTGCAAGCCCGAGTTGCTGTGCCGTGAGTACCTGGCTGGGGATCTGCCGGAAGACCGCCGCGCAGCCGTACTTCTGGTTGAAGAAATTGGCACGGAATCGCGCGACCCCCGGAATTTCGTAGCCGAAGTCCACGTCGCCGGTCTCTTCGAAGGTCTTGATCTTGGTCTCGGGGGCGATCTCGTAGAGCATCGCCTTGAGCTCGTCCTGTTCCAGAACCTTGTACTTGACCCGCTCCAGTTCCCCGTGCAGACGGAGGATCGGCTGCTGGCCGGACACCAGATGCAAGTCCGACGCGCCCTGATCGAACATCAACTTAAAGAAGGCATCTATCTTCGCCATGCTTCTCGCTCCCTCTGCCCGTTGATGGAATAGCCCGGGGACTCCGCGTGAGGCAAAAAGTATCACAACCCCCAGGGCAGGTCAACCGTGCCGGAGAAGGCTCCGGCCGCGCGGTTCGACGGCTTCTTCTCCCGTTGACAACCCGGCCCGTCCGTCCTACCCTTTGGGAACCCATGGTTGGCCTGTCCGAATCCATTCCGTGCGAGTACTGCGCGGGCACCATCCCCGTCCGGGCCGACTCCAAAGTCCACATGATCAAGCTCGACGAGGGGCAGGCCATCTTCTTCATCTGCCCGGCTTGCGGACGTCTCCAACGGCCCCGCCTCATCAAGGACAATCGGCTCTTCCTGGTCAACCTCAGCGACGAGCAGATGCAGACCCTCCAGCTTCTGTACAAGATGAACCTGGACGGCTGATTGACTTCGATTCCGGCCGCCGATAGAATGAGCCGGCGTTTGTCAGAGACGCCGAGACCATAAGGAACCCTGCGTGGCGTCCCAGTTCGTTCACCTCCACGTCCACACCCAATACAGTCTCCTCGACGGGGCGAACCAGATCGACGCCCTCGTCCAGGAAGCCAAGACTTTCGGCATGCCGGCCGTGGCGATCACCGACCACGGGAACCTCTTCGGCGCCATTGAGTTCTACCAGAAGGCCACCGCCGCCGGCATCAAGCCGATCATCGGCTGCGAGGCCTACATGGCCCCGAAGAGCCGCCTCGACCGGGAAGGCCAGGGCCAGTTCGCCCACAACGAGTACTTTCACCTGATCCTGCTGGCGGCGAACCGGACCGGCTACCAGAACCTGCTCAAGCTGGCCAGCAAGGCGTACCTCGAAGGCTTCTATTACAAGCCGCGCATGGACAAGGACCTGCTCGCCGAGCACCACGAGGGCCTGATCGCCCTCTCCGGCTGCCTGAGCGGCGAGGTGCCCTACCTCATCGGCAAGGACCGCCTCGACGACGCCGTCCGCACCGCCGCCGAATACCGCGATCTGTTCGGCAAGGACAACTATTTCCTGGAAGTCCAGGAGAATGCCGTGCCCGAGCAGCAGATCGCCAACCAGGGCCTGCGGGAGATCCACAAGCGTCTCGGCATTCCGCTGGTGGCGACCAACGACTGCCACTACCTGAAGAAGACCGACGCCAAGGTGCACGACATCCTGCTCTGCCTGCAGACCGGCAAGACGGTGAACGAGCCGAACCGGATGCGCTTCAACACCGACCAGCTCTACGTGAAATCCACGGAGGAGATGCTCGCCGCGTTCCACGAGTGGCCCGAGGCCGTCTGGAACACGAGCCGCGTGGCGGAGCTCTGCGAGCTCAATTTCACGTTCGGCAAGTCCCACCTGCCGCACTACAAGGTGCCGGACGGAGAGACGCTGGAGACGTACCTCGACAAGCTGTCCCAGAAGGGCCTGGCGGAGCGGTTGCGCGAGCGGCCCTCCGGCATTCCGGACGCGCAGTACCGCCAGCGTCTCCGGGACGAGTTGACCGTCATCACCTCGATGGGCTTTGCGGGCTACTTCTTGATCGTCTGGGACATCATCAACTTCGCCCGGTCGCGCGGCATCCCCGTCGGCCCGGGACGCGGCTCGAGCGCCGGCAGCCTGGCCGCCTATGCCCTGCGCATCACCGACCTGGACCCGCTCGTCTACGGCCTGCTGTTCGAGCGCTTCCTGAATCCCGAGCGCGTCTCCCTCCCCGACATCGACATGGACTTCTGCATGGACCGCCGCCCGGAGGTCATCAATTACGTGGTGGACAAGTACGGCAACGACCACGTCTGCCAGATCATCACGTTCGGCACCATGAGGGCCAAGGCCGCCATCCGCGACGTCGGCCGCGTGATGGAGATGCCCTACGCGGAAGTGGACCGCCTCGCCAAGCTGGTCCCCGACCAGCTCAACATCACGCTGGACGAAGCGCTGGCGGCCGAGCCGCGCCTCAAGGATCTGGTGGACACCGACCCCAAGATCCGCGAGGTCTTCGAGACGGCGCGCGCGCTGGAGAAGTCCCCCCGCCACGCCTCGACCCACGCCGCCGGCGTCGTGATCTCGCAGGACCCGCTGACCGCCCACGTGCCGCTGTACAGGGGCACGAAAGAGGGCGACGAAATCGTGACGCAGTTCCCCATGGGGGACGTGGAGAAGGTCGGCCTGGTCAAGTTCGACTTCCTCGGCCTCAAGACCCTGACGATGATCGCCCACGCCGAGCGGCTGATCAATCAGGGAGGCGCGACGTTCTCCATCGCGTCCATCCCGTTCAATGACGCCAAGACGTTTGCGTTGATCTCCTCTGGACAGACCGCCGGCGTCTTCCAGCTGGAGAGCGCCGGCATGCGGGACCTCCTGACCGGGCTGCGCCCCGACCGCTTCGAGGACATCATCGCCAGCATCGCCCTCTACCGGCCGGGCCCCATGGACCTGATCCCCGACTTCATCAAGCGCAAGCAGGGCAAGGTCCCGATGACCTATGAAGTGCCGGCCCTGGAGGAGATCCTCAAGGAGACCTACGGCGTCATCGTGTACCAGGAGCAGGTGATGGCGATCGCCAACAAGGCCGGCGGCTTCTCCCTCGGCCAGGCGGACATTCTGCGCCGCGCCATGGGGAAGAAGAAGCCGGAGGAGATGGCCAAGCTCCGCGCGCAGTTCCTGGAAGGCGCGAAGAAGCACAAGCTCACCGACAGGAAGGCCGAGAAGCTGTTCGAGCTCATCCAGAAGTTCGCCGGCTACGGGTTCAACAAGTCCCACGCCGCGGCCTACGCCGTGGTCACCTACCAGACCGCGTACCTCAAGGCCCACCACCCGAACGAATTCATGGCCGCCCTGCTGACCAGCGAAATGGGCAACACCGACAAGGTCGTGCGGTACATCAACGAGTGCCGCGACTTGGCGATCAAGGTCCTGCCGCCGGACGTGAACGAGAGCGGGAAGGACTTCTCCGTCGTCCAGGAAGGCATCCGCTTCGGCCTCGCGGCCATCAAGAACGTGGGCGCGGGCGCGATCGAGGCCATCATCAAGGCGCGGGAGGACGGCGGTCCGTATATCTCGTTCTTCGATTTCTGCCACCGGGTGGACATCCGCAAGCTCAACAAGCGCGCGCTGGAGTGCTTCATCAAGGCCGGCGCGTTCGACTCGACCGGCGCCCGCCGCGCCCAGTTGGCCGCCGTCCTCGACCGGACCGTGGACCAGGCCCTGGCCGCGCAGCAGGCCGAGTCCAAGGGGCAGACCAGCATCTTCGCCGCCTTGGAATCGCAGGAGGGCCCGGCGTCGCGTCGCGGCACCCTGCCGTTCGACGAGAGCCTGCCCGATCTGCCGGAGTGGAACGAGGACCAGCTGTTGAAGTGCGAGAAGGAACTGATCGGCTTCTACATCACCAGCCACCCGCTCGCCCGCTACGCCGACGCCGTGACGCGCTTTTCCACCACCAGCACCGAACGGCTCAGCGAGGTCACGGAATCCAAGGAGGTCAGGCTCTGCGGGCTCGTCGGGACCGTGAAGCAGACGATGACCAAGAAGGGCGACCGCATGGCCTATATCACCCTGGAGGACCTGAACGGCATGGTGGAGGTGATCGTCTTCCCCGACCTGTACCGGACGGCCTCCGCCCTCATCACGCCGGACCAGGCCGTCCAGGTCACGGGCACGCTCGATCGCGGCGAGAAGGCCACCCGGATCAAGGCGACCAAGATCGCGGGGCTCGCCGACCTGCAGACGTCGGCCTACACGCGGGTCTCGATCCAGGTCTCGTCCAGCGACGCGTCGTCCCAGTCGCTGCACCAGCTCCGGGACGTCCTGCGCCGCCACCCGGGCCCCTGCCCGGTGTACCTCACCGTCACGATCCCGGACCATTTCGAATCCATGATCGCGGTGGCTCCCGATCTGCGCGTCCTGCCGAACGACCGGCTGGTGGGAGACATCGAAGCGCTGATCGGCAAGGGCGTGGTGTCGCTGCAGTAGCACGGGGAACGCATGCGGGAATATTTAGACTTCGAAAAACCGATCGCCGAGATCGAGGACAAGCTCGAGAAGCTGACGGCGGCGGCGCAGGGCCGCCCCTCGGCGGAGGACGATCTGCGCAAGCTCCGCACCAAGCTCCACCAGCTCCAGGCCGAAATCTATGCGGGCCTGACGCCCTGGCAGCGCACGCAGGTCGCGCGGCACCCGCAGCGGCCCTCCGCGCTCGACTACATCGGACGGATCTGCGACAGCTTCCAGGAGCTGCACGGCGACCGGCTCTACGGCGACGACCAGGCCATCGTGGCGGGATTCGCCAAACTGAACGGCCAGTCCGTCGTCGTGATCGGCCCGCAAAAGGGGAAGACGCTGAAGGAACGCATGCAGCGGAACTTCGGCATGCCCAATCCCGAAGGGTACCGCAAGGCCCTGCGGCTGATGCGCCTGGCCGAGAAATTCAACAAGCCGGTGGTCACGCTCATCGACACGCCCGGCGCCTATCCCGGCATCGGCGCCGAGGAGCGCGGCCAGGCCGAAGCCATCGCGCGCAATCTCTTCACCATGGCCTCCCTCAAGGTCCCGATCGTCTCCATCGTCATCGGCGAGGGCGGCAGCGGCGGCGCGCTGGCGATCGGGGTGGCCGACCGGCTGCTGATGCTGCAGAACGCCGTCTACTCGGTCATCTCCCCGGAGGGCTGCGCGGCGATCCTGTGGGACGACCCGAAGAAGGCGCCTGACGCGGCGGAGGCGCTCAAGATGACCGCCGCGGACCTGCTGCGCCTGGGCGTGGTCGACGAGATCCTGCCCGAGCCGCCCGGGGGCGCCCACCGGGACCCGATGGCGATGTGCGACGCCGTAAAGAAGGCGATCGCGCTGCATCTCGGCGAGATGCTCGAGCTCCCGCTCGAGGAACTCCTCCGCCGGCGCACCCGCAAGTACCGCAAAATCGGCGTCCTCGGCGGCGAGTAGGTGTGATGGAGTGGCCCGTGGAACGGGCGGCGCGGCTGGCGGCGGGGCAGACTGACGGCGTGCTGTCGGACATCAATTTCGGCGAAGTCTTCCCGTTCGTCACCAAGCCGCTCGCTCGCGACGGCCTGGCCCGCTACATCGGACCGACGCTCGGCGGGCAGGTCGCCGGCCTCAGTCGCCACGACCCGCTCGTCTACGATCTCAACCCCATCGCGTTCGTCGCCGGCCGGCCCTACATGGACCTCTCGGCCTACATCAACATTCCGGGCATCGCCTACCATCTCGACGTGCTGGAGGCGGTGGACCGGACCAAGGGC
>SCTG01000130.1 GCA_004298335.1 Nitrospirota bacterium
GCCGTTGGAGCGTAACTGCTTCCTGGCAACATGCGCTCCTCCAGTTGCCCTTTCGCATCGCGTGGAGTCTCAGGACTCGGATGAGAGACTGCATCATTGCGGATGCCTCGTTTCCCGCGAAGCGATTCAATGGTTGCTAAAAACCAGGCTTCATATTCACGCTTAGGAATTACCACTTCGCAAGGTGTCCCCCCCGCTTCAGATCGAGCCCAGCGAGCTATATCCGGCGCCAGAGTCTTAGGGCAATCATCATCGCAGTCAAAGAGGATGAGTATCCCGCTGCATTGCTGTAGGAGAGCTAAGCGAACGGCTTTACGCAGAGGGCCTTCCTGAACAAGCTCTGAACGCTTTCTCCGGATCGGAGAGTTCACACCAAGACTGTAGACTCCACCCTCGCTTCCCAGTCTGCGTAGCAGAAGCGGTAGCGCTTCTACTTCACCATGGCCCTCCACAATGGGCTGGATATTCAAGCCAAATCCTCAAAAAGTAGATTTTGTTGTGGATTAGCGACGTCATGAAATAGCGGCGGTGCATTTAGAGCATTGGAACGAAGTAGTTCCCCTGCACCCATCAGATGGCCTTGGAGGGCCTGCCTCGTTGCATCTGAAACAGGTGATACCCTGGTTGCCCCTTCTTGCCAACTTACAATCCGAAGATGTCCGTCTTGTATCCATTTCGCATCCAATACCTCCGGGCTGTGTGTCGTAACAAGTATTTGCATCTTCCGGCTAGCATGTCGTAAAAGATCCAATACAGCCCCCAGCGCTCCTGGGTGGATTGTTGCCTCTGGTTCTTCAATAACGATGAGGGAAGGCGTTGGACGTTGAAAGACGGCAGCTAATAGCCCGAGCGCGCGCAAAGTGCCATCCGACATGTTATAGGCTTCGAAATTGAGACGCTTGTTGGCTCCCCATTCTTGAGTGAACTCAAGCGATAGTTTTTTGCCGTGCTTCATAGTGCGCACTCGTTTTGTGTTTGGAACAATCGAGGCTAAGATTTCATTTATTCTCTGAACATCATCAGGTGCCTGCCGTGCAATCTCTTGCAAGACGCTTGTGGCATTACTGCCATCGGGTCTAAGGCTGATACCACTATCTGGATCCTGCATTTCGCGCAGTTTTGAAGGTTCAATAGAGTAAACCCGCATAGTTGCTAGGTTGCGAAGGATGGGGGCGAGACGCGCCTCTCCACCGACTACAGGCAGACTGAGTGAAGCAGCGTCTATTGCTGGCTCTAGTCCTCTAATGTTGGATTTAAATCTTTTCTTTTCTCGGTCAAACCAATATTGCACTCCATCCTTAATCTGGATGCTGCATTGCTCCCGCGTTACTTCAAAGCCGTAATTGGGAACAGCCCTTATCTCAAATGCGTACCGTCCACTGCGTATTTCTCCATTGAGCTGACCAAACGTAACACCTAGTCCAAGATTGGGGGGGTAACTCTTGCCTGACGTCCGGTTTCGAACAGCGGATATGCCGCCGCGTTTGTCAAAAACCGCTTGGAGAGGAGAGACCATTGCTTCTGCCAGAAAAGCGAACGCGTCAACGAAATTGCTCTTTCCTGAGCCGTTCCTCCCAACGAGAAATGTTGGATTGTCAAACTCAACACCATCAGAAGGTATGCTACGGAAACGTTTAAGTATTAGGCTTCGGATCAAAACATTCATACTCGACTCGTTTGCCACAGGAGCTTAAATGTCTTGCCCCATCGTTGATTTGCGCTACTAGAAAAAACTAGCGTAACGTTACACTTTACTTAGATATATGTCCAGCTTGTGGCTATACCATCTGGCCACGAATCGGAGCGAGGATACTTTAAATTGATAACGATTGAGAGTGCTGTGAGTGGTGCGGACTGAGGACCGGAACGGCTAGCTTAGTAATACGGATCCCAGTACGTGGGATAGAACGGATGATAAGGGAGACGACGGGGGGAGCCGTACCAGTAGGGATAGAAGGGACCGGGCCAGGGCATGTACCGTGTTTCCGACCAGACCTTGAGCGTGCGGATCTTGAGCGTCGGGTAGGTGTAGTCCACTTCGTCGAGCGGATGGGTCTTGTGTCCCGTGACTTCCGCGATCATGGAGACAGCCGTGCCTTCAGGGATCGTGGCCGGATCGAGAAACGCTTCCTGATAGGCCAGGAACCGGCCTTTGGACCGGGGGAGATTCAAGATCGGCGCGTCCGCGCCGTCGAGCGGCAGCTGCAGGACTTCGATCTGCGTGCCCTCCTTGAGCCGCTTGGCGGCGAGCACCTTGCCGCCCAGGACGACCAGGCGCCCCTTGAACGTGTCCGGTTCCGCCTTGAGCGACTCGAACGGAACGTCCCGGGCGATCTGGGACTCCATCTCCTGAGTCACCAGCTCCGACGTGATGCAGCCGGACAGGACGAGCAGGACCAGGCAGAGGAGTTGTAGGACCACCCTCATATCCTATATTATAGCCGAGAGATTAGACCGCAGGAGGAAAACCGGTGGCCAAGGGGTTGGAGCAGGGCATCGAACAGTTTCTGGTCAAGACGGAACCGTTCTACGCCGAAGTCCACGGCGAGATCGGCCTCTTCAAGGCGGCGGCCGCCTCGAAGATGCCGGTGATGCTGAAGGGGCCGACGGGCTGCGGGAAGACCCGGTTCGTCCAGCACATGGCCCACAAGCTCGGCCGGCCCCTGATCACGGTCGCCTGCCACGAGGACCTCACCGCCTCCGACCTGGTCGGCCGGTTCCTCCTCAAGGGCGAAGAGACGGTCTGGGTGGACGGCCCGCTGACGCTGGGCGTGAAGCACGGCGCGATCGTCTACCTGGACGAGATCGTCGAGGCGCGCAAGGACACGACCGTCATCATCCACCCATTGAGCGACGACCGGCGGATGTTGCCCATCGAGAAGAAGGGCCAGATGATCGAAGCCGTGGACGACTTCCTCCTCGTCATCTCCTACAACCCCGGCTACCAGAGCGTGCTCAAGGATCTCAAGCAGAGCACGAAGCAGCGCTTCATGGCGATCGAGTTCACCTATCCCCCGCGCGACCTGGAGGCCCGCATCATCGAGCGCGAGGCCGGCGTCGACAAGGAGATTGCGGTGGGGCTGGTGACGGTCGGGGAGAAGGTCCGCAACCTCAAGAACCATGGATTGGAGGAGGGCGTCAGCACGCGTCTGCTGATCTATGCGGGCGAGCTGGTGCGGCAGGGCGTCAGCCCCCAGGCGGCCTGCGAGGCGGCGATCATCCGGCCGATCACGGACGACGCCGACATGCAGCGCAGCCTGCGGGAGATCGTGACGGCGGTCTTTTGAAGGCGGGACGAATGAGCGCCGACAAGCCGAAGAAGGCCAATCAAGACGACGCGCCCTCCGCGAAAAATGCGAAGGCGTCCGACCCGGCGGAGGAGGCGAAGCGGCAGGCTTACCGGAAGCTGAAGCCGGTGGGGCCGATCATGAAGCCGCCGACTCCGGAAGAGATCGATGCCTTCCGCAACGACCCCGAATTGAAGGAGCGCGACCACCTGCTGGACGCGATGCCCAAGCCGGGCACCGACGATCAGGATCCCTTTTAAGAAGTGGACGGCGTTTTCGGCGCTTGATGCCGCAGCGCGCGGCCTTTGTCGGGCGTGGGGTCGTTCACCACGCCGTAGCACTTCCGTCCTTCATGGCCTTCCGGCAGGTACTCGGTGATCGGAAGGCCGTCCTCGCGCACGAACAGCAGGCAGTGGCAGTACTTGTAGATCTGCATTTCATCGCAGGCGCAGATCCAGCGTCGTAGCTTCGCTTCAGCTTTTTTATCCGGATAGAAATTGCAGGGACAGAGCGGCCGGCCCAGTTCGTCCACGTTGGCGGCCAGCCCCTTGACCACCGATTCCGTCACGGTCGGGTTGGGGTGCATGGCGGTCCCGGTCTTCTCCGCAAAGCCCTTCACGAACTTTTCTATTTTGATGAGACTCTTTTCGCTGGGCTCGGGCATGGCGCATTCTAGGCGTGAAACCCGGACGAGTCAATTTTATCCCCGGGACCCCTGTGCTATAATCGCGCCTTCCATGGCGCCGGAAGAACTTTTACAACGACTGCTGTCCGAGCTGCAGGGCTTCTCGCCCAAGGCAACGGCTGCGGCCGTGGAGGTTTTGCCCGAAGTCCGCGACATCCTGGGGGAGGAATTGGTCGTCACATGGCTGGACCTCATCGTGACGCTTAGCGAGCGGTCCGGGGCCATCGCGATCAAGCTGTGCCGGGAGAGCGCCGCGCTGTTGCGCGAGCTGCCGGCCGGGTCGCGCGCGGCGGCGCTGGCGATGGCGCTGGAGCTGGCGGAGCAGGACGCGCCCATGGCCTACGAAGGATTGCTGCGGGCCGGCGGCGTGATCGCGGCGGCGGGCGCCGGCGCCCTGCCGGGCTGGGCGCAGACCGGGGCCGACCTCACCAGGTGGGACGGCGTGCTGGGGATCGAATATTTCCGGCGGGGGCCGGACATCCTGCCGGTGCTGGCCGTCGACGACCTCAAGCCCTGGGCCGGCGTCAGCGCCAAGCTGGTCACGCCCAACAGTCTGGGCAAGCCCGATTATATGGCGGCGCTGGCTTTTTTCAGGACCAGCCCGGCGCTGCTGGGAGACCTGGCCTCGCCGGCGGTGCGCCGGCGGGTGCTCGCGCTGACGAATGTGTTGGCGGACCGGTCCCCCGAACTCGCCATTGCGTTTTTGGGAGAAGCGCCGGGGCTGCTGCGGCTGATCAAGGACGGCGCCTGGCAGGAACGGGTGCTCCAGTACGGTGTCCTGGTGGCGGAGCAGGACGCGGCGGCGGCCCTGGAATATGTGAGGAGGGCGCCGGAGGTGCTCGAACTGGCGGACCCCGACACGTCGGCGATGGTGGGTGCGGGAAGGGCGCGGGTACCCGTTGCTCCTGCGAATGCAACGGGTGATGGGCCCCCTCCCGCTATAATGGAACGGTTTGACGCATGGTATCGCGGCGGCATGGAGGTGCTGGGGTTCAATCCCGAGGCGGCGCGCGCCTATTTCGCCAGCGAGACCCGGAAGGCGCTGGAGGCGCTGGAGGAAGTTGCGAGCTGCGTGGCGCTGAGAAGCGTCGCCCGCATGCTCAAGCTGTTCGCGGAGGGGCTGAGCGGGCGGCCGGTGACGATCCGTCCGCTTGATGAAGGCGCCGGCGGCGGCGCGGCCCCGCGGGCCCGCGCCTCGTCGGACGGCGCGACGATCTTCCTGCCGTCGCGGATGCGCCGCTATCCGTTGAAGGACGACAACCTTCGTTTCTACAAGGTGCTGACGGCCCACGAGGCCGGCCACCTGGAGTTCGGCACGTACGCGCTCCCGATGGCGCGCCTGGCGGATCTGGCCTCGCAGGCCGCGCTGCGGTACGGGCGCGCGCCGGCGGCGGCCCCCGCATCCCTGGACGAATTTTTCCGGCTCTATCCGAACCCGCTGCTGATCCGTGATCTCTGGGTGATGGCCGAGGACGCGCGCGTCGAGGCCTGCCTGAAGGCGGAGTACCCGGGACTGCGGCGCGACATGGAGGACATGGCGCGGGAGGAAGTCGCCGGGCGGTCGCTGACCCACGGCATGTCGGTCCGCGAGATGGTCGTCGAGCTGCTGTTGCAGATGTCGGCCGGAGACCCGGACGCCGTCCGGGTGCCGGTGGCGGTCGAGGACGTGGTCGCCCGCGCCTGGGCGCTCCTGCGCGCGGTCGCCCAGCCCTATGCGACGGCCGAGGACGCCGTCCGCGCGGTGCACCGCGCCTACGTGCTGATCGAGGAGTTCACGTCGGAAGGGTCGCCGTCCGGCCCCGGTGGGACGTCCGAGGAGGCCGAGCAGGCGATGGAGCCTCCCGCCGGCGACGACCGGGGCGGATCCTATCGGCCGCTGGCGACGCCGGCCCATCGCGGCGCCATGGATGCGGAGCGCGTGCGGGACCAGGAGAGCGGCGCGCTCGCCGGCCACGCGGAGCCGGAGGTCCGCGAGCAGGACGGCCTGCAGGGCGAGCCGACGGTGGCGGGCGGCGCGCGCTCCGAACAGGGGCCGCGCGTGCTGCGCGACGCCGCGGCCGTCGCCGCGCCGCTGGGAGGACGGACCGGGGCCGCTTCGCTCGCGGAGGAGGCGACCGTCGTGCCGGACGAGAGCGCGGGGCGCGTGCCGCCGGCGCCGCCCGGAACGCGGGCGTTTCTCTACGACGAGTGGGACGGCCGGATCCAGGACTACCGCACGAATTGGTGCCGGGTCGTCGAGCAGGTCGCGCCGGAAGGCTCGGACGGATTTCTCGAACGGACGCGGAGCCGGTACGGCGGGGCGGTGAGCCTGATCCGCCGCTATTTCGAGGGCATCCGCCCGCCGGCCTTGAGGCGGGTGCGCCGCCAGGCCGACGGCGACGAGGTGGACATCGAGGCGGCCGTGGAGTCGCTGGTCGAGCGGCGGGCGCGCGCCGGCCCGTCGGAGTTCGTGTACATCCGCCGGGACCGGAAGGACCGGGACGTGGCGGCGGTGTTCCTCGTGGACCTGAGCGGCTCGACGGGCCAGCAGATCGGGCCGGACGGCGCGCGCGTCATCGACGTCGAGAAGGAGGGGCTGGTGCTGCTCTGCGAGGCGCTGGAGGCGATCGGGGACCAGTACGCGGTGTACGGCTACTCCGGGCAGTCGCGCCACGACGTGCAGATCCTCGTGCTGAAGGACTTCGACGAGCGCTACGGGCCGCAGGTCTGGCGGCGCATCGACGCCGTCCGCCCGCTGGTGCAGAACCGCGACGGGGCGGCGATCCGGCACGCCCTGCACCGCCTGTCGGAGCGCGCGGCGCGGGTCAAGCTCATGGTGATGCTGAGCGACGGCCGCCCGCTGGACGACGCCTACCAGGAGGAGTACGCGCTGGAGGACACGAAGGCGGCGCTGCGCGAAGCGCGGGCCGGCGGCGTGCATCCCTTCTGCATCACGGTGGACCGCGAGGCCCGGGGCTATCTCGAACGGATGTACGGGGACGTGTGCTACCTGATCATCGACCGGGTGGAGAGCCTGCCGGAGCGGCTGCCCCGGATCTACCGGACGCTGACGACGTGATGGAACCGAACACCGGCGAGAAGGACGTCCCGAAGTGGGTCTACAAGCTCTTCACGGGGCACGCCTATCCCTATGTGCGGCGGCAGGCGAAATTCGCGAAGACCGCCCAGCCCGGCGAAGACCGGCCGGAGCCCACACCCGACGAGATCAAGGCCAAGTTCTGGGAAGTCTATCCGCTGTGCTGGCTGAAGGTCCTGCAGGAGATCAAGACCGGCATGATCGTCAGTTTCATCGAGCTGGGCCAGTATGAAGCGGGGACGTTCCAGGAGCTGCTCGAGCATCCGGAGGAGTTTCTGGCGAAGACGTACGGCCGGAAGAAGATCAAGCTGAACTTCTATCTCGGCGAGAATTTCGTGTGCACCCAGAATTTCAAAGTGGCCGGGTGGGTCTCGCACGACGCGGGCAACGACCAGGGCATGGGCGACGCGGGCAATGAACAGGGCACGGGCGATGCGCCCAAGGAGAGTCATGGTGGGACGTGAAAAAGTCACGGTGATCGGGGCCGGCAACGTGGGCGGGACCACGGCCCAGCGCCTGGCGGAGACCGGGCGGTACGACGTGGTCCTGCTGGATGTGGTGGACGGCGTTCCCCAGGGCAAGGCGCTGGACCTCCTGCAGGCCGGCGCGCTGCTCGGGTCCGACGGGCAGATCGTCGGCACGACGGACTACAGAGCGACGGCGGGCTCGTCCCTCGTCGTGATCACCTCGGGCGTGCCCCGCAAGCCGGGGATGAGCCGCGAACAGCTGCTGGAGATCAACGCCAAGATCGTCCGGGACGTCGTGACGCAGGTGGCCGCGAACTCGCCGGAGGCGATCCTCGTGGTGGTCACCAACCCGCTCGACGTGATGACGTACGTCGCCCACAAGGTCAGCAAGTTCCCGCGCGAGCGGGTGGTGGGCATGGCCGGCGTCCTGGATTCGGCGCGGTTCCGGGCCTTCATCGCGGCGGAGCTCAAGGTGTCGGTCAAGAACGTGGAGACCATGGTGCTCGGCGGCCACGGCGACGCGATGGTGCCGCTGATCCGCTACACGACGGTCGCGGGCGTGCCGCTCAGCGAGCGGCTGCCGAAGGACCGCATCGACGCCCTGGTGAAGCGGACCCAGGACGGCGGCGCCGAGATCGTGGCGCTCCTGAAGACGGGCAGCGCCTACTACGCGCCGTCGGCCTCGATCGTCGCGATGGTCGAGGCGATCCTGCTGGACAGCAAGAAGATCCTGCCCTGCGCCGCGCTGTGCAAGGGCGAGTACGGCGTGAACGGCCTGTTCGTCGGCGTGCCCGTGAAGCTGGGCCGGCGCGGGGTCGAGGAGATCGTCACGCTCTCGCTGACCGCCTACGAGCAGACGGCGCTCGCGCAGTCCGCGGCGGTGGTGAGAGAGCATTGCGACCTCGTTGACAAGATGATCTGAACTCTCGGATAATGCCTTCGCAACACACGGACGTCTCACTTTGAAAGGCGGTGACAAGGATGAATCCTCTCGATAATCCGAATCAAACGATCGGGCTGGGGGTCGTGCTGACGATCGTGCTGGCCGGCGTGTTCATGGCCGGCTGGGCGTCGGACATGGACTACGTGGGCATGCTCCTGCGCTGGACCCATTTCCTGGCGGGCATCACCTGGATCGGCCTGCTGTACTTCTTCAACCTGATCAACGCGGGGTTCCTCAAGAGCCTGGACGGCCCCACCAAGAACGCCGTGATCCCGAAGCTCATGCCGGCGGCGCTGAACTGGTTCCGCCACGGCGCGACCGTGACGGTGCTGGCCGGCCTCGCGCTCTACGGCTACATGTATTCCAAGGGCGGGACGGGGGCCGTCGCCGTGGGCATCGGCGGGCTCCTGGGCATCATCATGCTGGTCAACGTGCACGCGATCATCTGGCCCAACCAGAAGCGGATCATCGAGGCGGTGTCGAAGACGGCGAAGGACGGGACGCCGGCGCCCGCCGAGATGGCGGGGTGGGGGCGGACGGCGTTGCTCGCGTCGCGCGTCAACTTCATGCTGTCGATCCCGATGCTGTTTTTCATGGGCGCCGGCAGCCACTTTAAATAGACGGACTCGAGAGAGGGAGGACAGGTAGATGGGCAAGCTCCAGAAGACCAGCAAGAGTCATCAGAACCTGAAGGACGCCTTCGCCGGGGAATCCCAGGCGAACCGGCGCTATCTCTATTTTGCGCGGCGGGCGGACATCGAGGGCTATCCGGACATCGGCGGGCTGTTCCGCGACACGTCGGAAGCCGAGACCGGCCACGCCTTCGGGCACCTGGATTTTCTCAAGGACGTCGGCGATCCGGCGACCGGCGCGCCGATCGGCAACACCGACGCGAATCTCAAATCCGCGATCGAGGGCGAGACCTACGAGTACACCCAGATGTATCCCGGCATGGCGAAGACGGCGCGCGAGGAAGGCTATGCGGAGCTGGCGGAGTGGTTCGAGACGCTGGCCAAGGCCGAGCGGTCCCACGCCAACCGGTTCACCAAAGGCCTCGAAGGTCTCAAGCTCTGAAAGGTCTTGAGCTGACGGCCGGCCCGCTCGCGCGGGCCGCCGTCGAACAGGAAACCGCGCGGATCTTCGAGGTCTGCGACGGCTGCCGGCGCTGCTTCAATCTCTGCCCCTCCTTCAACACGCTCTTCGAACGGATCGACGCGCACGACGGCGCGCTCGGCAAACTCGCGGCCGCCGACCACGAGCGGATCGCCGACGAGTGCTACTACTGCAAGCTCTGCTACAACCACTGTCCCTACACGCCACCGCACCAGTACGAGATCGATTTTCCGCGGCTCATGATCGGCTGGAAGAAACTCCAGGCCCAGGAGGGCAGGGCCCGCTGGCGCGACCGGCTCCTGGTGCGGACCGACTGGATCGGCACGCTCGGCACGCTCCTGGCCCCGCTGGCCAACTGGGCCAACGCGCAATCATGGTTTCGCGGACTCCTGCACCGGGTCGCCGGCATCCATCGCGACCGGCAGCTGGTCAAGTTCCAGGAGGAGACCTTCCCGCACTGGTTTGCGCGTACGCAAGACGACCGGAACCGGAATGTATCTTCTACTGAAAAAGTAGTTTTATTTTCCACATGCCTCGTCGATTACCACTCGGCGGAAGTGGGGCGGGCCACGGTGGCGGTCCTGGAGAAGAACGGCGTCGAGGTCGTCCGGCCCGAGCAGCAATGCTGCGGGATGCCGCACTTCGACACCGGCGACATCGAAACGATCCTGAACAAGGCGCAGGCCAACGTGGCGGCCCTCAAACCCTGGGTGGACCGGGGCTACGACGTGATCGCGCCGGTGCCGAGCTGCAGCCTGATGCTCAAGCGCGAATACCCGCACCTGCTTCCCACGGACGACGTGAAGCTGGTGGCGTCCCGCACCTTCGACGTCTGCGAGTACCTCATGAAGCTGAAGAAGCGGGGCCGGCTCGACACCACCTTTCCCAACCGTCCGGGGAAGATCGCCTATCAGATTCCCTGCCACCTCCGCGACCAGAACATCGGCTTCAAATCCAGGGAGCTGATGGAGCTGACCGGCGCCCGGGTCGAGGTGATCGAGCGGTGCTCCGGGCACGACGGGACCTGGGGCGTGAAGGTCGAGTTCTTCGATCTCTCCATGAAGATCGCGGCGAAGGCGGTCCGGGAGGTGGAGGCCGCGCAAGCGGACCTCGTCGTCTCCGATTGTCCGCTGTCGGGCGTGCAGCTCACGCAGGCCGCCGGCGGGAAGCCGACGCTGCACCCGATCGAAGTCATCGCGCAGGCGTACGGCCTCCCTCCATCCCGCTAAGATGTTATGAAGCCGTTGACGACGCAGGACGTGCTGTCGATCGAGGAGTACGAGCGTTCGCGCGACGCGTTCCGGCAGCGCATCATTGACCTGAAGCAGAGACGGAGACTCTCGGTCGGGAACCTCATCACGATGGTCTTCGAGAACCGGGACACCGTGCTGTTCCAGATCCAGGAGATGATCCGGGCCGAGCGGATCCTCCGGCCCGAACGCGTCCGCGAGGAAGTCGACATGTACAACGAGCAGATTCCCGGGGCCGGCGAGTTGAGCGCGACGCTCATGATCGAGGTCACCGACCCGCAGCAGGTCAAGCTGGTGCTGGACCGGCTGCAGGGGATCGACCGCGGCCGGACCGTGAGCATCCGGGTGGGGCCGCACCTGGTCTACGGGACGTTCGAGCAGGGCCGCAGCAACGAGGAAAAAATCAGCGCCGTCCATTACGTGCGGTTTCCCGTGCCCGACGCCGTCAAGACCCTGATGGAAGACCCCGCCGTGCCGGTGCAGGTGGTCGTGACGCACCCCCGCTACCAGGCCGTCCAGCCTGTTTCCGACGAGATGCGGCACTCCTTATTGGAGGACCTCGCCGGCGGCCGGTAATCAGAAAGGCCCAGGCCGGTTTGCTATTGAGACCTAGGGCCGAAACGAGGCTTGACTCCCTCTGCGTTCTCACTTATAGTATGCCGACCAAAGTGGTCGGAGGTAGATTTTCACGTGCTGAAAGAAGCTCGAATAATTAAGGACTTTGGCCCGAGGCCCTGGGAGATCGATCCCTACCTGAAGCAGGGGGGCTATGAAGCCTTGAAGTCCTGCGTCACCAAGTGGACCGGGGACGAGATCATCGCCGAGCTCAAAAAGGCGGGCATGAGGGGACGCGGCGGAGCCGGGTTCCCGACCGGGATCAAGTGGGAGAAGGTCCTGCACCACCGCGTGCCCGAACACTACTTCGTCTGCAACGCCGGCGAACACGAGCCGGGAACGTTCAAGGACCGCCACCTCCTCAAGACCAACCCGCACCAGCTGCTGGAGGGGGCGTTGATCGCCGCGTTCACCGTCAAGGCCAAGGCGTCGTTCATCTACGTGAACCACGAGTACGTCGAGGAGATTGCGAATCTCCGGAAAGCGGCCGAGCAGGCGCGCGCCCATGGGTTCCTGGGCAAGAACGTGCTCGGGACGGGCGTCGACCTCGAAATCGAGTTCGTGGAAGGGCAGGGCAGCTACGTGGCCGGGGAGGAGACCGCCATGCTGGAGTCCATGCAGGGCCGTCCCGCCATGCCGCGGCAGAAGCCGCCCTTCTACCCGACCGATTTCGGGCTCTACGGCAAGCCGACGCTGGTGAACAACGTCGAGACCCTGTGCAACATTCCCGTGCTGCTCCGAAACGGCGCCGAGTGGTTCAGACAGGTCGGCACGGAGAAAAGCCCGGGCACCATGCTCTTCTCGCTCAGCGGCACGGTCAACCGTCCCGGCGTCTACGAGCTGCCGATGGGGACGCCGATCCGGACGCTGGTCTACGAGTGCGGCGGCGGCATTCCCGGAGGCCGGAAGCTGAAGGCCGTGTTTCCCGGCGGGCCGTCGTTCGCCATGCTGACGGCGGACCAGCTCGATACGCCGATGGACTTTGAAAATCTCAAGCACGCGGGGACCGGCCTCGGGTCGGCCGGCGTGATCGTCGTGGACGACCGGACCTGCATGGTGGAGACGGCGCTCAAGTACACCGATTTCTTCAAGGTGGAGAGCTGCGGCCAGTGTCCGCCCTGCCGGATGGGCACGATCAACCTGGCGGCAATACTGCAAAAAATCGAGGACGGCGAGGGCACCGAAAAAGATCTGGCCGCCTTTCTCCAACTCTGTGGATTTGTCAAAGGGCGTGGTTATTGTACAGTAGTGACGGGGGCCTCGGTGATCGGCGAGAGCTCGCTCCGGCTGTTCCGCCGCGAGTTCGAGGAGCACATCGCGCAGAAGCGGTGCCCGTTCAAGCCGGTGGCCGTCGCGGGCGGGGTGGCCTGAATGCCGCGGATCACGTTCGTCCATCCCCAGGGGCTGAGCGGCGAAGTGGAGGCGAACACCTCCATCCTGGAGGCGTCGAAGGTCCTCGGGTTTCCGCTCAACCATGACTGCGGGGGGAACGCGTCCTGCACCACCTGCCGGGTGGAGGTGGAGAGCGGGGGGGAGCACCTCTCCGAGGTCGATTTCGACGAGCAGGACCTGCTGGACCGGGAAAACTTGACCGAGGCTTTCAATCGGCTGGGCTGTCAGGCTAGAATACAGGGAGACGTCGTCGTCCGGGTCCCGTTGCAGAAGTTCGTCGGGCCGGCGGCGGAAGGAACCGCGACGGGGAATTCAATCAGCGTGTGATGCAGTCTTGAATGAGGACCGGCCGCAGAGGCGGCCCCAGACATCAAGGGAGGAGACGATAACATGGTCACAGTCACCGAAATGGCTCAGAAGAAAATCCACGAGCTCTTGCAGGAGGAAAAGGACGCCATCGGCCTGCGCGTCTACGTGAAGGGCGGCGGCTGCCACGGGTACCAGTACGGCATGTCGTTCGAGACGAAGACGGCGGACGATGACACGATCATCGAGGCCGGCGGCGTGAAGGTGATCATGGATTCGCAGAGCGCCCCGTTGCTGGCCGGGACGGAAGTGGATTACGTGGACAGCGTGCAGGGGTCGGGCTTTGCGATCAAGAACCCGCAGGCCAAGACCACGTGCGGCTGCGGCAGCTCGTTCAGCGCGTAAGCAGCGTGTCTTCAACGCAGGGGCGCACGGCGTGCGCCCCTGCGCGTTCCCTCCCATGACCACCGTCCGACTCACCAAGCGGCTTGAATTCAGCGCCTCGCATCGCTACCACAACCCTGCCTGGTCGGACCAGCGCAACCGGGCCGTCTTCGGCAAGTGCAACAACGCCCATGGGCACGGGCACAATTACCTGCTGGAGGTCACCGTCGCCGGCGAGGTGGATCCGGTGACCGGCATGGTGGTCAATCTTTACGATCTCAAGCAGGTGCTGGAGAACGTGCTCGTCGAGTTCGATCATAAAAATCTGCAGGAGGATACGCCGTATTTTGCCGGGCGCATTCCGACCACCGAGAATCTGGCGGTGGTCCTGTGGGGGCGAGTCGCGGAGCACCTGCAGGGGGCCCGGTTGACGACCCTTCGACTGTTTGAAGAGGAGGATCTGTCCGTGGACTACGAAGGACGACGCGTGGGGAACGCTCCGGAAGTGTACCTGACCCGCCGCTACCGGTTTGCGGCCGCCCATCGCCTGCATACGGAGGCGCTGTCGGAGCCGGAGAACCGCCGGGTGTTCGGCAAGTGCAACAACCCGAACGGGCACGGCCACAATTACACGCTGGAAGTCACCGTCCGGGGAGACATCGCCCCGGAGACGGGGAGGGTCACCGATCTGGAGCGCCTGGACCGCACGATCGACGAGCAGGTGCTCCGGCGGTTCGACCACCAGCACCTCAACTTCGACGAGGCGTTCGCCGGCCAGACCACGACGGGGGAAAACCTGGTGGTGCTGCTGTGGACCCTGCTGGAGAAGGCGGTCCCGGCCGGGACGCTGCACAAGATCGGGCTGGTCGAGACGCGGGACAACTATTTCGAGTATGCCGGGCCGGCGAAGGAGCGGGTCTCGTGAGCGGGGAAAAGGATTTGATCGAAACGAACACGGACGAAATCCAGGCGCTCATCGAGCAGTTGCTCGTCCACCTGGGGGAGAACCCGACGCGCGACGGCCTGGTGAAGACGCCCGAGCGGGTCGCCAAGGCGTTCCGGTTCTTCACGGAGGGCTACCAGCAGGATGCGGAGGAGGTCTTGAACGGCGCCCTCTTTCCCATCGAATACGACGAAATGGTGGTGATCCGGGACATCGACTTCTTCAGCCTCTGCGAGCACCACCTCCTGCCGTTCTACGGCAAGTGCCATGTCGCCTACCTGCCCAACGGCCGCATCGTGGGGTTGAGCAAGATCCCGCGCGTGGTGGAGGTCTTCAGCCGCCGGCTGCAGGTGCAGGAGCGGCTCACCGTGCAGATCGCCGAGGCGCTGCAGCAGAAGCTGAACCCCCAGGGCGTGGCGGTGGTCATGGAAGCCCGCCACCTCTGCATGATGATGCGCGGGGTGGAGACGCCCAACGCCGTGGCGGTGACGAGTTCGATGCAGGGCGTCTTTCAGAGCCAGCAGCAGACCCGCGAGGAGTTTCTGAACCTGATCCGCCGCAGCGGGCCCGGCAGCGGCGTCTAGTTCTTCAGGATCAGGGTTTCGATCGCGCGCTCCAACTCGGCCGCCTCGACCGCCCCCTCTTTCCGTTCGACCAGTTTGCCCTGCGCGTACAGGTGCGTCGTCGGGTAGGTTTCGAAAAAGTACCGCTTCTTGATCTCCCGGCAGGCGCCCGGAACGTGCATCTTCGCCTTGCCGAAGCGCACGCGGCCCTTCAGCTTCGGCGCGAGCTCGGCCATGACGCCGTCCATGAGCGCGCAGCCGTCGCAGTTGGCGATGCCGAAGACCACCACCGCCGCGGCGCTGGTCGCGTACTCGTCGATCGTGGCGTCCGTGACGTTGCCGATCAGGTCGTCGCTCAATTCAGCTTCTTGAGGGCGTCCAGGATGTCCTTGTCGTCGCGCGCGACCTTGATCTCCTGGACCTTGACGTAGGCGACCTTGCCGTTCTTGTCCACGATCACGGTCGCCCGCTTGCCGCAGTTCAGCGGCTCGAAATACAGCCCGTACTTCTTGACCACCTCGCGGTTGAAGTCCGCGAGGAGCTGCTGCTTGAGGCCGAGCGAATCGGCCCAGGCCTTGTGGGAGAAGAAGCTGTCGGTGCTGATCCCGAACACGACGGCGTTCATCTGGTCGAACTTGGGGAAGTCGTCGGTCAGGCACTTGTTCTCGCCCGTGCAGACCGGGCTCCAGTCCAGGGGATAGAAGGCCAGGACGACGTTCTTCTTGCCCTTGAAGCTGCTCAGCGTCACGTCCTTCTGGTCCTGGTCTTTCAACGTGAAATCAGGGGCGGCATCGCCCACTGCGATCTCTTTTGCTACCTCTTGTACGGCCACGGCAACCTCCTCGTTGATATTGATGATGGGCTGATGCGTTTGCGTTGTGACGACGAACGCGGAGCCCATAAGCTACCACAGCCTTTCGGAGTTTGTCTACCGGCCCGGCCTCTGGTATTCTCACGAAATGGACCTCTTTGCCGCGCCGGAGGAGGAGTCTCGCGCCAGGGGGCCGCTGGCGGAACGGATGCGGCCGCGGACGCTCGACGACGTGGCCGGGCAGGACGAGATCCTGGCCCCCGGCCGGCCCCTGCGGGTCGCCATCGAGCAGGACACGCTCACGTCCCTGATCCTCTGGGGCCCGCCCGGCAGCGGGAAGACCTCGCTGGCGCGCCTGATCGCGTCGCACACCAAGGCCCAGTTCGAGCCCTTCTCGGCCGCGACCAGCGGGCTGCCGGAGCTGCGCCGGATCATCAAGCTCGCCGAGCAGCGGCGCGCGGTCGGCGGCCGGCGGACCATCCTGTTCGTGGACGAGATCCACCGGTTCAACAAGGCCCAGCAGGACGCGTTTCTCCCGCACGTCGAGTCCGGCACGGTGACGCTCGTCGGGGCCACCACGGAGAATCCCTCGTTCGAAGTGGTCAGCCCGTTGCTCTCCCGGTCATTGGTCGTGGTCCTCCAGCCGCTGTCGGAGCCGGCCCTGGCACAGATCATCGGGCGCGCGTTGAAGGACCAGGACCGGGGCCTGGGGCGGTACCGCGTGGAGCTGGAGGCCGGCGCGATGCGCAACCTCGCCGCCTTCGCCAACGGGGACGCCCGCGTGGCGCTCAACGCGCTGGAGTTCGCCGTCCTGCACCAGCCGCCGCGGCCGGACGGCGTCGTCCGCCTGGACGCGCCCGCGCTGGCCGACGCGCTGCAGAAGAAAAGCCTGCGGTACGACAAGGGCGGGGAGGAGCACTACAACCTCATCTCCGCCTTCATCAAGAGCCTGCGCGATTCGGACCCCGACGGCGCGCTGTACTGGATGGCCCGGATGCTGGAGGGAGGCGAGGAGCCGCGCTTCATCGCCCGGCGGATGGTGATCCTGGCGTCGGAGGACATCGGCAACGCGGACCCGATGGCGATCGTGGTCGCGACGGCCGTCGCCCAGGCGGTGGAGCTGATCGGCCTGCCCGAGTGCAAGCTGAACCTGGCCCAGGGCGTCACGTACCTGGCGACCTGCCCCAAGGACAACGCGTCGTATAGAGGACTGCTGGAAGCCGGGAAGGACGCCAAGGAGCAGGGCAACCTGCCGGTGCCGCTGCACCTGCGCAACGCGCCGACCGATCTCATGAAGGACCTGGGATACGGAAAGGACTACCGCTACATGCACGACGACCCGGCCGCGAAGACCGAGCAGACGCACCTGCCGGACAAGCTCAAAGGCAAGAAGTACTACAAGCCAAAAAAATCGAAAGAGGATTGAAGGGGTGGCGCCGAACGGGCGCCCGGGCGGAGCGGAAGAGCGTACAGGCGAGTCTGCGGGGCTGCGACGCCGAAACGCTCTGAGCACGTCAGGGCTGTTCGGCGACAGGACCCC
>SCTG01000131.1 GCA_004298335.1 Nitrospirota bacterium
CCAAATACGCGCCTGCGGGCAGAGCGCCGGCAGAACACTGCGACGGCATGAGCTATTGGCGAGCGGTGGCGGAATGAAGGAGCTTTTTTTGATTTTGCTCTCTGGGGTTTTGCTGGCGCAGCCGGCTCGAGAGTTGCGCGACCGGGACACATCTGTCGTCCTGTTCGACGCCGGCGGCGGGCAGTTCGGGGTAGGCGTGCAATCGAGCGTTAAAGCATCGCATGCGCTGGTGCAGGTGTTTTACGAAGAGCGCGCGGCAACGCTCACGCTCCTCCTTCACAAGGAGTCGATAGCGCCGGTCGTCGCCGAGGATGGCTACGGCGCGACAAACGAGAACTTCAACATCCCCCGCGAGAAGATCAAATTCATTCGGGTAAAGCTGCTTCAGGAAGTCGCGGCACGGGAGATTCGCTACGAGTAGAGGGAGGGACGCGGTGAATGGCTAGACCCATAAGTAAGAGTGCAGCCGGGCGGAAAGCGCCGACGAAAGCGAAGACCTTAGCGTTACGGGCGACTCCGTGGGGGTGGATAGGAGCGGGGCGGAACACGGCCCCGTACTTTGAAGAGCTCGATCGATGGCGGGAGGCGACGGGGAGGACGCTGCCGACCGGGAGTGCGGTTTGGGACTGGCCGCGGCTCGTGAGGTGGCTAAATGAAAATTTCCCTTGGGGAGGATCCGGGCGATGAGTCTGGAAGGCATTGCGAGAGTGCTCCTGCTCGGGGGCGTGATCTTTTGCATTATGATCTTGCTCGTAGGGCTTTTGTATGCGGTGACGGTCGGGGTGATGAAGTGGAGGAGAGGACGCACGAAATGACGGAAAGGAACTGCGCTGACGATCGGCCGGTAGCCGGCTGGACCAATCAAGGTTTGGCGGACAAATTGATGCGGACTGAATGCGTCAATAACATTGAGAAGCACGCTGTCGTAGGGGTGCTCTATGCAACGTATTATTACATCATCACATTCAAGGACGGGACTAAATTGCGGGTGATCGATCCGTACGTGTGGGGAGAGAAATAGATGATCGTCTTGAAAACGATCCTGGGAGGGATCTTCATCTTTTGCATGCTTGTCCTTTTCATCGCGTTTCTTCATGCAGTGGCGGTGAATGTCATGGCATGGTGGCGAGGGCGGACACGATGACGCTGCCGGTTTGCGCCTGGTGCAATGCGCAGATGCACTCGATCGCCGGCGTGACGGGGACGATGACGCCGGAGGAGGCAGACAGGGCGCAGCGCAAGTTAGCGGCCGGGGAGAAAGTGTTCGGCTCGATGGTGTGCCCGGTGTGCTTCGAGATCTCGATTTGGGAGATGAATAGCGGGGAGACGCGGCGGTTCGATGGGGAGCTTTTGGAGCGGTCGTTGAAGAACAATCCGGAAGGAGTGCGCTGGGTGCGGGAGATGCGGGACAGGATGCGGCGCGCAGCGCGCGCTGAGAGGAACTGATGCTTTCCCGATCTAAGGATGAAATCAAGCGCACGGAGGTGATCGAAGCGGTAGACTGCCCGGATTGCGGAGCTAAAGCCGGAGAGCGCTGCGGCCGTCCGGTCGGGTTGGACGGATTGCATTACCTGCGGCGGATCGCGTTTATCAAGAGCGGGCTGGCGATCGACGAACAAGAGGAAGATACCCTGCCGTGAGCCACAGCAGAGAGAAGGAATACCGGTCGGCTTATCTGTCCTTAACGCGGGCCCGGTACAAGAAGAAAGGGATGTGCTCCCGGTGCGGCGAAACCCGCGAAAGC
>SCTG01000132.1 GCA_004298335.1 Nitrospirota bacterium
CTGCTCGATCCGGGTGAGGATCTCGACGGCGAGTTCCCGGGGTGACTTCGGTTTTCTTTTTGTGTCCATCACGCTGACCTTGCCAGAGTTTATTTTGATGACTCGTAAAAAGTCGAAAATCTACCAAGAACGTCATACCGGCGAAAGCCGGTATCCAGGCTCCGGGAACCAGCATTACACTGGACCCCGGCTTTCGCCGGGGTGAGTGCGCCTGGGAGCAGGCGCGATTTGGGAGGTGAAAGTCCTCCTCCGAGATTATGCCCGATTTCGGTAGCCGAAGGTAACTGCGTCGCTGTGAGGCGGGGTGGAGAGCAACCGGAGGCGAACATGCAGTCCGTAGGATAACGAACACGATTCGGCCTTGTGTTGCGGCGAGCCTCCTCACTCAAGGTGAAGCCTGACCCATAAAGTGTTGAACATGGGCGTCTGTTGCGCTGGAGGGGCAGCGGTAAAGCGACGACAGAGCATGCTGGGTGGTTGGTGACGGAATGCGTGGAAGGTCGTGCCGAGTGAACCAGGGAGACCTGATCGGGACAAGACGGGAGTTCATTGCCCCTGATAAGGACACGAAGAGCCCGCCGGTCAGGAGTCAGAGCGTCCATATTAGCGGAGAAGCGGCGTAATGGCCGTGGAGCGAAGGGACGCAGGAAGGTGGATGTGCGGTGTCGATAGAGAGTGAAACGATCCCCGAGGCAGTGCCGGAGGCGGCTAAACAAGCGGGAGAAGCTCGGCCATTTGACTGGGTGGAACGCTCCATATGGACGGATCGCATGCTGGAGGCCCTCGTTAAGGGGGTGAAAGGAGACGTTTGGTTCAGCCTGATCGATAAGGTGTACCGGCCAACGACCCTTCGCGCCGCCTGGCAGGCGGTCAGAAGGAACAAAGGCAGTGCCGGGACGGATCATGAAAGCGTGGAGAGGTTTGAGCAGAAACTTGAGGAGAACATCGCCGGGTTGGAAGAAGAGCTTCGCACAGGGACATACCGACCGCGACCGATCAAGCGGGTCTATATCGACAAACTTGACAGTAAAGAGAAGCGGCCCTTGGGGGTACCCGTCGTGCGGGATCGGGTAGTCCAGACGGCGATAAGGCTGGTTATGGAGCCTATATTCGAGACGAAGTTCAAATCTCACAGTTACGGTTTCAGGCCAAACAGAGGAAGCAAGGATGCCTTGCGGGAAGTGGATCGGTTCCTGAAGAGCGGCTACACCCATGTAGTGGATGCCGATCTGAAAGCATACTTTGACAGCATCCCCCATGAGAAACTGATGCAGGAGGTTCGCCGATATATTGCCGATGGCCGCTTGCTTGAGCTGATCGAAGGATTTCTCGGTCAGGACATCATGGAGGGGTTGTCCCGGTGGACGCCCGAAACAGGAACACCCCAAGGCGCCGTCATTAGTCCCCTGCTGGCCAATCTCTACCTCCATCCCGTCGATGCGGCGATGGAGGCGGCGGGTTTCCAAATGATCCGCTATGCCGATGATTTTGTCATTATGTGTCGAGACGAATCGGAGGCATATAAAGCCCTGCACCAGGTACAGCAACTGATTACGGAAAGGGGTCTGGTCTTGCATCCTGAGAAGACCCGCGTGGTAGATACCACACTTCCGGGTCAGGGATTTGACTTCCTCGGATACCACTTCGAGCGGGGCACACGGTGGCCCCGCAAGAAGAGTCTGCGGAAGCTCAAAGACGCCATTCGTGCTCAGACGGGGCGCAGTAACGGCACAAGTCTGTCCGCTATTACGGTGAACGTGAATCGCACGCTTAAGGGATGGTTTGAGTATTTCAAACACAGCCATAAGTGGACGTTTCCGGCACTCGACGGATGGATCAGGCGTCGCCTGCGCAGCATCCTGCGGAAACGCAGTAAGGGTTCCAAGGGCATCAGTGGCAATATGGATCATTTACGCTGGCCAAATAAATTCTTTCGAGAATATGGGCTTTTCAGTCTTGTGGACGCCCATACGAAATTACTCCAGTCCTCAATGAGGTAAAACCACCGACTGGAGAGCCGGATGCGGGAAATCCGCCAGTCCGGTTCGGAGGGAGGGGCGATGCAAACCAATGTATCGTCCCTACCCCTATCGACT
>SCTG01000133.1 GCA_004298335.1 Nitrospirota bacterium
GGTCAGCGCCACCCGCTTTCTGATGAGATACGGCGTCTTCGTGACCCGCCCGGTTTCCTTGTCCACGGAACGCTCGAAAAGGATTTCGTCATCGGGAGGGATTTGTGGCCCGAATTCCCTGAGAATGTCCTCTTCTTTCCCCGCGGGAACCCGGCTGGGCAACTCGCGCGCGACCTTGTGCTCTTCGTCCAGCATCTTGAACTCCAGCAACGCCGTGTTCTTGATGAGAGCCTTGGCCCGACCGGGATCTTTGACGCCAGGCAACTGGACGACGATCTGGCGAAGCCCCTGCTGCTGGATCAGCGGCTCGGCCACGCCGAACTGGTCGATCCGGTTCCGGACGGTCTCCAGCGCCTGGCCGACAGCCGCCTTCTTGATCCGTTCGGCTTCGTCGGTCTTCAGCGTCAGCAACAGCACACGATCGCTGGGCGACCGCCCGCTCAGCGTGGGAAACTGGTCATCGGTCAGCGTCAGGACGGCCTCCTTTGCGCCGGGCTCCGCCAGATTGACCGTGATCTCCATCGGCCCCGTCCGCTTGACGCTTTCGACCTTGAGCTTCTTCTCGGCGAAGAGCTCCGCCATGTTCGAGACGTCACGGTCCAGCTTGATCTCGATCGCACGCTCCGCCTCCACTTCCAAAACCAGATGGATGCCGCCTTGGAGATCGAGACCCAAGGTCATCCCCTTGCTGGGAAGGTTTTGCTTCCACCACTCGGGCATGCTCGAGAACAGCGGCGTGGAGGGCAGAAAGAGGACCAGCGACACGACAACCGTGACGCTCAAGAGAATCAGTCGGCCGGCAACCGGCTTCATGCCAGACCTGCTTCAATCATCGCCTTCTCCGCGCAGACGGACGATGTGTTCACGCACGACTTTGATTTTGGCGTTCTCGGCGACCTGCAGCGTGACGGTTTCCTTGCCCACGTTCGTCACCGTCCCCCAGATGCCCCCGCTCGTCACGACCTTGTCGCCCTTTTTCAGCTGGCTGATCATGTCCTGCTGTTTTTCACGCTGCTGCTTCTGGGGCCGGTAAATTACGAAGTAAAAGATGACGATGATCAGGATGAACATCGGAAGCATTTGCGCAAGCTGTTCGCCCACCGACGGCACCGGGACGGGAGCGCCGGCCTGAGCGAGCACGTGTGCGATTACAGTCTTCATGCTTCGCACGCCGCGCGCCTAGCCTGGAACTGCTCGCGAAACTCCGCCAGGCGCCCCTGGCGAACGGCCTCGCGGATGCCGGCCATCAAGGCCTGGAAGTAATGGAGGTTATGGATGGTATTGAGGCGGACACCGAGCATTTCCTTGGCTAGAAACAGGTGGCGGAGGTACGCTCGCGAATAGGAACGGCACACCACGCACGTGCAGGCAGGGTCCACCGGCGATTCATCACGGGCATACTGGGCGTTTTTGATCAGCACCCGCCCGAACGAGGTGAAGAGCCAGCCGGTACGGCCATGACGGGTGGGCATGACGCAATCGAACAGATCGATGCCGCGAGAGACTCCGTCGATGAGGTCTTCCGGAGTCCCCACGCCCATCAGGTACCGCGGGGCGGACTCCGGCAATTCCGCCACCGCCGCGTCCAGCGCCGCATACATGGCCGGCTTATCTTCCCCGACGCTCAAGCCGCCGAGCGCGTACCCGTCGAATCCGATCTCCACCAACGCGGCGGCCGCGCGCGCGCGCAACTCCGGATAATGCGCGCCCTGGACGATACCGAAGAGCATCTGGTCCGGCCGGCGGCGGGCATCCCGGCAGCGACGAGCCCACCGGGTCGTCCGGGTCAGCGCGCTTTCGGCCGCCTCGATCGTTGCAGGATAGCGAAGGCACTCATCGAGGGTCATGGCTACATCGGGACCGAGCGCTTCCTGAATTTCAATGGCGAGCTCCGGGGTCAAGTGGTGCAGCGAGCCGTCCAGGTGCGATTGAAACGTCACCCCATCATCCGACACCTTGCACAAGGGCGCCAGGCTGAACACCTGGTACCCTCCGCTGTCCGTTAAGATCGATCCCGGCCATCCCATGAACCGGTGCAGCCCGCCCAATTCCTCGATCAGGCGGTGGCCCGGGCGGAGGTACAGGTGATAGGCATTGCAGAGTATCATCTCGAAACCAAGGCCGGCGAGTTCTTCTGAGGAGAGCCCCTTCACCGTAGCCTGCGAACCTACGGGCATAAAGGCCGGTGTCGCCACAACGCCATGGGCGGTCCGCAATTCACCCGCGCGCCCCCGCATGCGCCCCTCCCTTTGTACGACACGAAATCCCAGTTCGGCCATCACATCCTCTCGGGAGCCGTAACACCGAGAATCCCCAACCCGTTCCGGATGACGGTCTGGACCACCCGAAAGAGGCACAGGCGAGCGGCGGTCAAAGCGGGAGTGAGAACCTCGCCTTTCCGCCCCTGATCGGCTTCCTGGGCAACCGGCTTGAGGTGGTCCTGGCTGTCCAGTTCACGCTCCAGCACGGGCGGGAGGATCCGGTGTTTGTAGTAATAGGCATGGAGGCGTCCTGCCAGATCCTGCAGGTAATAGGTGAGCCGATGCGGCTCCAGCGCCTGCGCGCTCGCTTCCAGCAGCGCGGGATATTCCGCCAGGGGTTTGATCAGATCCAGATCATCCGGCGAGTTCAGGACGGACCAGTCCACCGATCCGGTTACCGGCACGTCAATCCCTCTCTCTCTGGCGACCCGAAAGAGGCTGGCGACCCGAGCATGCGCGTACTGGACGTAGTAGACAGGGTTTTCCGCCGACTGTTGCTTAGCCAGTTCCAGATCGAAATCCAACTGGCTGTCGGCCCGTCTGGTCAGAAAGATGAATTTCGCCGCGTCCGCGCCGACTTCTTCGAACACTTCCCGCACGGTGACCATCTCGCCGGCGCGTTTGGACATCGTCACGCGCTGGCCTCCACGCAACAGATTGACGATCTGCACCAGGATCACTTTCAGGCGATCCTTCGGATAGCCGAACGCCTCCACAGCCGCCTGCATCCGGGGAATGTATCCATGGTGATCGGCTCCCCAGACGTTAATAAGGAGGTCATACTGGGGCTCCCGTTTCAACTTACTCAAATGATAGGCGATATCGGACGCCAGGTACGTGTACTCACCATCCTGCTTTTTGACCACGCGATCCTTGTCGTCTCCGAAAGCCGTGGACCGGAACCAGAGGGCGCCATCTTGCTCGAACAGATATCCTTGTTGCCTTAACACATTGAGCGCCTGATCCACGGCGCCGGAGTCAAAGAGCTCCTTCTGTTCACTGAACCAGCGGTCGAAAGTGATGTTGAATGCCTGCAGGTCGGCCTTGATGCCCTCCAGCAATCGCGCACAGGCCCAGTGGGCCACGTTGGGGACAGGTTGCGGGAAAGCGCGCAGTTGCTTGGCCAGATCATGAATATACGCACCTTGATAGCCATCTTCCGGAAGACTCGTCTGATTATTGACTGCGGTCACCGATGCCGCCATGAGACGGACTTGACGGCCGGCGTCGTTGATGTAGTATTCCGTGCTGACATCGTAGCTCACATGCCGAAGCAGATTGGCAAGCGCTCCGCCGACCGCAGCCCCGCGCCCATGGCCCATGTGCAAGGGGCCTGTGGGGTTCGCGCTCACAAACTCCAACAGCACGCGCTTTCCCAGGCCCAGAGTTGAACGCCCGTACTGCTCCCCTTGCGTCTCGATCTCCGCCAAGACCCGGAACCACAGGTCCCGCTTGACTGTCAGGTTGATATAGCCGGGGGGCGCCACATCGGCACGCGCAAGCACATCACTGTGAGCGGGCAACAGATGCTTGGAGATGATCTGCGCGATTTCCATGGGCGCGCGCCGTTCAGAGACGGACAGGTTCATCGCCACAGTCGTGGCAAGATCGCCCCAGGCGCTTTTCTTGGGGACATCGAGAACGAGGGCCGGCAAGGTCGTCAACTCCAGGTCACCTGCAGTCTTCGCATCCTTTAGGGCTTTCTGCAAGGTAGAGTGAACCGTTTCCCGCACAATCCCCGCCGACATTGCCTAGACACTCCACATGACTGCGGCCCTCGAGAAACCCCCGAGGGCCGCCAAAGTGAGGTGGACTTTAGCATAATGAACCGGCAATGGCAAGGCGCAGACTGCATCGAACACCACGTTTTGCAAGGCTTTCTACGCTATTCACTGATCCATTTTTTTGCCTGGGCGAGATCGTCAGGAGTGTTGATGTTGAAAAACGAGCGCAGGCCGGGATCGGCTGCGGTGAAAGCAGACCGGGGAATCCGTCGCACCCGGAGCTCAGGACAATTGCAGAGTTCCTGAACCTTGAGCGTGCCGGCCTCGACAAGGGTTCGCAGGAACGGCAAGCACGCCTTCGCATAGACGGCATGCATGGGCTGAAGCTTGCCGTCCAGGTCCGGGATTACGATGTCGCCGGCAAGGGATTGGTCAAGAACGATCCTGATGGCCGCAGGCGCGATCCATGGCATATCGGCGGCAGCGGCAAACACCCGCTCGCTGGCGGCATAGTGCAACCCCGTATACAGGCCACCAAGAGCGGCCCTCCCAGGTATGAGATCCACAACGACCCTGAGGCCCAGCGACTGGAACGGCTCAACGGCATCGGCAACGACCAGGATCTCGTCGAAGATACCCCTATACGCATCCAGGACCCGCTGGATGCAGGTGCGCCCGCCGAGGTCGAGAAATCGCTTGTCTATGCCGAGCCGGCGGCTCTTGCCTCCTGCAATGATGAGACCCGTCATAGCCGATTCCTCATACCGCCAATAAAAAAGGGGGTGGGCTTCTTCGCCCACCCCCTTGAACCCTCAGCCGTTCCCCAGCAACGGGGTTGGCTTATGACTTCGTCATCTTTTTCTTGCTGGCCCGCCGGCGGAGAATCCAGCCCTCGGCGATGATCATACCGAGCGCCATCAAGAATGGGTATACCTTCGCTTCGATGGGAACCGGCGGCTCAAGGATGCTGTAGTAGAATGCCGAAACAGCCATCTTCAGTCCGGCATCGCCGTTGTGGCCATCCCAGGCGAAAAAGACGGTTGGAATGTACTTGCCCGTCTCGAACTGCGCATCGTTGTCCTTGTCGTCAGTCTTGAGCGGACGCTTCATGATGACGGTCCACAGTCCGTCTTTGAACTCGCTTTTGACCAGTTTCAGCTTCCCGGTCGCGCCAGACCGCTCTTCAAGCGGCTTGTCCCACCCAGACCCGGTATAGGCTTTGAGCGTTCCGTCAGCTTCCCATTTCCACAGATCGACGTGCCGCTTCTCCTCGCCATGGAGGTAGCGCGGCTTTTCCGGAGGAACTATCTCCTGCCACTTGGCAGGGAACTGGATGGCCACCGCGTCATTGTATACCTCGTATTTGTTCTGTTTGGCGGCGATTGAATTCTCTTCGCCGGTCTTGGGCGGCGCTTCCTCGATGGGAACAACGTTGACGCCCGGCGCCACCTGACTCTTGGAGCGGTCGTCCCACTGGAACAGGAAGGCGATTTCATTCTTGTTATACAGGGATTTCATCCAGAGGTCGTCGATCCGATTGACGAAGTTCCGCGGTTTGTGGGTGATCTGCCCCCCTAAACCGATGATTCTTCGCTCCCGATCCTGCCACTTCTTGTCGTTCGGATCAGCGGGAATCTCTCCTTCGACAAAGCCGGAAGGCACCACAAAATTGATCTTGGGCTTGTCCGTCTGGGGATCAATGGGAAGGGGCTTTCCTGCAGCATCCCGCTCGCACAGCGAGGCTACAAAGTTGGCCATATCCCACCGTTCCTCGACCGTCGTGTTGTCGGCAAAGGACGGCATGGGGGTCCCGTTCACGCCGGTGGAGAAAGTCCGGAAGATGTTCTTCACGTTATACGGATCCTGGCGGCTTCCTCTGAAGTTCCAGCACTTGTGCCAGTTGGCCGGCTGGATCGGGAATCCCCAGTCATCCTTCAGGTTGAACGGGTTGCCGTCGCCTCGGCCATTCGTGCCGTGGCACTCCACGCACTTCTTATCGACGACCAGCTTGGCTCCCTTCTCAATGCTCTCCTTGCCGTAAGTAATCTGTTTGATCGCATCCTTGTCAGCCAGGTTGAGAATCGAGACGGTCTCCGTCTTGTCATCGAATTTGCGATCCTTGACCAACTGGGTCGTCACAAATGACAGCACCTGCAAACGCTGCTGCTCGGTCAATATTCCGTCCCAGGACGGCATCGCCGAGCCGGGCAGGCCGTGCGTCACCGTTTCAAAGAGATCGTTCTGTCCCGGTGTCGGCTTGTTGGGGTCGAAAAGCGGCAGCTCCCCGCTGGCCGTGTGGCGGATCTTGAACGTCCCCTGGTTGAAGTTGCGGGGCCGAGGCCACAGACGATCGGCGCCAGGCCCATCACCCGCTCCATCCACTCCGTGGCACCACACGCACTTACGGAAATAAATCTTCTTGCCGTCTTCGATCATCTTGGGGTCCGGCTTGGGAGGGTTCGTCCCCTTGACGAACCCCGGAGACAGTCCACTGTCTGCAGCCACATCACCCGAGGTCCACAGGACTGCGCTCCCGGCCCCCGCACCAACGGCGATCGACAGGGCGGCGATCAAAAGGCCTTTACGAGACACATTGGCAAAATAACAGTTCATTGCTTATACCCCTAAGTTGTAGGGAACGGTTAATCCCACGTCCTTGGATAGTAGCCCGTGTGCCAATATTCGAAGAGGATGACTTTCCAAATCTCATCGACCGTCAGATGCTGCTCCCACGGCGGCATCACCGAGGCCCACGGGAAGCCCTCTCGAGGCAGGCCGATTCCGCCCTTTGAAACGCGCCAGAACACGAAGGTTTCCTGAAGCTGTGCGATAGTCCCGGGGTCTGTGAAATTGGCCGGGATGGGGTTGAAGGCAAAGGCGAACATGCCGCGTCCGTTCAGATTATCACCGTGACAGAAGTGGCAGTTCTGAAAGAAGATCTGCCCACCTTCCCGGACATACTGGAGATAGGGCGGCGCCTTCTCATCCCAGGGATTCCCATCGATGTGGGTCTTTTGGATGGTGTCCGAATATTTCCCCGCATCATCGACGCGGTAAGGGCTGCTGGCGGTTTGCAGGACAAACGTCTTCCCGTGCACTTTCGTGCTGGCGGGAGGAGCCGGATGCACCGTCCGCAACTCGATGGGTTCATCCACGTTGGGTTTCATGCTGTTGTAGCCCATAAAGCCGACCAGGAATGGCAACAGCACCACGACAACCGTTCTGATCATCTTTGTTATGGCGGTATTGGCGTCAGCAACGGCAATGATCGGTTTGCGAAAGTCCTTCCAGGACTCCTCCGTTGAGGACACCCACATGAAGATCCCGATCAGGGTCATAGTGGCATAGATCGCCCGCACACTGAACGGAATGGGCGGATAGATTCGATACGTGAAGTACAGGATGGAGAACACGAATAGACCGGTCGCCTGCGCAAGCTTATTGACCTTGATCCCATTCTTGCCGAGAAAGTAGAAGGCTCCGATGAACAACAATGCAAAGCTCCCCAGCTCGAACAGCATCTGCATGGGCATATAGCCCTCAACTAATTTCCCGGTCAGCATTTGTTTTATCACGTCCATGTCTGCTCTCCTACAATCTTGCGCCCAGTCAGTTCAGGATATCCAATTGACTATTTAATCTTCGGCGGTTCCTTGCCTTCCTCCAGTTGCGAGAGGTAGTCAATGATCTTATTGATCGCCGCCGCGTTGAGCTTCTTCCCGAAATCTTTGGGCATGACGTTATCGGGGAACGGCTTCACGACGTACATGCTCGGGGTTAGGATAGACTCCATGATGTATTCCCGCACGCTCGTCGCTTTGCCTTTGTACGCCGGATCCTTCAAACGCTGCGGCGCGTTCGTTTTCTCCACTAGCTTCGGCCCGACCGCCCCGACTGCGCCAGGAATACCGGGGATGGTATGGCAGGCGAAGCACAGGGCCTTGGTGAAGATTTCATTCACCGGCTCATCGCCGGTCACAACCGGAGCCCCAGGCACCGGTCCCGCAGGCGCTGCGCCAGGCGCACCGGCCGGCTTGGGCCGATCAGACTCCGGAATGAACTTCTTGTACGCCGCCTCTATTTCGTCCGGTGTCGGCGGCTCCGACCCTTCACGAGCAAACAACCACGTGTCCACTGCGATCAACTCGTCAATGCTCAGACCAATCGGAGGCTTATGGATTGCCGGCATGGGGCTCTCTTTGTCATTCGTCCCCTTCACCCCGAATCCCGCCACCACATAACAGTTGGGGCAGGCATGAGATTCGGCAATGTACTCTGCCGGGGTGCTGGCGGTCCCGCAACCGGGGCACGCCTCCTTTTGTACGGTATCGCGTTTACTGGGATCCTTCTGGCTGTAACGCGGATCCTTCATCTGATCTTCCGCCCGCTTCGGGACGCCGAAAAGGTTGGGCGCTCGCTCGCTGAGGAATCCCTTCTGAAAGCCGTGACAGAGAGGACACTGCCCCTTGCCAATGGCGCCCTGCGTACCGCTTGCACCGACGGCTCCAAAGATGATCTTCTCGCCAAGGTCCGCTCGTTCCTGCACCGACATCTGACGAACGTCTGCCGTTTTTTCTTCGGCGGGAGGCGGATCAGCCTTGACCTGCGGCAACCAGTTCCCAAAGCCGGCGAGACAGGAAGCCACAAAGAACATGAACCCGCCGATCTGGAGAAGAACCCGCAATCCCTTGAAGTACATGGCCATCGTAAAACAGGAAACCGTAATCATGATCAAGGAGACAGGGAGAAAGCGCGGTTCGCCCGGTGCCCCAAAGCTTTCATCATTAAAATTGGTGGCGTAATTGGCGATGGCGATAAAGAACATCGAGTAACACAAGAGCCCGACAATACTCTTGAACACAAGCTGGCCACGATTCGGATCTTTTGTCCGTCCGAATTGGAAATACAGCATCAGGGTGATGATCACGAGTCCGCCGGGCCAGCCCAGGGAAAACGCTTTCCGCATCAACTGCGAGGCGCCCGAGTCCGGCAAGATGGTCAATACAGCCCCAATGGCCCCGGCGATCATCAGCGCCGTGATGCCACCCAACACTTTCGCGTTAGCCATTCACTCCTCCATCCAACCAAGCCCACCGCGAGGGATGGTCCCTCGCGATGGTGCTGAATCCCTGCGTTAACGAATAGTTGCGGTTTAGGTTTAGTGGCTCCCAGCCGGGACCGGAACCTTCTGCCCAACAGAGGCGGCAGCCGGAGCCTTCTTGACTCCCAACGAACCGAGCCAGAACACGAACAGGATTGTCATCCAGAAGAACAACACGTTGAACGAAATCATGTTCGCGGCAAATCCAATAGTGTGCGTGAATGCCCACGGCGAGTTGTCCCGCATGATCTCGTTGACATGCCAGAACAACCGCACGGAAGACCGGATGTATCCCATGAGGCCCATCATCCAGGTAAAGGCCGTCGCCAGCATGATCAGCGCATATTGGGACCGCACCGAAATTTGGCCCCACACCGTCGGCCCCAACTCCTTCGCACCTTTCATCATAATCGAGTTCAGCGTCACTCCGATGAACAGGCATGACAATGTCGTGGCCACCTGAGGCACAGAGAGCCCTACTCGAACATTGGCCGGAATATAATACCCGTAAACGGCCAACCAGATGATATTAACGTAGGCCATTGTGAACAGGCCGAACAGGAAGGCATCGCCAAGCGGGGCCCATTTCACCGTCGGAACCTTATTGCCCCGCTGGTACATGATGAAACTCAACACCGTCGTCGTGATGATCGTATTGATGGCTCCATTTTTGGCTGACATGACCCCGTAATTCCCCAACACCGGGTGCTGCTGGCCACCCATGGCCTTCAACTCAGCGGGGGTCATCACCATCGTATGCGGTGTGAGCCAGACGATGAAGCAGGTGATCAGCACGAAGACCATGTACTTGATGTACTTCTGGTAACGCTCGGCCCCGCGCATCCGCTCCAACCCCTGCCACAGGTAGTAGTTCGTGGTGAGAAAGAGGGCCCCAATCATTACGGCCTGAATGATAAAGAGCCATGCCAAAAGGCCGCCCATCAGCGTGATCCCCATCTGCTGCCGGTAGGCGTACACCTCGCGCATGAGCCAGTACCCGGCAAAGGGGAGCGGAATCAGAAAGCAAACCCCGATGAACATTGCGACATAGCCCATCCAGTCATAGTGAGCACGTTCCTCGTCCGTCTTGGCCGTGAGGAACCGATAGGCCGCGTAGGCAGCGACCACGCCGCCGCCAAAGGCCATGTTGCCCAGAATCCGATGCACGTTGATCGGGTTCCAAAGGGTCGTATGGATGACGTGCCAGATGTTGCCGAGATACCGGCCGTCGGCGTCAACGCCCGCAGGGGATTGCATGAAGGCGATCCAGGAATTGGCCAGCATCATCAGCACGGTCCCAATCACGTTCAGAATCACCGACATGCTCACATGGACCCACTTCAGAAATCCCTCCCGCATCTTGTCCCACCCGTAGTAATAGATGTAGAGGGTTCCGCTCTCCGCTACGAACAGAAGCGCGTAGGTGTGCATAACCGGCCTGAAGATGCTTGCGAGATAACCGAAGAAGGTGGGATAGAGAGTCAGATACGTAAATACCAGAATCCCACCAAGGATGGCGGTCAGCGAATAGGCCGTCAGGCTGATCTTGACAAAATCGTAGGCGAGTTGGTCGTACTTCCTGGCGAGCGCCTTGTCCTTCGTGATGATCCCCAGGTATTCGACGACCATACAGAATATCGGAACCGCCAACACAAAACTCCCATAATAGAGATGCTGTTGGTTAGCCACCCAGAGCAATACGCGGCTTTCAAAGTTGTACCGGGGATAGTCCTTGGGACCGTCGGTCGTCTTCGGCGCCGGCGCGCCTATCACCGGCCCCTCGGTCTTGTACCAGATGTCCCGGGACTTCTCGACAGGCTTCGCATCGGCGGGTTGGGCCGCTGGCGGTGCCGTTGATGCCGCCGGAGCCGGCGCGCCACCGCTTGCGCCAACTGGAAGCGACAGGAACAAGGGCATCAACAGAAGCCCGACGAATGTTCCCAGCGCAAAGAAAGCCCAAATCTTTTTTTGGGCTTGCTTATTCAAGGTAGCCATGGCTTACCTCCCTTACACGCACAGTATTGTAAAGATCTTCAGGCTCAAGTTTGACAGAAACGCCCACGCACGCTCGTTCTATTTCCGGAACAGGTAAAAATAATCCAACCCTTGAATGTTCATCAGGGCGTAATCCAGGAACGTGAAATAGGCTGTCGCCAAGATCAACGAGGCAACCGCCATCCCGATTTTAGCGCCTTTACTGATCTGACCTGTTTGTTCTGCCATTCCCCCCTCCACTCACAATATTTCTGAACGCCTGGCTCTCTGCCTTACGTGATTTCAGCAATCAGCACGGGCACTGAATTGCATTGAACCAATAAAAAAACCAGGTAGCGAAGGCACACGTGGCATAAAACATGAACTTCCCAAGCCTAAGCTTCGACACAGCAAACTTCCCCATTCTGAAGTACTCAACGTCCTTGACACCAGATGACTCACTTGCTGTTTCTGCCATGATTTCCCTCTTTTAAAGACGCAAAAAGTTGTACTCAGTGTACACTGAGGTCTGTTTCGCTATCTTGACAGTTCATCAGGGATTATGCTACTCACACTTCCACTTTGACGAGGCGCAAAAATAATAATGAGTAAAGACCCAAGATTGTTCGACATTATAGTTTTGGCCGGAATGGTTGTCAACATAATTCTTGCCGTCTTCCTACTCATCTATTATTTCGATTTATTATAGAGTTAGCCCGCTTTATCGACGCCATCATTTCGCCCTTTCTGGACGGATTTTGCGCATCGAAATCCGATGGTCGTATCTCTGAAATCAGGGACCATTTTAAGCCGCATCGTGAGCCTGGTTTCTTTCCCAACCGTACCCCAGGATGCACCTCTAATCACCTTAGAGCTTCCGTTCGGAGGGCCCTGGGGGTTGGCTAGCCCGGTAGTATAGGCATCTTCCTGATACCAGTCTGAGACCCATTCCATCACGTTCCCTGCAAGATCATAGACCCCGTATGGGCTTTTATCCTGAGGAAAGCTGGCGACGGGAGCAGGGAATTCGAACGGATCAGGATTGCCGGTGTTAGCCGCGCCCGGCTTGTCTTGATCGCCCCAAGGCCACAAGAGCCCATTAGGCCCCCTGGCAGCTTTCTCCCACTCGGCTTCAGTCGGAAGGCGCATGCCGCGTGAACGGCAATACTCATCCGCATCCTCCCACGACACGTACACGGCCGGTTGCGTCGGTGCGCTCAATTTATCGAAGTTTTTGACGTACCGCGAGATGGGCTTCCGATGCCCTGTCGCCTCGACAAACGCCATGTAGGCCCCATACGTCACCTCGTCGCGATCTATCCAGTAGGCATCCAGCATGACACGGCGCTGAGGCTTTTCATCAAACCCTCCTCCGTCATAGCCGCGCAAAAACTCCCCGGCTGCGATCAATACCATTTCTTCCTTCAGGGCGGCTGACGGGGGCACACGATCACGGGCGGGCTTCACGTCGCTGCCGGACTGTTCAACCTGAATGTTGCTGGGCTTGAGAAAGTCAACAATGATACCGACGATGGGCAGCCCGGCGAGGACCAGCGTGGTGAGAAAGAAGGCCCACTTCAGGCGTTTATCGAGCATGGATCACAGCAACACCACCGTGCTCCGGTCAGGGGCCGCTTTTGGCGCAACGAAATCCGATGGTGGCATCAGTCCGCCAAAGCTTGGCTTGAAACCGCTTTGCAATTCTGGCCCCGTTGGGGGATTCGCGCCAAGACCCTCCCCTGATCACCTTATTCTGCCCATCTTCCGGTCCCTTGGGATCCCGGTAGATCGTTTTGGCGTAATACTTGTCGTCATAGGTATCAGCCACCCACTCCGCAACATTCCCCGCCATATCGTACAAGCCATAATAACTGCGTCCAGCCTCAAGCTTTCCCGGAGGCGCCAGGTATTTGAAACCGTCTTCTTCCCCGTCCAGGTTGGCATACTTCGGACCCATGGCATCGCCCCATGGATATTTTCGGCTCCCTTCGCCTTTCGCCGCCTTCTCCCACTCCGCCTCGGTCGGCAGACGCTTGCCGGCCCATTGGCAATAAGCCGTCGCGTCCAGCCAGGACATCCCCATCGCCGCCAGCTCCGGCTTGAGAATCTTGGATGGATCGTCATCAAACACCGGCACGAAGGGCTTGCCCCGTTTGGTCATTTTGACAAACCGTTCATACTCGGCTTGGGTGACTTCATATTTATCCATGTAATAGGTGGAGAGATAAATTTGATGTTCCGGGGCCTCATCGTAATCTCCATCCTTCCCGCCCATCTTAAACGGCCCTTCCGGAATTTCAATCATCTCGCGTCCGTCATCTCCGACAACCGTTTTGTAGAGGCTGAAGTCCGCAACGGCAGCAGGAACGGGCTGCTGAGGCGTCGCCGGTATCTGCGCCAGCAGCTCTTTGTTCTTGGCCGAGTGGCGCGAGAGGGACATCATGCTGACCACCATCAGAAAAAACGCCAGGAAAGTCGCGCCGACTCCGATCATCAGCCACTTGTCTTTCATTGCGGATGCTCTCCCTCTGAGGGCGAAGATTCAGCAGGCTGGGGCTGCCGGGATTGTTTCCAGAGTTCCACCAACATGCCCATTTGTACGCCGAGAAACCCGCCTATGGCCCCACCCGATGCCGCCCCCAAGGGGACGGACTCCATCCCGGCCACCAGGCCGGCAAGACCGCCCCCTAACAGGGCTCCACACACAATACTGATGAAGAACCGACGACCGCCCAACAGGCCGATCAGGAACCCCAATGTGATGCCCACGGCAGTCGCGAGGGCAATGCTCGCCCCTCCACCCCAATAGTACCCGATCGCCGCACCTACGGTACCGAAAACAGCGGCGCCGAGCAGCATGTCCAACGTGACACGCCCGCGCTGACCGTGCCTGTTCGTCTCGCTCGGCATCACCCTGCCTTATTGTTTGGCGAGCTTAATGCTGCCGAAGTCGAGTTCGGCCCCAGGCCCGGTCACGACCGAGATCCCCCATGCTTGGGGAGCCGGCTCATGTTTGTGGATCTTGAGGAAATCAGCATACGCGTTGACTCGTTCCTCAACCCATTGCCCAACCGGTTGCCCCCCCGCTCGGACAATGATTTCGGAACCGCTGAACATGCCGCCTTCTTTTAAAGCGCCCGCCGTTCCACTAGGACTCCAGATGTATTTGGTGAAGACGGGGATGAAGAGAAGATCGGTATCCAGCGTGATAAAGACGGCAGCAATCAATCCACCCCCCTGCGAGGCCGCCCGGAGCCGCCAGCGCCAAGTCACGATAGGGTATTCCTTGGGGTCCCAGGCAATGCGCTTTTTGATGCGCATCTGGTCGTCAATCCCCCGCGTTCTGAGGAAAGCCTGGTTCCCCTCTCGGGTGACGGTATAGGCTTTGCGGGTTGAGGACTCACTGCGGCTTGCCTGCCATCCCTGAGGGAACCCGTCGGGCTCACCTTTCGAAAAATCCTCCAGCACCTGCTCGGCCGGATTCAGGGACGATACCAGCTGTCCCGTGACAACCGCATGACTGCCAAGAACGCCGGCAACAGCAACCAGCGCTAGAAGCGCGAGGACTCGCACAGGCCTTTGCCCCGCTCGAACGTGCTGCTCAGGGCGGATTGGCGTTTCAGCCATCGCGAAGTAGCGCCTTGTCCGACATGGCCGGGGTGAAGGACTGCTCGCGCTGAGGCACAGGCCCGGCCCAGAGCCGCTCGGGCGCCTCCGCCTGAGCCAACGTGCGCTGGCTGACCCAGAACACCCCCAGCAGCAAAATCCAAAACAACACCATGTTGAGAGTGACCATGCCCGCTGCGAACCCGAAGCCGGGGGTGAACGCCCAGGGCGATCCATCGCGCATGATCTCATGCACATGCCACCCCAAACGCCCGGATGAACGAATGAAACCCATCAACCCCATGACCCACGTGAAGGCCATCCCGAGAAGGAAGAGGGTCACTTGCCCGCGAACCGGCATCTTTCCCCAGGCGACCGGCCCGATCGGCGCCGCTCCCCGCAGAAGCGCGCGGTTCACCAAAAACCCGACGACCAACGCCGTGAGCGTGCTCAAGGCCTGCGGAAGCGAGAGCCCCACTCGAATGTTCGCAGGAAGATAAAATCCATACACTGACAATCCAATGACGTTCGCAAACGCGCCGATGAAGACCGCCCCGATCGCGAGGTTGCCCGTCCGCGCCCACCGGGCCGCGATGACCCTGTTGGCGCGCTTATAGAGGATATAACTCAACGCGGAGAGCAGAATCATCATATTAATGGCCCCGTTCTTGGCCGACATGACTCCGTAGTTCCCGATCACCGGGTGCTGCGCCCCTCCCATGGCTTTGGCTTCTTCGGACGTGAGCACCAATGTATGCGGCGTGAACCACACCAGGAAGCTAACGATCAGCCCGCAGAGCAGATATTTGATGTACCGATGATACCGTTCCGATCCCGGCATCCGCGCCATCCCCTGCCAGAGATAGTAATTGGTGCCAATGAATAACGCACCGACAACAATCGCCTGGAGGACAAACATCCACGTCAGCATCCCGCCCATCATGGTCACGCCCAGTTGCTGGCGGAATTCATACACCGATCGCATCAACCAGTAGCCGGCGAACGGCATGGGAATCAACGCCGCCATGGTGATGAACAGGAAAACGTATCCCATCCAATCGTAATAGCCTTTCTGCTCCTGGTTCTTGGCCGTGAGAAACCGGAATGCGGAATACCCCAATACCACCGCGCCTCCGGTCATCATATCGGCCAGGAACCGATGCACGTTGAAAGGATTCCAGAGGGCCGTGTGGAGCGTGTGCCAGGCATTGCCGAGAAACCGGCCCGTCTGGTCCACGCCGGCCGGAGACATCATGAAGGAGACCCACGAATTGGCAAGAAACAGGAGGATGGTCCCGAAGACGTTCAAGACGACTCCGAACGCCGCGTGAATCCACTTCAGCCCCCCTGCACTCATCCGGTCCCAGGAATAGTAATACAGGCAGATCGCCCCGCTCTCGGCCAGAAAGACCAGCGCGTAGATGCCCATCATCGACTTGAACACCCCGGTGATATACCCGAAGAACGTCGGATAGAGCACGAGCAAGGCGGTGACCAGGCCCACCCCGAGCAGGGACGAAATGGAAAAAGCGATCAGGCTGATCCGGAGAAAATCCCGGGCAAGGCGGTCGTACCGTCCCGCGGCCACACGGTCGCGCGTCAAAAGACCCATGACCTCGATAATGAGGCAGAAGATCGGCAACGCCAGCACGAACCCGCCGAAATACGTGTGCTGCTGGGTTATGATCCAGATCGCGAGCCGGTTGTCCAGGTTGCCATACCGGGGATAATCGGTCGAACCCGGACGGGGCGCAGGCTCACTCGCCGGTCGGCCTGTGGTGCCGTAATAGATGTCCGTTCCGGGAGGAGTTTGAAGTGACGGATCAACTTCGCTTGCCTCATTGGCCAGGTTGCCGTAGGCGTTCTGCCCGGCAACGGCCAGGTCTCTTCCATCCACTCCCAGGAGCAGGATCAGCAGTAATGCAAAATGGCAGCACGAGGAAGTCCGCCGCATCAGTTTCTCACGCTCTGTTTTCATGGTCAGGCTTTCTTGGAGGTCAGAACGCCCACGATGAAGGGACACCGAAGCAATGACGGCGGAATTGTAGCATGAAGTTTCTCTTCCTGCCACCGGCACCGGCCCAGATAATAACCGTACAGGCTCATGAGCCCACCGATCCCTGCGGTGAGGAGAATCCTTGTCCAGATGGGGGGATTGGGGAGGGCCAGCAGGAAATTGAGCACGCCCAGCATGATGAGGTAATACGTCCAGCCGAACGTCGCGCCCGGCCACATGAAGAACCGCAGCAGTTCCCGCCACGAGTATTGCGTGAGACCTTCCCACGCTGTCATGGCCGGCTGCAGTCCCTGGACAAAGGCCAACGTACAGGCCAGGCCGACAAGGACCCCGATGAGTCCCAGCTGCCCCAGGTCCGTTGCCGCGATCGGTGCGACCGTCACGAACCCCATGTACGCGAGCCCGACCGCGAGTGCCGCAACCGCAACCGGCGTCGCCCACAGATCGCTACGACCAGTCACGAGCGCCCACAGGGCTTGGCCGTCCGGAAAGGTGACGAAGGACTTCCCTTGTTGCTGGAGGAAACGCACATGCCCGATCTCGAACGCATCGCGGGCCACTGAAGTAGAAGAAATGATCAGCGCCATCAGGGCCGGAGCAGCCGGATGCAGGGCGTAACTAAAGTAGCTGTAAAAATAGGATGCCGCCTGCAGCAACCCTAAGACCATCAACGATAATTGGATCGCGTAAAAAAACCCGATCCGCCCGCCCATCCAAATGAGCCGTCTGAACCCATCCTCGGTGGCCACCGCGGCCGGATTCCGCTGGCGACCGTACGCGTAACAGACCAACGCGACCCCGCTCGAGAACAGGCCGCTGGCCAGCAGGAGGGACACGATATCGGCGTGCCAGCCCATAACCTGGAGGAACTTGTACAAGGCGTACGCGAACAACCCGGGGAACAGCATCAGCATCCGCTTGCGCTTGCGGAATCCGTCTTCCGTGACCGCAACCGTCAGCGACGGCACCACACGCATGGTCATCCGATGCAACATGGGCCGGCCTACGGCCTTCCCCTCATCCCGAGGAACTTGGCCTTGGCTTCGTCCATCAGGGCTTCGGTGACCTCCGACAGGCCCTGCTCGACAGCCATCCGTTCGATTTCCACCTTGGCCATGGACCGGATCGGCGCCGGAACATTGGCCAGGCGATCTTTCGCCGTTTGCGACCAGGACACCTTCCCGCGGAGACGGGCTTCCTGGAACAGCGCGACGGTAATCAGCGCGCGGCCTTCTTTCGCGGCATGGGACTCGACTTCCTCGCGGACCAACGGTTCGACATAGGGGGGAAGCCTGTCGAGCTCATGGCGGGCTTCGTTCGACCAGAGGGTCCGTTGGGCAAAAAGCGTGATGTCCTCCAACCTGCCTGCTACCGTCACCCAGCTCGCGCACTCCGTGCAACAGAGCCGCAGGTGGTAGGACAACGGCGATTCCTCCTCCAGCGCCTTGGCCTCCATCACCGCCCCGCAACAGCAACGTACATTCATAAACGACCAGCTCAGCCCGCTTTTCCCGGATACAAGATATAGAGCATCGTATAGGTAACGGTCCCGGTCACGAACAGGACGCAATAGATGGTCATCGTCAGGCGCCCCAAGATCCGGTGCCGCCTCTCTCCATCCGGCCAGAAACGCTCGACGGTTTTCTCCACGCCCAGGACCAATCCGACGACGAGCGCACCGGCAATGTATACGATGGATCGTCGAAGCGTAAAGCCGGTCCCGAACAGCAGCCCACTGGCCACGTACAACACCAGCAAGACGGCCCCGCTGATCAAAAAAACCCTGGTCAATTTCTCTTTCGTGACCTTCAACTCTCCGGACCGGAGCTGCCGGGTGCCGCCGACGATCTGTTGAGCCCGGAAGCCAAGAATAATCATATAGACCGCCATGATCAGCCCGATGACCACCAACGTGATATGAAACGTCAGGAGGGGGATGAAGACCTGGTAATACAGAAAGTCGGACCCGCCGAATCCCGTCCGCCCTTCAAACGCCAGGACGCCAAGCTGGCGGAACAGGTAATAGCTTGTGAAAAACCCGAGCATGGCGACCATGCCTCCGAGCACAAGCCAGTGATGCGCATTGCCAAGCTTCTTTTTCGCCTGGATCCACCCGATGATGAACAAGCCGGTAAACAACAGCGCCATGAGCTGGCTGAGGTCCGCTCCCAGCGTCGCCGCCGTTCCCAGAAAACCGGGCCGCGCAAGCAGCTCCTTCATTTGACCCCCTGGACCAAAGTGGACCGATCCAGTTCATCGATCGACGCGAACCCGACGTCCTTCAGCCATTGAACGGCTTCAGCGATGGTATAGCACCGCCCCTTTTCGGTGTTGACCAGAATATGCACGGCGAACACGGCGGTCCAGGCCGGGCTCGTCCCGCTTTCATCCAAAAAGCGGTCCTTGATGACCAGCCGGCCTGACGGAGCCAGTGCGCCGTGAACCTTCCGCACCAGAGCGGCGTTGGCCTCGGAGCCCTGGTAGTGCAGGATGTCCGACATGAACACGGCGTCGTACGGACCACCCAAATTATCCCGGTTAAAATCGCCGGCGAGGAAACGGATGCGCCCCTCCAGGCCGGCTTCTTTGACCAGCCGTTCGGTGGTATGCAGGGTCTCCGGAAGATCAAAGATGGTGGCGGTCAGGCCCGGGTACGTGCGGCAGAAAGCCATAGCATGCGTGCCGGCCCCTCCTCCCAAGTCCAGTAGGGACCGCGCGCCGCTGAGATCAATTTGCTTGGCGAGAGTCGGGGCATGCTGGAGCGCCACGCGATGGAGGACCAACAGGACATTTTCCGCCAACTGCGGGTCCGTCCGAAAGAGGTGGCCTTGCACAGGCGAATGACCGGAACGCACCACCGACTCAAGCTGGCCCCAGTTGCTCCACTCGGCCTCCTGCAGCAGCAACAGATGGCCGGCGTACTTGGGGCTTTCCTTCACAAGAAACTCCTGGGCTTCTGGCGCGTTGGAATAGCGCTCGCCCGCTTTGCGAAGAAGCCCGATCGAAACCAGCGCATTCATCAGGAGAGCGCTGGCCTGGGGGTCGGTCTGCAAGCGCCGGGACACCTCCGCAGCAGTCCCGTCGCCGCCGGCCAACGCTCCAAAAATATCCAGCTTGACCGCGGTCAGCAGGACCTTGCTTTCCCAGTAGTACCCAAGCTGAAAGATCTCGGCCAGCGAGAGCGTTCGGGCCACTTGACCTCCTTCTTCGTTGATAACCGGTGAATTCTATGTCAACCCTCGCGACGAAGGCAAGGAACCGGAACCGCCTCCGCGGCGGGCAAAAAAAGAGGCGGCGGAATGTCCATCCCGCCGCCTCGAATCACTGACGCCGACCGCTATCTGCTTATGGCTTGAATTCGAACTTGGCCGCCGACGACGCGCCGTCTTTCACTTCGATTTCCTGCTCGATCGGCACGCCCTTGTTCAGGACCGGATGCCAGGCCACCACCTTGTACTTGCCGGCCGGTACATCCTTGATGCTGAACTTCCCGTCCTCGCCGACGACCGCATAGTGCGGGCTTGTGACAGGCAAGGCCCAGAACTGCATGAACTCGTGCTGGTCGCAGATCAGTTTGAAGACAGAGCCTTGATCCGCCTTCCGCAGCTTGATCGGTTTGTCGAGTCCCTTGTCCTTCTCCGGCAGCGCGATGTTGAAGATCGTGGTAGAACTGGGCCCTTTCACCTCGAACGAATGCGGGTTGTGGAGCACACCCTTCACCGACTTGGGATCATCCGGGTCCGCATCGGTGTTCATCACACGGAAGGACGACTGGGTCGGAACTACGACACCGGTATACGGGAGAAACTCGCAGAACTTGGCGGTGATGTCCTCTCCCTTGAATTCAGCCTGGAACTTCTCATCCTTGATGCCCGTTACCGCCACAACCGCGTTCTTCAGACCACCATCCTTGCCGACCTGCACTTCATGGAGAAGCCGCTTCTCGCCCTTGGCATCCTTGTTCTCGTTTTTGATGCAGAACTTCGGATTGGGAAATTTCGAGAAGAGGAACTCCTTCGCCGCCGGAGCCTTGCCCGAAAACGACACCTTGCCTTCAACCGTCCCGTTCGCCCACGATGCCATCGGGACAGCCAAGAACGCGATCGCCGCAATAGCGATCACTGTAAATATTCCAACCTTCTTCATGGCCCAAACCTCCTTAAATTAATGAACGTTACGACTCCGACGGGAAATCAACCCTCTGTTCGCTGTTGGTGAAAAACACCCTCCCCAAGGTTTATAAAAGAAGGCTCACTTATACCACAGGACGGTCAAAAGTTGTCAAGACCTATGATATTCCATTACGAGCCGTTCAGCAACCGGCCGATCGCGCCAGCGGCCGTCACGCGGACCGCAACATCGCTATCGGTCAAGAGAGGCTTCAGCACTGCGATATGCTTGTCGGAGCCGAGATGACCAAGAGCCCGAACGGCTGTAATGCGGGGCCTAGGGGTGGCATCGCGCATGAGTTCGAGCAAATACGGCACTGCGGAGGGGTGACCGGTCTGACCAAGCACTCGGGTAACCTCCGAGCGGACACCAGGATCCTGCGACTGCATGGACGCCCGCAACACCGGCTCGGCCGACGCCGGTTTGTACGGGAGCAACGCCGCAGCGGCCTCGGCACGCACAGCGGGAACTGTTTCCTGCAATAGCGGCTCGATCACGGCCGCCGCCGTCGCGCCTTCCAATCTGGCAAGCGAGAGGGCCGCCACTCCGCGCACCAGCGGCACGGGGTCTTTGATAAGAACGGCAATCGCCGGAACCGCGCCGACATCCTTCCGCTCGGCCAGGATTCCCGCAGCCGTCGCACGCACGATGGCTTCGCGATCAGTCAACGCCGCCTTGATCGCCGTAAGCACACGGGCATCCTGCAAGTGCCCGAGGACCCGAAGCACCCCAGCCCTTTCATCAGGCTTCGGATGTTTGAGTTCTTCCAACGCCAGGTTCAGTACCTCCGGTCGCCCCAGCGCCACAAGGGCCGCCGCGGCCGCCGCTCTTACTCTTGGTTGATCGTCTTTTAGCAGCGGCTCGACCACAGGAATGAATTTTCGCTCTCTTGATTCGCCGAAAGCACGGACCACGCGCTCTCGAACCATTGCGGCCGGATCTTGGATGAGCTTACGCAAACGGTCCGAGTGCACCGCATGCCCCGTACGGGCCATCCCTTCGACCGCCAAGGCCCGAACCATCCCCGACTGGTCGGCCAGCGCCGTTTCGAGCAGCGGGACTGTGTCGGCTCCGCCCATCTCCTTCAAAGCCGTTACGGCCGCCCCGCGCATCTGCTCCCGCATATCAAGGACCGCCGGCGCAATGACCCCCATGGCGAGCTCTCGAAGCAGCGCCGGATCATCCTTGCCCCGCTGCGCGCTCAAACGATTGTAATCACCGATAGCTTTCTCGGACTGTCCCATCTTCAAATAGGTTCGCATACGCAGTTCGAGAGCACCGGCAGGCCCGATGCCGCTCCCAATGAGCGGATCCAAGAGCGCCAGCGTCTGCGGAAACTTCTGCTGCTCATAGGCCGCACGCGCTTCCCCGAGCGAATCGGCGGCGACACTCGTCCCTGCAAAGCAAAACAACCGAACGCCCAGGACGCCAACGCACGCAATCCGCGAGAGTGTCATCATTCTTTGCTCCTCATTGATCCGGCGAAATAGCACGCAGACCCTCCCATCGTCAAGATATAGCGCGAGACTGTTCCCCTTGACACATCCACCGTCGGCTGATAAATGAAGCCTTCGCCAAAGAGGAGCCGCCGAATGATACGAGTGATGACAGTGACCTGCGTAATGATTCTGATCGCCTTGAGTACGGCTCGCTCGCCGTCGGCCGAGGGTGCCGATCTTTCAGCCATCACCGGCAGAGACGGTGCGCCGCTGGTCCTCATCCCGGCGGGCCCCTTTCCGATGGGCGTGCCCAAAGGCGATCGTGACGGCGGCCGCGACGAGTATCCCAATCACGTGGTCATGCTCGACGCCTATTACATTGACAAATTCGAAGTAACCAACGGCCGCTACTGGGAGTTCGTCCGCGCGACCGGACACCGGCCGCCGCAGCACCCCAAAGATCCGACCCGAAACCTGTGGCATGGAACTGTACCGCCGGAATCCATCGCCGACCGGCCAGCCATTAATGTGGACTGGTTCGACGCAGAGGCCTACTGCAAGTGGGCCGGCCGGCGCCTCCCGACGGAAGCCGAATGGGAGAAAGCCGCGCGGGGTACCGATGACCGTCGCTTCCCTTGGGGGAACGTCGAGCCGACGCACAAGCACTTGAACTTCAACCAGCGTTGGCAGGGTGAAAAAACGCTGATGCCGGTGGGCAGCTACGAAGCCGGCAAGAGCCCGTACGGAGTCTATGACATGGCCGGCAACGTCTGGGAATGGGTCGCCGACTGGTACGACGCGTACTACTACGAGAAAAGCCCGGCACGGAACCCGAAAGGGCCGGCAACCGGCACGCGCAAGGTCCTTCGCAGTTCGGGCTGGGAAGTCGAAACGCCGCTCGTTCGTTCCGTGACCCGCGTCATGAGTGACCCCCTGAACCGGAATCATTCAACAGGGTTCCGCTGCGCGGCAGACGCGCCGTAGGGCCGTTACATCTTGGCGTCGGGAGGGAGTACAGACGGGGCCTTCTCCTTCGGCCCGTCAAATCTCTCTAGCGGTTGAAAATTCACCGGTAATTGGAAGAGGAAGTCCGAGACGTGCCCGATACGGACACGTCGGTATTCCACTATCCAAGACCCATCCTTCTTCGCTAGCTTCAACGGAAAATGAATGTCGGTGGCCAGCCACTGGTAGTACGTATCTGTCCGGTCCCCTTCCTGCACACGGATCTCATACAGCGCGGTCGGATGGCCGTCCAGGGTCTCCGTTCCGATCTTGTCACGCGAGACTTCGCCTTCCAGCTTCTCGTAGACTTTGGGAGCCTGGGCGGAATCGTACGGGATTTCCTTGTAATGTTTGAGACGGGAGAGCAACAGCCACATGACCTGCTTGTCCTTGCGGACGATGGTCACGTTGACCGGGCCGATGTCCTGATGCTCCAGACGCCAGCGGTCGTCCCGGTAGAAAATATTGGAAATGTGCGTCTTGCCGTTCGCGCGGGTGACCTGGTCGGCGCTGAACTCGAGAGCCCAGGCAGGCGCCTGGGCAATCACCAAAAATAATCCCCCGGAGAACAGCGCACACGCTCTGGCCCGTACAGTCACCGTCCTTCACTACTGAGGCGGTTGCTTGACCTTGGCGGGCTCGCCGGGAGACGGTGTGGACACGTCGCGGGCGCACCGGAAACCCAGCCAGTTCATGCGGGTCTTGGGGTCCGCGCCATTCCGTTGGGCGGGTCGGACACTGGGTGTGCTGTCGACCCACCCGCCGCCACGGAAAGCCTTGTGGGAACCATGGTCCGGGCCTTTCGGATTTCGGTCCGGCCCATACCTGTAATAGGAAGGATCATACCAGTCGGCGGTCCATTCGGCGACATTGCCTGCCATGTTGAAGACGCCGTATGCGCTGACCGCGTTCTCGTACTTGTCCACCGAGACAATCGGTGGGTAGAGGAGAAGCCGTTCAGGCCGATCGCGCACCGGTCCGGAAAGTCCTGTGCGACCAAAATTCGCACGTGACAAGCCGGCCGGCTCATTGCCCCAGGGATATATCCGTCCGTCTGTTCCACGAGCCGCTTTCTCCCATTCAGCCGACGTGGGCAATCGCTTGCCGGCCCACTTGCAGTATGCGTCCCCCTCGAACCATGAGACATGCATGACAGGATGAGCGGCCATCGTTTCCTGAAAAACGCCTCCCCACTTCCAATCCACCAACGGAGGCAAGTTGTTGGCCAGAACATACTTCAGGTATTGGACCGTGGTCACTTCATACTTGTCGATCTCATATGCGTCGAGGTAGACAGTCCGCTGCGGGTATTCAGCCGGATACGAATTCCGGTCCACTTGCCGATTGCTGCCCATTAAAAACGGACCGGCTGGAATCAGCGCCATTTCGTCTTTCGGAGGCAAGGTGGTCAGGTGCGCAGCGGCCTTCTTGCCTTCAGGTGTCCATTCCGGCACCACATCGGCGACATCGCTGCCGCCACTGGTCACTGCCGTAGCGAAATCGGACCCGAGCCAGAAAAATGCGAGCACCAAGGAGAGCACACAGATCGTCGTCAAGAATCGCTTCACCAGAGACTCCATTCAACGTGATTGTTGGTTCAGGGCTGCTGCAATTCGAGAGTCGGTTTGACCTCCCGGGAACCAAGGACCTCTAATCCGAAGTGAGGATTCTCCACCGCTTCCATTCCAGCTCGAGCTCCGAACTTGGACTGAATCTCGAAATTGGCCGTCACCGATCCCTTGGCCGCAATCGTCACTTCTCGTTCAATGATCATGCGTTCCTGGGGGTGCCATACCACAAGCTTATAGGTGCCAGGGGGAATACCGCTGATCGTGAACCGTCCCGACTCATCGGTCGAGGCGTAGTACGGATTGTCCACAGCCAACCCCCAGGTTTCCATATACGCGTGAAACCCGCATTGCATCACAAAGATCCGGCGCCCCTTCGTCATGTGAATCGTCTGGATTGACGGCTCCCCGACCATGTGCCTGTGGTAGTTGGCATCCATGGCCGCTTCCTTCGGATGATGCGGGTTCATCGGCAGCGGCACATTGAACAAGACCCGAGGCCCCAACTCGGAGGTTTCGTAGGCCTGAATATCATGCATCACCGGATCCATATTGACGATCGAAACTTTATCGTTGTCTCGTACCACATTTACAAAGGGCAAGAACCGGCAATCTCTGGCCTCAATTTGCGGGGATTGAAACGGGAACGGTTTCCCCTTCTCGATCCCCGTCAGCATCACGACCACGTCTTTGACTCCCCGATCCTCCGCAACCGTAAACTCCTTAAGGAGGCGAAACCCATGGCCGTTCGAGATCCTGCCACAATAGACCGGATCAGGGAATGTGACCAGGTTGAATCCTCGGGGGACCGGCTTTCCCCCCGCCAGCGTCACCTTGCCTGACAGTGTCCCCCCATCAATGACCGGGGCCTCCTGATATGCAAACACGACAGAAACCGTAACGTTCAGACCGAGGCCAACACTCGCAATAAGTCCCAACCCCCGTTGCATTAATGAATATTGCTTGCTCATCGGCACCCTCCCGAATCCATCTCGCACCCTTTATAACCTATTCGTTTTATTATACCGTATCTGGAAACGAACGGGGGAGCCACACGCTTGAATGTGGCTCCCCCGTCGATCGTTACGCTGACGCGCCCGCAACTATTTCAGCGCAGTCGGCAAAGGCTGGCCGGGAATTGTCTGCTCCTCTGCTTTCTGGACGCCGACGTTGCTTTTGGACAACGGGAGAATCCGCGAATCATTCGCCGGCAAGACCCTGAAATAGCCCCATTGTCCAGACTGGGAATACGGCAAGCGCTGATTGCCCCAAACGTAATCGCCCGGCAACTTATAAGGGCCGCCGGCCGAAGCAATGAAGGCATCCAGCACCTCCGCTCCCGAGAACTGCACGGCGCTGAGCTGGTCAGCCCCCCTCATGAACGGCTCGATCGGCCATTCATGTTTTTCCAAGCCGAAGATCTGGTTCTGCTCATTGCTGGCTCCTAGGATATGTATCCGCACAGGATCGCCTGCGTGGGCTTCGATGAGCGGCGTGGCCGGGTCCTCCGGCTTGTCCGCTTTGCAGGGCTGGAACATATGACCCAAATCACACCCCTGCTCTTCCCTAGCCTTGTATGGCTCATTCCGATAATTGACGCCAGTGAGCCCCGCCACATTCTGCACGTAAGGCATGAAACTCGTGCCGATGATGTTGTCTTCGTCCTGGAAGAACAGCGCCACATCGCGATAATTTGCGCGTGTCTCATTCCCCTGAATCGTCCGATCCACGATGACATCGGCCACCCAGCTGTTCTTTTGGGAGATATCTGCGCCGGTCTTGGGATCGCGATATTGGGAGCCCTTGGGTCCCACGACGACTGCGCCGAATAATCCATTCCTTGGGTTCAACATCACATTCCCAAAGTCCCAGACCAGGGACGTGATTTCCCCGTTGAACGGATGCGCATAATACGTGTACGTCCGGCTCTCACCCGCCCCGATCGTCTGGTCGCCCGGGTTGTTCCCCACATTCGCTCCGAGCGAGTCTTTCGGGTCAAAGGCCAGCGAGAAGGCTGAGAACGAGGCCCGGCTGTTCGCCATCTTGTTCTTCAGGTTGATTTTGATGCAATCACCCACGTTCACATGGAGCGTCAAGGGACTCGGCGTCAAACCCATCGCCACCTTGGTCGCATCCTCTTCGAGCGCATATATTTTCCCTTCCGGATTTCTCGTCATGATCTTCCGCTCAAAATCCACTTCAATCAGGTCGGGCGCTTTCGCATTGAACTTGAGATCATGATCCATAGCGACCACGTTGAACGACTTGACCGGCGCGTTATCGGGACACACCGACTTGGCCGGAGCCGGGATCTCGTTCCGTCCGGAATACCCTGCCGGCAGCTTCTGGAGATCCGGCACCTCCTTATCCAACACCCGCATGATACCCCACGCTCCCTCCGAGAAATGGGAGGAACGCCCTGTGAAGTGGAGATAGTCCCCCGGCATCAATTGCGGACCGCCGGCCTGCGGCACGACGAGATCGTATCGTTCCGCAATACCGATATGAATCGAGTTCTTCCGGTTTGCATCCCCCGCATATCGCTCCGAAAGGAACGTATGGCCGGACAGAACCCAGTCCATGCTTTCGTTCATCAGGGTATGCAGCAACCGGAATACGACGGTATCCCCCAGATACGCCCGAATCAGTGGCGTCGACGGGTCGCCGTGCACCAAGCTACTGAATATTTTCGATGCATCGGGATTGTTCGCCAGCCGCTTCGCGACCGGTTCGGCCCTGAAGTTTAACCCGCTGCCGGTCGTGTGCGTCCCTCCATTCAGGAACGGCATGGGGGTCATCGCGATCTTTTCCGGCATCATAAACGACACCGTTTTGCCGCCCTCCAAAGCCACTTCCACCGGCTGCCCGGGCGGATTGCCGGCCGTCACGACGTTCACGGTGTGAGGAACCGTGTCATGCACTTGCACCATTAACTCTCTGAAGCTCCCGTTCACGCCATAGCCGACCGGCTCGACCGTGTGAATATCCGCCACCGGTCCGCTTCGGATCGGCTTGCCGGTCTTCGGATCGTGATACGTGGATCCGACCGGTTCAACGATCAGCGTTCCGAACCCGCCGTGCGGCCAGGTCGTGGCCCCAAACGCATGGTCGTGCCAGAATACCGTTCCCACATCGGCATCCACCCACAACCGTTGCCTGACGAACTCGACGGTGATGATATCGCCGCTCGGATGGTCATGCTTGAGCGGATTCTGCAAGGCAATGGTGTTTCCTTTGATTGATACGATTCGCTGAATCTCGTTGCCCTGGACATTATCGGCCCCGATCAGCAACTCCGTCCCAACATGATACTGGGCGGCGTTCTTGAGTGTGATGCTCAGGCTGCCTTTTTTCGCCGGGGCCGTCAGCACCGTGTTCATCGGCGCGGGCAATCCTTTCTTTTGCTTCTTCTCCAACATGATGAACGGGCGGACCGACTGCTCATACGAGAACCCGGTGATCACGCCGTCCGACGACTGATTGTCGAACTGCAGGAAATGGGGATGAATATTGATCTTCGAAGACTGGAAATTCGTGAAGTCATCATCCGCCCATTCGCTGGTAAGGGTCCAATCCACGCAGTCGTACACATTCGCTCGGTACACGAGCGGATACCGGAGATCGTTATTCTTTCGGACGGCATCCTCCTCCTCATGAAGGACGTAGATCAGGCCGTTCTGATCAACCATTGGGGGCTCCTTGCCGTGGCCCTTGCTGATCTCGATCGGCAACTTGATGAAATGGATGTTGTAATACTTCCGTCCCGCGTTTTCCGGGCAGAGACTCCAGATGCCGTTCTCTCCCGGCTTGGGCGGATCCACGCTGCGGCTTCCGTCCTCATTCTGATGGATCATCTCAAGCCATGGCGCACCGTTGTGATTCGGCGAAAACATCACGCGCTTTCCGAAGTGCGGCTTCAAATGCGGCCAGGATACTTTGCCGGTCGCAGGCTCGAAGAGGATCGGCAGCCGCTCGCCCGGCTTCGGCGACTTATACTTCGGATTGGCGATGGTGCTCTCTTTCTCGGTCAGAGCCGTGGTGTCTTTCCAATTCCAATCCAGCACGGTCGCATCGTACGAAACGATCTGTCCCTTCTCATCATCTTTATGGCCAGGCTTGCCCTGTGTCGGCAACTGCATCTCCACCCAGTCCTTGATCGTGACGACGGCTGGGGTGCTCTTCCAGTTGGTCTTCCCTTTTTCGACGATCTGGAAAGTCTTCCCGAACCAATCCACCTTTTTGCCAACCAGCTTGTCCGACGACACCCCGAATTTCATCCGGCCTTTGCGATCCGGCAATTCACGGAGGTCGGGCATCACATCAGTGCGTAGCTCACCTTGCTGCATGGTGTTGTACACCCGCCAATAGCCCCACATCCCGGCTACATAGTGGTGGGCGACGTGACAATGGAACAGAAAGTCCCCTGCCAACTGCTGGCACAGACCCGAACCGCACTCGGTGTCTAGGTCGAAGGCCTCTGACGGTCCGATCACCTGTACGTCCACCCGATCAGACTTCGTGCGAACCACCGGGTACTTGACCGGCCCGTCCTTTGCCGCAAACCAGAGCGGCATCTCGTCGCTGGACCGTGGGCTCCGCAGCCAACGGATAGTGCCGCCGTGCGGATGATGAGAGTGAAACACCTCCGAGCCACCATGAATCAGGCGGAACTTGGCAGGATCGCCCATATAAGATCGAGGAATCGTGGTTGGGGCATCTCCAAACGTATAGGAGCTGTACCCCATGGATTCGTCCTCGAACCCGAAGTACTCGTGTTGAACATGCATATTGTTGATGCCGAACGGCTCACTGCGATAATTGAGTGCCCGGCCCCCGGGTCGATAGGCATCTGTCAACGGGTCACGCTGCGGAAGAAAATCTCCCTTTTTATTAACCGGACGGAAGGCTTCATCGCCGACCTCATGATAAATCAATACAAATTCACGAAAGTCCGGCCCCGCGCCGTTTTGTATGATCGCTTGCCAACCGCTTCGCATCTCAGTGGGCTCACCCTTTCCAAGAGGATCCAGATATTTGGACCCCTTCGGCTCCACAACGAAAGTTCCGAACATGCCCATGACCGTCAGTTCGCGGTCATTGCTATAGGTATGGAACTGGCGGCCACCTTCCTGGGTCTGAGGGTGGATGTACCACTCCATATCCACGCTCTTCCCCTTTGCCACGATCGAATCCGTATTGGTCGTCGTCGCGGGCTTTCCGGTCGCACTTATGATCATGCTCGAACCATGGATATGGAGACTGACAGCTTCGCCACCCTCGAGGGCGTTCCGTAAAGTGATCTTCACGCAGTCGCCCTGGTTCCCTCTGATGACGAGCGGTTGAATATAATCCCCTTGAATCCCATTGGTCACAGCCCCTGGATCGTACTGGTCCTTTTCGTTTTCCCTCGCCGCCTTGTTCTTGGCTTCCTCGGCCCGTGCCTTCTCGATGTTCTCCGTCAGGACATACATGTACCCGGGGTAGAAATCGAGCCACTGGTTCAGGGTGATCTCAATGTTGATTGCCGAAACGTCGTACTTCTTGACAGGCGCTGTCGCGGGACAACGACCGCCCGGGACCGACACCGGCTCGGCGTCCGGCTGGGACGCCAGAAGATACCCCTGGCCATCGTACTGGTGCATCGTGGACATGCCGTTAAACATGCCGGTATTCGATGCTTGGCCTGTTTGTACCTGCCGGGTCATCTGTTCCATAAGCCGGTTGTGTTGCATCTCGACCAGTGCAGATCGGGAAGCTCGACCCGACATGGCGTCTTCTACGATGGTCTGGCCCTTGAGCTTTTGCGCCCACGGTTCCTTGGAGTTATCAACCATGCCCATGGCGGCATGGTTGACGTCGTGCCCCGCATGGGTATCCATATCATCTGCAGCAAGAACACCGAGGGGCAAGGCAAGCGTGACGGCAAGAACGGCTGAAGGAAGAATCTGATGAAAAAGCGTACTACGGGCGTCTAACGTTTTCATGGACTGGCCTCCTGAACAACATGACTTTCTAAAACTTGCTGCCAATCAAAAACAACAGCAAATACAGGCGCATTCGATTAACTGATGGGCGGTGTGGCCCGGATAAATTTCAAGGGAAAGATACACGGCGTTTGCTTCGGCATACTCAACCTTATAAGGCTCTCTCCGCAGTCCAGAGAGGATGATTTTTAACCCACCACGGGATTGGCTGTCAAGCACTTTTGAAGGTTACAATAGGTGCGTGAAGCCCGCAATATCAAGAAATGAGAACGGCGTCATGCAACGAAGCGGACGGGGCCTCTTCTGGCTCTTCAGTGCACTCCTCGCTCTTGGAGTACCCTCTGCAGGGCAGCCTGCTCAGACTGACGAACTGCCTCCGCACTTGGTTTCGATCGCAAAACTCGCCCAGTCTTCGCCCACAGTCAGAATTCCGGAAGGGTGGTTTCTGATGGGCACTGTCCGCAAGGACGATGATCCGTATGGCCTGGAAAGCCAATATGACGATACAGAATTGCCACAGAGGCGTATCTGGCTCGACAGCTATGACATGGATCGCGACGAGGTGAGTCTTGCGGAATATCTGGCCTTCCTTGAACAACAACGGCACCCACCTTCTGAGGAATTGCAACGATTACTCTGGCATGTCATCACCATCCACTTCATGCCCGATTACGTTCTGGCCCGTTGGCCTGCCCTCTACGTGACTTGGTTCGAGGCCGAAACATTCTGCAGTTCGCATGGGAAACGCCTCCCAACGGAAGCGGAACGGGAGAAAGCCGCTCGCGGGGCCGAGGGCCTACTTTTTCCTTGGGGGCAGACACCACCGACACAGGGATTGGCGGTATTCGGCCAACATCACGCCCACGAGATCCCCATCATCGCCGCCGTGGACAGCGGCGAAAAAGGGCAGAGTCCTTATGGACTTCGCCACATGGCCGGCAACGTGGCCGAATGGGTGCAGGATTGGTTTGGCTCTGACTACTATGTCATCATGCCCGAACGCAACCCGCCGGGTCCCACGACCGGGCGGTACAAGGTGCTTCGCGGGGGTTCTTGGAAAAGCAACCCCCCCATGCTGCGGACGGCGACTCGGAACGGCGCGGTACCGGAACAACGTTCGGCCACCATTGGTTTCCGCTGTGCCCGGGATGCTCAAAAGTAACTCTCTATGTGCCAGGGGAGGGTTACTGTTGACTCAGCAGGGTTGTCCGTTGAACAGGCACGGCTTGTACCGGGTCCGATCGAAGTCGACGTTTTCCTGGTACACCACCTCGTTCCCGTTCACGCCATCCTGTTCCTGGTCCACCCAAAGCGTGTGATTCCACCAATAAAAGAACGGAAATCGCGCGGCGTAGTAGACCGGGTTGCCGAATTCATTGCGGTTTTGTTCATGGATATGGCGACCGGTGACGTAATCCACTTTCCCGTCGCCGTTGAGGGAATACAGCATCAAATAGAGCCGCGATTCGTTATCAAGCAATTCATCTACACGCAGGCTCTCCTCGGGCTCCGCCGGCAAAAGCGCGCCGGCGTGGATGTCTGGGAAAAACCCACCGAGCAGACAGGCAACCAGGACAATCATCCGGAATACGCGAGCCGGCATCAGGTCCTCCCCTCTCGACGTTCCAGCCTTTGGAGGCCGCTATCCTCTCGAAAGATACAACAGTCGGCAGACCATTGACTACCAAATGGATTGAGGGATTGCAAGATTCGCCCTTTTTTCCTACCATGCCAGCGCCACCGGAGGAGCGACGTCACCCAGTTGGTTTCCCAAATGCGCAAGGACCTTGGAGGGAACGTCCGCGTCCTGCCCGCCTCGTTCTATGCGCGGCCGACCCTTCAGGTGGCCCGAAGTCTGCTGGGGAAATATTTGGTGCGTGAAACGTCCGCGGGCCGGCGGGCCGGGCGAATCGTCGAAGTGGAGGCCTACGTCGGATTTCGCGATCGCGCCTCCCATGCCTCCCGAGGCCGCACGAAGCGCACGGAGGTGATGTTCGGTCCGCCCGGCCTGGCATACGTCTATCTGATCTACGGGATGTACCACTGCTTGAACGTGGTGACGGAACGCGCCGACTTTCCGGCGGCTGTTTTGATCAGGGCGGTGCAGGATACAAGCGCACTCATTGACGGCCCCGGCCGCGTCTGCCGCTCGTTCCAGATAGACCGTGAACTCAATTATCACGACCTGACGAGCGGCAAGGCCCTGTGGATCGAAGATCGCGGAAACCGGATTCGCCGGGCCAGGATCGGAGCCTTCCCCCGCATCGGCGTGGACTATGCAAAAGCCTGGGCCGCCAAACCGTGGCGGTTCCGCCTGAAGATGTGAGGGCAAAAAAGAACGGCGCCGGTCTTCGAAAGACTCGGCGCCGTTCGCTGGAAACGACCTGCAATTACGGCTTGGCGCCGTCCTTGGTCTTCTCCTTGCCCATCGTGCCCATGGTCTCCGTCGGCTTCTGGCCTTTCTTGAAACCGCGGGTCTTCCCCTCTTCGGCCTCCGCAGGCTTCTCGCCCTGCTTGATGTCCTTCTTCTCAGCCGCCGCTTCGGACTTCTTCGAATCCGCCTGCGCGACGGAAACCGCGCTCAGCGACGCGCCACCGACCGCCAACATCAGGGCCAGACCCACTGCCGTCATCTTCTTCGTATCCATGTCGTCGTCCTCCTTGATTATGGTCTGTTATGCAGTGCTGCGCTACAATCAGAAGGCAATTACGGCTTGGCGCCGTCCTTGGTCTTCTCCTTGCCCATCGTGCCCATGGTCTCCGTCGGCTTCTGGCCCTTCTTGAAACCGCGGGTCTTCCCCTCTTCGGCGACCGGCGCCTTGTCGCCCTGCTTGATGTCCTTCTTATCGCTCTTTCCCTCGGACTTGGCGTCAGGAGCCGCCAGTTGGGCTTGCGCGATGGAGACTGCGCCCAGCGACGCGCCTCCCACCGCCAACATCAGGGCCAGACCGATTGCTGTCATCTTCTTCGTATCCATGTCGTCGTCCTCCTTTGTGAGTTGACTGCCGCGGTCGCTGGCCCTGCATGAGCCGTACATCGACCATTCATTGCCGTTATACTTTCGCCAACACCTCTTGCTTGACTTCTTCCATCTTCTGTCGGCCCACCAGGATCTCCACGAGAGCCATCGCAAACTCCATCGCCGTTCCGGGACTGCGGCTGGTCACCAACCGACCGTCTACCACCACCCGACCCTCATCATAAACCGCACCGGAAAGCTGCTCTCTGACCGACGGATGGCTCGTCAACCTCCGTCCGGCGATCATTCCGTGGGTAGCAAGCACGGTCGGGGCGGCACAAATGGCGGCGATATACCGCTCCTCGGCTTGAAAGAGAGGCAAAAGTCGGGCCACGCAAGCGTCTTTCTGAAGGGTTTGCGTCCCTCGGAGGCCTCCAGACAAGACAATCATGTCAAAATCAGGCCCCTTCACCTCATCTATGGCCACATCTGGCACGAGTTTGATCCCTGTCCGCCCCTCAATGGCACCCGGAGGCGACCCGGGCTCAACCCCCGCTACAGTCACGGAAATCCCTGCACGGCGCAGGATGTCCACGACTGTGACGGCTTCAACTTCCTCAAATCCGTGAGCGAGCGGCACCACAACCCGTTTCACAGCTGCGCCACCCTCCCATAGACCATATCAGGCACCCCATCGCTTAAATCGGGCGACCGGAGAGCTTCCCGACGAGTCGCGGAATACGCGATTTTGCCCCCATTGATAAGGCTTGTCAATGCGCCAAATCTTGACATTGGAAGAAGCCTTTGTTAGCGTGGCCAACGGAGATATGCATCGGGAGATTCCCTCCCACGATCTTGCATAAGGAGCCGTCGCTATGGCAGAGGATCCGGCCGATCTCGACCTGACGCCACTGACCTCTGCGCTCTCCAAACTGGCGGAGGACATGGCAGGGAAAATGGTGCGGGACGCCCTGCCTGGTTTGGTGGAAAAAGCCATCGCCGAAGAGAAGGTCCTGATCAAAGAAACCGTTCAGGAAATAACCCGCCAGCTTGCCCAAGAAATCATCGACAAGGTCGCGCGCGAAATCGTGCAGGACCATGCCGAGGCCGCCGTCAAGAAAGAAATCGAGCGCCTGACCGCCGAGGTCTGAGCGACCGTCCCCCTGTCTCCCTTCCCGTCTTTTCCGCTCCCGTGCTAGGATAACACCCCGTGGAAAAATCCTACGATCCGAAACAGGTTGAAACGCGATGGTACCGGACCTGGTCCGAACGTGGTTATTTTCATGCCTCCGTGACGATGGACGGTTCTCCCTATGTGATCGTCATTCCGCCTCCCAACATCACCGGCTCCCTGCACATGGGGCACGCCCTGAACAATACCATCCAGGACATCCTGATCCGCTGGCGCCGCATGCAGGGCCGAAACGCCCTGTGGGTGCCGGGGACCGACCATGCCGGCATCGCCACGCAGAACGTCGTGGAGAAACAGTTGCTGACGGAGGGCTCCTCGCGGGACAAGCTCGGACGGGACCGGTTTATTCAGCGGGTGTGGGACTGGAAAGCGCAATCGGGCGACACGATCATCGAGCAGCTCAAACGGCTGGGGTCTTCGTGCGACTGGGACCGGCTGCGGTTCACGATGGACGACGGCCTGTCCAAAGCCGTGCGCGAAGTGTTCGTCCGTCTTCATGAAGACGGCCTGATTTACCGCGGGAAACGCCTGATCAACTGGTGCCCCCGCTGCCTCACGGCCCTCTCCGATATCGAAGTGGAGCACCACGACACCGCCGGCAAGCTCTACCACATCCGCTACCCGCTTGCGGACGATCCGGCCACGCATCTGACCGTTGCCACGACGCGGCCCGAGACCATGCTGGGAGATACCGGCGTGGCCGTTCACCCCGAAGACCCCCGCTATAACCGCTTCATCGGAAGGACAATCGCGCTGCCGCTGACCCAGCGCCGCATCCCGGTCGTGGGAGATTCCATCCTCGTGGATCGGGAATTCGGCACCGGCGCGGTCAAGATCACGCCCGCCCATGACTTCAACGACTTCGAGGCGGGGATCCGCCACGACCTGGCCCGGCTGGCCGTCTTCGATCAGCACGCGCGCATGGATGCGTCCGGTCTGCGCGAGGCGCAGGTGGAAGAGGCGCTCCGCGAGCGCCTCACGTCCCAGCCGGTCCTGAAGGCCCGGGCGCTCGTGGTCGACGCGCTGGAGAAAGGCGGATTTCTGGCCCAGGTCGAGGACCACGCCATGGCGCTCGGCAAATGCTATCGCTGCAAGACGGTCGTGGAGCCCTATCTTTCGCCGCAATGGTTCGTGAAGATCCAACCGCTCGCCGAGCCGGCGATCAAGGCCGTCGAAGAGGGGCGGGTCCGTCTGATCCCTGAACAATGGACGAACAACTACCTCGGCTGGATGCGGGACATCAAGGACTGGTGCATCTCGCGGCAGATCTGGTGGGGCCATCAGATCCCGGCCTGGTACTGTCGGAACTGCAACGCGGAGGCCATCCTCGAAACCTCTTCGCCCAAGTCATTGACGATCACGTCGGATGCCAAGCCCGTCGTGGCCCGAACGGCGCCCTCGCACTGTCCGGATTGCGGCCAGCACGACTTTGTCAGGGACCCTGACGTCCTGGACACCTGGTTCTCCTCCGCGCTGTGGCCGTTCTCGACGCTGGGCTGGCCGGACCAGACCCCGGAGCTTCAAAAGTTCTACCCCACATCCACGCTGGTCACCGGATTCGATATCCTCTTCTTCTGGGTGGCGCGCATGATCATGATGGGCCTCAAGTTCATGGGACCGGCCCCCTTCAAGGACGTCTATATCCATGCACTGGTTCGGGACGCCGAAGGCCAGAAGATGAGCAAATCCAAGGGGAACGTCATCGACCCTCTGGCAGTAATGGACAAGTACGGGACCGATGCACTGCGATTCACGCTCGCCGCGATGGCCTCCCCCGGCCGTGACATCAAGCTCTCGGAGGAGCGGATCGAGGGCTACCGGAACTTCGCCAACAAGCTCTGGAACGCCGCCAGGTTCATCCTGATGAACCTGGAGGGCCCGCGCGCGGAAGCTCCGTTGGCTGAAAGGCCCATCGCCGACCGCTGGATCATGAGCCGGCTCCATCGGTGCATCGGGGAAGTCAACGGCTCCCTTGAAGCGTACCGTTTTGACGAAGCGGCCAACGCTGCCTATCATTTCATCTGGCACGAGTATTGTGACTGGTATCTGGAGCTTGCCAAACCGGCTTTAGCCGAAAAAGATTCTGTACAGGCCGCGCATACGCGCGCCACTCTCGTCGAAAGCTTCGAGACCGTCCTGCGTCTCCTCCATCCCTTTATGCCTTTCATCACCGAGGAGATATGGCAGGCCGTTCCGCATGCCGGCGACAGCGTCATGATGGCGCCGTACCCGGCGCAAAACACCGCGTTCGTCAAAGAAAACATCGAGCAAGAGCTGGAAGGCAGCCTTAAGGTGGTGGCTGGGATACGAGAGATCCGTGGCATTCAGGCGATCGCTCCGTCGAAAGAGTTGGCGGTGACGGTTGCGACGCCGACGCATGCGATTGAGCAATCCCTCCGGCTTCACCAAGGCCTGATCGCATCGCTCGCCAGGGCAGGCACGCTCACCATCGGAACAGATATCACGCATCTCGCGTCCGCCGCCACGACTTCCATTGTCTTCCCCGGAGGTTCGATTGTCGAAGTCGGCGTCGACCTCGCCGGGCTCATTGACATCGGCAAGGAAAAAGCCCGGATCGAGAAGCGCATGAAAGAGCTCGCCGCGCAAATTGAGCAGGATGAAAAGAAGCTCTCGAAGCCGGACTTCGTGGCGAAAGTGCCTCCGGACGTCCTGAAGAAAACACAGGCGCGCCATGATGAATGCCGCGCCGAGCATGCCAAGCTCGCCGGTGAGCTTCGGCGCCTCAATGCGCTGGCCGGAGGCTCGGCGTGAACATTCGGGACATCGTCGCGAGGGCTCTGGTCGAAGACCTCGGCGCGGGCGATGTGACGACGCAGGCCCTATTCCCCAAAACCGTCCCCGCTGTCGGCACGATCGTCGCCGAGGAACGCGACGGACTCGTCGTCGCCGGCATGGCTCTCGCCGTCGAAGTCTTCCGGCAAGTGGATCCTTCCCTGGCATGCGCTCCGAACGCCGCGGACGGCGATCGCATCCCGCACGGAACCACGGCGCTCACCATTACCGGCGACGGCCGTTCCATGCTGAAGGGCGAGCGCGTGGCCTTGAACTTCCTGCAGCGGCTCTCCGGCATCGCCACGCTGACGGCGAAATTCTGCGAAGCGGTCAAGGGATTGAACGTCAAAATCGTGGACACCAGAAAGACGACACCGGGGCTGCGGGCGCTGGAAAAATGGGCCGTGACGCTCGGCGGAGGTCACAATCACCGGTACGGCCTCGGGGACGGCATTCTGATCAAAGACAACCACCTCGCGCTGGCCGGCGGCGACGTGGCGCACGCGTGCCGGCTGGTCATAGAACGGGCACGGCGGGCCCCGCACGGCCTGAAAATCGAAGTCGAGGTCCGGACGCTCGAGCAGGTGCAGGCCGCGCTCGATGGAGGCGCCGACATCATCCTCCTGGACAACATGGACGCACCCACAATCCGGAAGGCTGTCGAACTGATCAAGCGGCGCGCCGTGACCGAAGCCTCCGGCGGCGTCTCGCTGGCCACCGTCCGGGAGATCGCCGCGGCGGGCCCGGATTTGATTTCGGTCGGCGCGCTCACACACTCGGCGCCGGCCGCCGATTTCAGCATGGACATCGTCCCGCGGTGACGCCTCCGCCGGATTCTCCCCTGTCGGCCGAAACGATTCGCGCGCACCTGAAGACCCGCCAACTCGGCGCCACCCTCTCCGTCCATGAAGAAGTGGACTCGACGAATCGACTCCTGGCCGACCTCGCGCGCGCGGGCGCCGCGCACGGCACCGTCGTGGTCGCCGAGTCCCAGACGGCGGGCCGCGGGCGGCTGGGGCGGCCCTGGGCTTCCCCGCGCGGCCTAAACCTGTATGCCTCCATCCTGCTGACGCAGGCTCACGCCTCCCCTGCGCTCACCTGGATTCCCCTGTTGGCGGCGGTCGCAACGGTCCGCGCCATCAGGGCCGTGACCACTCTCCCCGTCAAGGTGAAATGGCCGAACGACGTGCTCGTTTCACGGGATGGGGACGAACGAAAACTGGCTGGTATCCTGGTCGAAGCACTCGGCAGCGGGCAGGCAGGAGCAAGGGCTGTGGTGATAGGGATTGGGCTCAACGTGAACATGCCGCTCAAGGCCTTTTCGGAAGACCTGCGCTCCTCCGCAACCTCGCTTTCGGTTGAAGCCGGACACCCCTTCGCGCGGGCTCCTCTCCTGGCCGCGCTGCTGGAAGAGTTGGAGCGTCTCCACGACCAGCTATGCAACCACGGGGCCGCCGATCTTGCCGACGCCTATGCGGCCCTGTGCGTCACTCTTGGAAAACATGTTCGGATCGAGCTGGTCGGAAGCGGCCGGATGGAAGGCACCGCGGAAGGGCTTGCGCCGGACGGCGCGCTACGCCTGCGCACCGGGGAAGGGAAAATCCTCGAAATCCGGGCCGGCGATGTCGTACACTTAAGGTAGCATATGTTGCTCGCGATCGACATCGGGAACTCGAACATCGTCTGGGGCATCTTCGACGGCGACCGGCTCGTCGCCGACTGGCGCATCGGTACCGACCACTCCAAGACGACCGACGAGTATGCCATCCTCCTGCTGGATCTTCTGCGCGTGGAAGGCATCAGCCCGGAACGCGTGGACGGCGTCATCCTGTCCAGCGTTGTCCCTCCGCTGACGCCCCTGTTCGAAGAACTGGCCGAGACCTACTTTCACTGTCTACCCTTGATCGTCTCCCCCGAGATGGAAACTGGCTTGACCATCAGATACACCAATCCGCACGAGGTGGGCAGCGACCGGATCGTCAACGCCGC